>NZ_FMTR01000005.1:113289-332307 GCF_900100135.1 Pseudomonas sp. NFACC05-1 | reverse complement strand
TCGACCAACCGATTTGCTCTTGAAACTGACACTGATTCGAGGCATTCCCTTAACCCGCGCCATGCCCAATTCCCCGTGGCGAGGAAGCTTCACGGCGTATCAGGAATACCGCAACGCCTGCGCCGGTTCGATCTTCGCCGCACGCCACGCCGGGTACACGGTGGCGAGGAAGCTCAGGATGAACCCGGCCGAGCAGATCAGCACCACGTCCCCACGCTGCAGCTCCGACGGCAGGTTGCTGACGAAGTACACGTCGGAACTGAAGATGTGCTGGCCGCTGACCCTTTCCAGCCAGCCCACCAGCGCACTGACGTTCAACGCCGCGATCACCCCCAGCACGCCGCCAATCAGCGTACCGACAACGCCGATCACCGTGCCCTGGACCATGAAGATCGCCATGATCTGCCGCGGCGTGGCGCCGATGGTGCGCAGGATCGCGATGTCCGCGCCTTTGTCGTTCACCACCATGATCAGGGTGGCGATGATGTTGAACGCCGCCACCGCAACGATCATCAGCAGCAGCAAGCCGATCATGGTTTTTTCCATTTTCATGGCACTGAACAGGCTGCCCTGGGTGTGTGTCCAGTCGTCAGCCTTGTAGGCCGCGCCAAGGTTGGTGGCGATGTCACCGGAGACCTTCGGCGCCGCGTACAAATCCTTCACCGCCAGGCGCACGCTTTGTACCTGGTTCGGCTGCCAATGCTGCATCTGTGCGGCATCGGCCAGGTGGATCAGCGCCATGGAGCCGTCCAGCTCGGCGCCCACCTTGAACACACCCACCACATTCAGCCGCTGCATCCGTGGGGTGATGCCGCCGGGGGCCGTGCTGACTTCCGGCACGATCAGGGTGATTTTGTCGCCGACGTTCAGACGAAAACGCCGGGCGGTGATTTCGCCGATCACGACACCAAACTCGCCCGGCTTCAAGGCATCCAGACGCCCCTGGACGATATGCTGGGCGACAATGGACACCTTGCCTTCCTGGGCCGGATCGACGCCACTGATCTGGATCGGCTGCATCGAGCCCTTATGGCTGAGCATGCCCTCCATTTCGGTGAATGGCACCGCAGCGGTGACTTCAGGATTTTTCAGCGCCGCGGCGGCCACCGGTTGCCAGTCGTCGATCGGATTGACGCCGACGATCGTGGCGTGGGGCACCATGCCGAGGATGCGCGAGCTCATTTCGCGCTGGAAGCCGTTCATCACCGACAACACCACGATCATCGCCAGCACACCCAGGGCGAGGCCGATCATCGAGGTCATGGATATGAACGAAACAAAGCGATTGCGGCGCTTGGCGCGGGTATAGCGCGTGCCGATGAAGATCGATAACGGTCTGAACATTCGCGGGGCACCGTATGAAAATAAAAGACCCGGCGCTTGCAGCAAGTACCGGGTTTCGGTCGGTCAGATGGGCTTCAGGCAACCTTCCTGCAAGTGCAGGACGCGGTCCATCTGCCGGGCCAGGTTCATGTCGTGGGTCACCACCAGGAACGCGGTACGCATCGACGTGCTGAGCTCCAGCATCAAATCCTGGATGCCTTGGGCGGTGTGGGAGTCGAGGTTGCCGGTCGGCTCGTCGAGCATCACCAGCCCAGGCTTGTTGACCAAGGCCCGGGCAATCGCCACGCGCTGGCGTTCACCACCGGACAATTCGGCCGGCTTGTGCTCCAGGCGATGCCCCAGCCCTACCCGCTCCAGCAACGCCGTGGCGCGCTGACGGGCCTCAGGAATCGCCGTGCGGCCAATCAACAGCGGCATGCAGACGTTTTCCAGCGCGGTGAACTCGGGCAGCAAATGGTGGAACTGGTAGACGAAGCCCAGGGAACGGTTGCGCAGCAGGCCACGGGCTTTCTCGTTCAGCGCCGAAAGCTCTTCGCCAGCCAGCCAGACACTGCCGGCGGTTGGCGTATCCAGGCCGCCCAGCAGGTTGAGCAAGGTACTCTTGCCCGACCCGGAGGTGCCGACAATCGCCACGCGCTCGCCAGGATGCAGCTCCAGCTGCAGGCCCGACAACACCACCACCGACTCCGGGCCCTCCTCGTAGGATTTGCCCAGGTTGCGGCAACTCAAGATTGCTTTTTCACTCATGCCCGACTCACTCATAACGTAACGCCTCCGCAGGCTGGGTGCGCGCGGCACGCCAGGCAGGATACAGGGTGGCGAGGAAACTCAGGACCAACGCGGCGCCGCAGACCATCAACACGTCATCGGCCTGCAATTGCGATGGCAGGTAGTCGATGAAGTACACGTCGGCGTTGAGAAACTTGTGCCCGATCAGGCCTTCGAGGGCGGCGATCGCGGCGCTGACGTTCAGCGCGGCGAACATCCCGACCAGGGCGCCGACGAACGTACCGATCACGCCAATGACCGTGCCCTGGACCATGAAGATCCGCATGATCTGCCCCGGCGTGGCGCCAAGGGTACGCAGGATCGCGATATCGCCCTTCTTGTCGTTCACCACCATCACCAGCGTGGAGATGATGTTGAACGCCGCCACGGCAACGATCAGCAACAGCAGCAGGCCGATCATGGCTTTTTCCATGCGGATCGCCTGGTACAGGTTGCCGTGGGTACGGGTCCAGTCCCGGGCGTAGTAACGATCTTCGCCGAGTTGCTGGGCGATGGTCCACGCCACACGCGGTGCCTGGAACAGATCATCGAACTTCAACCGCAGGCCCTGGACCTGATCCGGCTTCCAGCGATGCAGGCGCGCCAGGTCCTGGAGATTGGTGACGCCCAGGTAACCATCGAGCTCGCCAGCGCCGACATGGAAAATGCCGACCACGGTAAAGCGTTTCATGCGCGGGAACATGCCGCCCGGGGTCACGGTGACTTCCGGGGCGACGAAGGTCAGCTTGTCGCCAATGGCAACGCCGAGCTTGGCCGCGGCCTTGTCGCCGATGACGATGCCGAAACTGCCTGGCGCCAGGTCATCGAGTTTTCCCTGCTGCATGAAGTTGTCGATGATCGACACCTGCCGCTCGAGCCCGGGGTCGATGCCATTGAGCAACACTTTGGACACCTTGCCGTCGTTGGTCAGCAGCCCTTGCATCTGGGTGAACGGCGCCACGGCCAGCACCTGCGGGTTCTGCTTGACCTTGGCGGCCAGGCTCGGCCAATCGCTGATGGCTTCGCCGGACTCGAGGGTCGCGTGGGGCACCATGCCCAGCACGCGGGTGCGCATCTCATGGTCGAAGCCGTTCATCACCGAGAGCACGACGATCATCACGACCACGCCAAGGGCCAGCCCGATGATGGACGTCAGGGAAATGAACGATACGAAATGATTGCGACGCTTTGCACGGGTATAACGCGTGCCGATAAATACGAAGAGAGGTCTGAACATGTCGGGGCTTGTTCGGAGGGAAAAGGAACGTCCTTGTGGCGGGGGTCACAAACCAGCTTTACACTCAGACCACCGCCGCTACCATGGGTTCGCCATGTCGACATTAGATGAAGAAGATCGCCGCGAATACTACCGTATCGAGGACACGATCGCACTGGAAATTCGGCCCCTGTCCATTCCTGAAGCTGCTGGCCAGGAAGTGTTGCAGGATGCTTCTCCATTGTTCAATCTGCTCAGTGAATTGCACCTGAGCGAATTCGAGTCACAGCACCTGCTGCGCCAGATCAGCGAGCGCGAACGCAGCATCGCGGCATACCTCAAGGCAATGAACAAACGCATCGACCTGCTCAGCCAGGTCATCGCCCTGACGGTGCTCGGCGAAATCGGCGAACCGCAACCGGTGATCATTTCCGAAGGCGGCGTCGACTTCCAACACCCCACGCCGATCGCGGCCGGCACCCACTTGTCGATCAAGCTGGTGCTGATGCCGCAAGCCCTCGGTCTGTTGCTGCGGGCGCGGGTCACCCACTGCGACCCCAAGGGCGATGGCTTCGACGTGGGCACCGAGTTCGAACGCCCGACCGACGCCCAGCGCCAGTTGCTGGCCCGCTACATCCTGCAGAAACAGGCGCAAGAGCGGCGCCTGGCCCGGGAACAGAACGACTCAGGTATCAATAAGGAAGAACCGTGACCCTCATTTATGGCCACCGCGGCGCCAAGGGCGAAGCGCCGGAAAACACCCTGACCGGTTTTCAGGAGTGCCTCAAGCACGGCGTACGCCGTTGCGAGCTGGACCTGCACCTTTCGATGGACGGCGAGTTGATGGTGATCCACGACCCGACCCTCAAGCGCACCACCGATCGCCGGGGCAAGGTGGTCGAGCATACCGCCGCCGAGCTGGTGACCTACGATGCGCGCAAGGGAGGCCCGGGCTGGATCAAGCCGTGCCCGATCCCACGCCTGGAGGAGCTGTTCGAGAAGTGTGATTTCGAGCACTGGCAATTGGAGGTCAAAAGCGCCTCGCGCACCCGCGCCGCCGCGACGGTGCTGGGCATTCGCGAAATGGCCCAGCGTTTCGGGCTGCTGGACAAAATCACCATCACGTCCAGTTCCCGGGAAGTGCTCAAGGCAGCCCTGGACCTGACCCCGGACATCTCCCGCGGACTGGTGGCCGAATACGCCTGGCTCGACCCGTTGAAGGTCGCCCAGAGTTACGGCTGCGAGATTCTGGCGCTGAACTGGACCCTGTGCACGCCGGAACGCCTGATCAAGGCGCAACGCCAGGGGCTGCATGTGTCGGTGTGGACCGTCAACGAGCCCGCGCTGATGCGCAGGCTCGCCGATTTTGGCGCTGACAGCCTGATTACAGACTTTCCCGGTTTGGCCACTGCCACCCTCGAGAATTGCTGAAATCGGTCTCCCCGGCCGGCTCAGGCCACCGGCCGGAGCCGCTCAAAAAAGCCGGTTGAGCCCGTCATAGGCAGCTACCCGATAGGCTTCGGCCATGGTCGGGTAGTTGAACGTGGTGTTGACGAAGTACTTCAACGTGTTCAATTCGCCCGGCTGGTTCATGATCGCCTGGCCGATGTGCACGATCTCCGACGCCTGGTAGCCGAAGCAGTGCACGCCCAGTACTTCCAGGGTCTCGCGGTGGAACAGGATCTTCAGCATGCCTTGCGGCTCGCCGGCGATCTGCGCCCGCGCCATGCTCTTGAAGAAGGCCTTGCCCACTTCATACGGCACCTTGGCCTGGGTCAGCTCCTGCTCGTTCTTGCCGATCGAGCTGATTTCCGGAATGGTGTAGATCCCGGTCGGTACGTCGTTGACGAAGCGCCAGCTGCCGTTGTCGACAATACTGCCGGCGGCCGAACGGCCCTGGTCGTGGGCGGCACTGGCCAGGCTCGGCCAGCCAATCACGTCACCGGCACCGTAGATGTTCGGTACACAGGTACGGTAGTTTTCGTCGACTTCGATCTGGCCGCGGCTGTTGACCTTCACACCAATGTTTTCCAGGCCCAGGGTGTCGGTGTTACCGGTACGACCGTTACACCAGAGCAAGGCGTCGGCCTTGATCTTCTTGCCGGACTTGAGGTGCAGGATCACGCCATTGTCGACGCCTTCCACGCGGTCGTAGTCTTCGTTGTGGCGCACGGTGATGTTGTTGTTGCTGAAGTGATAGCTCAGGGCCTGGGAGATTTCCGAGTCCAGGAAGCTCAGCAACTGGCCGCGGTTATCCACCAGTTCCACCAGCACACCCAGGCCGCTGAAGATCGAGGCGTATTCGCAACCGATCACGCCAGCGCCGTAGACGATGAGCTTACGCGGGGTGTGACCCAGGCTCAGGATGGTGTCACTATCGTAGATACGCGCGTGGTTGAAATCGATGTCGGCCGGGCGATACGGGCGCGAGCCGGTGGCGATGATGATGTGCTTGGCCACCAGTTTCTCGACCACGCCGTTGCCGCAGACCACTTCGACGGTCTGCTCATCAGCAAAGCTGCCGGTGCCAAAGAACACGTCAACGCGATTGCGGGCGTAGTAGCCAGTGCGCGAGGCCACCTGCTTGGAGATCACCTTCTCGGCGCTCTTGAGCACGTCCGGGAAGGAGAACCAACGCGGTTCGCCGATGGCACGGAACATCGGATTGGTGTTGAACTGCATGATCTGCCGGACCGAGTGACGCAAGGCCTTGGACGGGATGGTACCCAAGTGGGTGCAGTTGCCGCCGACCTGCCGACGACTGTCGACCATCGCCACCTTGCGCCCTGCCTTGGCCGCGTTCATTGCCGCGCCTTCCCCCGCCGGGCCGGAACCCAGTACCACCACGTCGTAGTTGTAGACAGCCATGCGTACTCCTCAGAACAGGCCGCGGCACCACACTTGGCGCCGACGGCTAAATCATGCCGGCCCGCGGCATGAAGGAACAATTTGGGGCCGGTTCACGAGCCCGGCCACAGTCTATAGAAGCGTCAACGCCGCGCACATTACCCCTTGGTCGCGTCGTAGGCTAGTTTTGCCTGCGCTATTTCGCCACACCTACACTTTCACCAGCCTGTCATCGCTACTATTTCAGATTTGCCTTAATCAATGTGGCGAGGGAGCTTGCTCCCGCTGGGCTGCGCAGCAGACCCATTTTTGTGAGCGCTTCGCACTCAAGCGGGAGCAAGCTCCCTCGCCACAGGTCGCCTGCATCCTGAAGGCTGTCATCATTGGGTTTTTCCACCACTGATCCGTTCAAACACATCGTTGGTACGGGAGACAAAACGATTGCCATCGCGCAGTACAAAAAATACCCCGATGCCGTGCTTTTCGGCATAGTCCCAACCCCGTTCAGGACCGAGAATCAGCAACAGCGTCGATAGTCCATCGGCCATCAACGCTGAAGGATGAATCACCGTGACGGACGCCAGGTCATGTAGGACCGGCGCACCGGTGCGGGCATCAAAAGTGTGGGAATAACGCCTGCCGCCCTGCTCGAAATACTTACGGTAGTCGCCCGAGGTGGAAACCCCGTAGCCGTTGACCTCGATGACACGCTCCGCTACTTGCCGGTCGTCCCGGGGCTCTTCCAGGGCGATACGCCAGGCCGAACCATCGGGTTTGCGCCCGACGGCCTTGAGTTCGCCGGTGGCTTCGGCCAGGTAACTGTCGATGCCCAGGGCCTGGAGCCTGGCGGCGATGCGGTCGACGGCATAACCCGCGGCGATACTGTTGAAGTCGACTTCCGCTGCCGCGTCTTTGCACAACCGGTCGCCCTCGATGCGCAAATGACCATGACCGACGCGCTGGCGCACCAAGGCCAAGGCTTCGGCGGTCGGTACTTTTTCTTCGCGAGACTGAGGACCGAAGCCCCACAGGTTCAGCAGCGGTTCCACAGTCAGGTCGAAGGAGCCGTCGCTTTGAACCGACAACTGCTCACCTACGCCGACCAACTCCAGGAGCGGGCCAGGCATGACCTGACAGCTATTGGCCGGCAGCGCGTTGAAACGCTCGATGTCCGAGTCGCTGCGATAGGTTGAGAGTTGCCGATCCACTTCGGCAAGGATGTTTTCCACCTCGGCCTGCACCGTTTTCGCAGTGGGCCCGGCAGAATGTCTGACGTACTGAATCGAATAATGACTGCCCATGGTCGGGCCATCGAAGCGCTCCAGGGTGTCGCCGTTGCCGCAACCCGACAACACGCCGGCCAGCACCACAAGGCCAATCCATCGTCCAGTTAACAAATCTTCATCTCCCCTCAAAACCGCGACCGCCATTATGAACTCCAGCGCTCCCACAGGGGACGCAGTGCCTCCATACAAGATTTGCCAGAGTGAGTACCTACACATGTCTTCCCAAACGAGCAACGGCAAGGCGATTTTTCGCGTTGTCAGCGGCAACTTCCTGGAGATGTTCGACTTCATGGTCTATGGCTTCTACGCCACGGCCATCGCCAAGACGTTCTTCCCCGCCGACAGTGCATTCGCCTCGCTGATGCTGTCCCTGGCCACGTTTGGTGCCGGGTTCCTGATGCGCCCCCTCGGAGCGATTTTTCTCGGCGCCTACATCGACCGCCACGGCCGTCGCAAAGGCTTGATCATCACCCTGGCGATGATGGCCGCCGGCACGGTGCTTATCGCCTGTGTGCCGGGTTACGCCACCCTCGGCGTGGCGGCACCGCTGCTGGTGCTGCTGGGGCGATTGCTGCAGGGCTTTTCCGCCGGTGTTGAGCTGGGCGGTGTATCGGTGTACCTGGCAGAAATTTCCACGCCGGGGCGCAAAGGGTTCTTTGTCAGTTGGCAGTCCGCCAGCCAACAGGCTGCCGTGGTGTTTGCCGGCCTGCTGGGGGTCGGCCTCAATCACTGGCTGAGTCCCCAGGAGATGGGCGAATGGGGATGGCGCGTGCCGTTCCTGGTGGGCTGCATGATCGTGCCGGCGATATTCGTGATCCGTCGCTCATTGGAAGAAACACCTGAGTTCCAAGCGAGAAAACATCGCCCCTGCCTGTCGGAAATTGTCCGCTCCATCGGTCAGAACTTCGGCATTGTCTTGGCCGGCATGGCGCTGGTGGTAATGACCACCGTATCGTTCTACCTGATCACCGCCTACACACCGACCTTCGGCAAGGCCGAGTTGAACCTGTCGGACCTGGATGCGCTACTGGTCACGGTCTGCATCGGCTTGTCGAATTTCTTCTGGCTGCCCGTGATGGGGGCGCTTTCCGACAAGGTCGGACGTAAACCCCTGCTGCTCGGCGCGACTATCCTGGCGATCCTCACCGCCTATCCCGCGCTGTCCTGGTTGGTGGCGAACCCCAGCTTCAGCCATTTGCTGATCGTCGAGCTGTGGTTGTCGTTCCTGTATGGATCGTACAACGGCGCCATGGTCGTCGCCTTGACGGAAATCATGCCGCTCGAAGTGCGTACCACCGGCTTCTCCCTGGCCTACAGTCTGGCAACCGCGACCTTCGGTGGGTTTACGCCAGCGGCCTGTACTTATCTGATTCACGTACTGGACAACAAGGCCGCACCGGGGATATGGCTCAGTGGGGCGGCGGTGCTGGGGTTGATTGCCACCCTGGTGTTGTTCAAGGGCAACCGTCATGAGTTGCGGACCGCGCAAGCTTCGGTGGTGGGCGGCGCCTGATAGATTGCCTGCTCGCGAAGAGGCCGAGCCACTCAACACAAAACCTCCAGATACAAAAACGCCCCGACAAGTCGGGGCGTTTTCATGTGCGGCTAAGGCTTAGCGCGGGAACGCTGGCGGGTTTACACCAGCCATGTCTTCCATCACGCGAACCACCTGGCAGCTGTAACCGAACTCGTTGTCGTACCAAACGTACAACACAACGCGGTTGTCCTGAACGATGGTCGCTTCAGCGTCGACCACGCCGGCATGGCGCGAACCAACGAAGTCGGTGGACACCACTTCCTGGGAATTGACGAAGTCGATCTGCTTGTGCAGGTCGGAGTGCAGCGCCATGTAGCGCAGGTACTCGTTCATCTCTTCACGGGTGGCGGCTTTCTCAAGGTTCAGGTTGAGGATGGCCATCGACACGTTCGGCGTCGGCACACGGATCGCGTTGCCGGTCAGCTTGCCAGCCAGCTCAGGCAGGGCCTTGGCAGCGGCGGTGGCGGCACCGGTCTCGGTGAGGACCATGTTCAGCGCGGCGCTGCGGCCACGGCGGTCGCCCTTGTGGAAGTTGTCGATCAGGTTCTGGTCGTTGGTGTACGAGTGAACCGTTTCAACGTGACCGTTGACGATGCCGAACTTGTCGTTCACCGCCTTGAGCACCGGCACGATGGCGTTGGTGGTGCAGGAAGCCGCGGAAACGATCTTGTCGTCAGCGGTGATGTCGCCGTGGTTGATGCCGTGAACGATGTTCTTCAGCTTGCCCTTGCCAGGCGCGGTCAGCACGACGCGGTCGATGCCCGGACAGGCCAGGTGCTGGCCCAGGCCCTCGGCATCACGCCATACGCCGGTGTTGTCCACCAGCAGTGCGTCCTTGATGCCGTACTGGGTGTAGTCGACCTCGGTCGGGTTCTTCGCGTAGATCACCTGGATCAGGTTGCCGTTGGCGAGAATGGTGTTGTTTTCTTCATCGATGATGATGGTGCCGTTGAACGAACCATGGACCGAATCACGACGCAGCAGGCTGGCGCGCTTGGTCAGGTCGTTCTCGGCGCCTTTGCGCACCACGATGGCCCGCAGGCGCAGGCCGTCGCCGCCACCGGTTTTTTCGATCAGGATGCGCGCCAGCAGACGGCCGATACGACCGAAGCCGTACAGGACCACGTCAGTGCCTTTGCGAGGCGAAGCGTTCTGCTGGCCAACCACATCGGCCATCTCTTCACGAACGAACTGCTCGGCGCTACGGCCATTGCCTTCACTGCGGAATTTGAACGCCAACTTGCCCAGGTCCACCGAAGCCGCGCCGAGCTTGAGCTCGCTCATGGCTTTGAGCAGGGGGAATGTTTCGTGGACGGAGAGTTCGCTGTCGTCGGAAGAACGGTGGCGAGCAAAGCGATGGGCTTTGAGGATCGCGATGACAGACTGGTTGATCAGGCTGCGGCCATAGATCGAGCTCACCACGTTGTTATTGCGGTAGAGCTGACCGATGAGAGGGATCATCGCTTCTGCGAGAGCTTCACGATCAATCCATTCACCAAGACACTGGTCGGGCTTCTGAGTCACGGTAACCTTCCACATGTAGGGGCTGAAAAAAGGGGCTACATTATGCCGCCGAGTCCTCGGCGGAGCAATGCGCGCCTGTCGCACCGTGGTTTTCCTGTCTGCCTGGGTAGTCTGCGACTGACAGCAGCCCCCTTCCCCCGCTACAATTGTCGACTTTGTCGCAACGCTGGAGCTCAACCTTCCGTGCCCGTTCTGCGTCTTCCGCTTCTCCCTGCCGCGGCAGGTAAACAGCACTGGGGCAACCTGCCCGGTGCCGCCCTGAGCCTGGCCATCGCCGAGGCTGCCAGCGCTGCAAAGCGCTTCACCCTGCTGCTGACCGCCGACAGCCAAAGCGCCGAGCGGCTGGAACAGGAGCTGAGTTTCTTCGCTCCGGATTTGCCGGTCTTGCATTTCCCGGACTGGGAAACCCTGCCCTACGATCTGTTTTCACCGCACCAGGACATCATTTCCCAGCGAATCGCCAGCCTTTATCGGCTGCCGGAACTCAGTCATGGCGTTTTGGTAGTGCCGATCACTACGGCCCTACATCGCCTGGCACCGACCCAATTCCTGCTTGGCAGCAGCCTGGTGCTGGACATCGGCCAGAAGCTCGATGTCGAGCAAATGCGCACCCGCCTTGAGGCCAGTGGCTATCGCTGCGTCGACACGGTGTACGAGCACGGCGAGTTCGCGGTACGCGGCGCCTTGATCGACCTGTTCCCGATGGGCAGCAAACTGCCTTATCGAATCGACCTGTTCGACGACGAAATCGAGACCCTGCGCACCTTCGACCCGGAAAACCAGCGGTCCATCGATAAAGTGCAGTCGATCCGCCTGTTGCCGGCCAAGGAGTTCCCGCTGCAAAAAGACGCCGTGACCCGCTTCAAGGCACGCTTTCGCGAACGTTTCGACGTGGATTTCCGCCGCTGCCCGATCTTCCAGGACCTGAGCAGCGGGATCACCCCCGCCGGCATCGAGTATTACCTGCCACTGTTTTTCGAAGAAACCTCCACCCTATTCGATTACCTGCCCCAGGACACCCAGGTGTTTTCCCTGCCCGGCATCGAACAGGCGGCGGAAAATTTCTGGAACGATGTGCGCAATCGCTACGAAGAGCGTCGCGTCGATCCTTCCCGTCCTTTATTACCACCCGCCGAGCTGTTCCTGCCGGTGGAAGACTGCTTTGCCCGCCTCAAGAGTTGGCCGCGGGTAGTGGCGAGCCAGCAGGACGTGGAAACCGGCGTCGGCCGTGAGCGCTTCCCGGCCAGGGCATTGCCGGACCTGGCGATCGAAGCGAAGGCCACGCAGCCCTTGGCGGCACTGGCTGGCTTTCTCGATGCGTTCCCCGGTCGCGTGCTGTTCACCGCCGAGTCCGCCGGCCGCCGTGAAGTGTTGTTGGAGCTGCTCGAACGCCTGAAGCTGCGACCAAAGACCGTCGACAGCTGGCCGGACTTCGTCGCAGGCAAGGATCGCCTGGCGATCACCATCGCACCGCTTAACGATGGCCTGGTCCTGGATGACCCGGCCCTTGCCCTGGTGGCGGAAAGCCCGCTGTTCGGGCAGCGCGTCATGCAGCGCCGTCGGCGCGAGAAACGTGCCGACGCCGCCAACGACGCGGTCATCAAGAACCTCACCGAGCTGCGCGAAGGCGCGCCCGTGGTGCACATCGACCACGGCGTAGGTCGCTACCTGGGCCTGGCGACCCTGGAAATCGACAATCAGGCCGCCGAATTCCTGACCCTGGAATACGCCGAGGGCGCCAAACTCTATGTGCCGGTGGCGAACCTGCACCTGATCGCCCGCTACACCGGCAGCGACGACGCGCTGGCCCCGCTGCATCGCCTGGGCTCGGAAACCTGGCAGAAAGCCAAGCGCAAGGCCGCCGAACAAGTGCGCGACGTGGCCGCCGAACTGCTGGACATCTATGCCCGTCGCGCCGCACGCGAGGGTTACGCCTTCGCCGACCCGAAGGCCGATTACGAAACCTTCAGCGCCGGTTTCCCGTTCGAAGAAACCGTCGACCAGCAGACCACCATCGAAGCCGTGCGTGCCGACATGCTCGCGCCCAAACCGATGGACCGGCTGGTGTGCGGCGACGTGGGCTTCGGCAAGACCGAAGTGGCGATGCGCGCCGCGTTCATTGCCGTGCACGGTGGCAAGCAGGTGGCGATCCTGGTGCCGACCACCCTGCTCGCCCAGCAGCACTACAACAGTTTCCGCGACCGCTTTGCCGACTGGCCGGTGACCGTGGAAGTGATGAGCCGTTTCAAATCCACCAAGGAAGTGAACGCCGCCGTGGCCGATCTGGCCGAGGGCAAGATCGACATCGTCATCGGTACGCACAAGCTGCTGCAGGACGACGTGAAGTTCAAGAGCCTGGGGCTGGTGATCATCGACGAAGAGCACCGCTTTGGCGTGCGCCAGAAAGAACAGCTCAAGGCCCTGCGCAGCGAAGTCGACATCCTGACCCTGACCGCCACGCCGATCCCGCGCACGCTGAACATGGCGGTATCGGGCATGCGCGACCTGTCGATCATCGCCACGCCACCGGCCCGGCGCCTGTCGGTGCGCACCTTTGTCATGGAGCAGAACAAAAGCACGGTCAAGGAAGCCCTGCTGCGTGAGTTGCTGCGTGGCGGCCAGGTCTATTACCTGCACAACGACGTGAAGACCATTGAGAAGTGCGCCGCCGACCTGGCCGAACTGGTGCCGGAAGCGCGGATCGGCATCGGCCACGGGCAAATGCGCGAGCGTGAACTCGAACAGGTGATGAGCGACTTCTACCACAAGCGCTTCAACGTGCTGATCGCCTCGACCATCATCGAGACCGGCATCGACGTGCCGAGCGCCAACACCATCATCATCGAGCGCGCCGACAAATTCGGCCTGGCCCAGTTGCATCAGTTGCGCGGCCGGGTCGGTCGTAGCCACCACCAGGCCTATGCCTACCTATTGACGCCACCGCGCCAGCAGATCACTCCGGATGCGGAAAAGCGCCTGGAGGCCATCGCCAATACCCAGGACCTGGGCGCCGGCTTCGTGCTGGCCACCAATGACCTGGAAATCCGTGGCGCCGGCGAATTGCTGGGCGACGGCCAGAGCGGCCAGATCCAGGCCGTCGGCTTCACCCTGTACATGGAAATGCTCGAACGCGCGGTCAAGTCGATCCGCAAGGGCGAGCAGCCGAACCTCGACCAGCCCCTGGGCGGCGGGCCGGAAATCAACCTGCGGGTGCCGGCGCTGATCCCGGAAGACTACCTGCCGGACGTCCACGCGCGGCTGATCCTCTACAAACGCATCGCCTCGGCCAGTGACGAGGAAGGTCTCAAGGACCTGCAGGTGGAGATGATCGACCGCTTCGGCCTGCTGCCGGAACCGACCAAGAACCTGGTGCGCACCACACAGCTCAAGCTCAAGGCCGAGCAACTGGGCATCAAGAAAGTCGATGGCGGCCCCAATGGCGGCCGGATCGAGTTCGAAGCCCAGACCCCGGTCGACCCGCTGGTGCTGATCAAGTTGATCCAAGGCCAGCCCAAACGCTACAAGTTCGAAGGTGCCACGATGTTCAAATTCATGGTACCCATGGAACGCGCGGAAGAGCGTTTCAATACCGTAGAGGCGCTGTTCGAGCGCCTCACTCCGACCACTGCTTGAAGGACGCCACATGCGCCTGTTCCGCTCACTGACCTTGTTGATGACCCTGGTCGCCCCCCTGGCGTTTGCCGACGACCTGTATCAGGTTGAAATGATCCTGGTGCGCCAGAATGCCGAGCCGGCGATTGTCAGCCGCGCCGCACCGGAAGACTGGGACGCCGGCGCGCAACGCCTGGGCGCGGACAGCCAGCGCACGCCGGCCCTGGGCAACATCGTCGAGAAACTCACCGCCAGCGGCCAATACACAGTATTGATGCACAAGGCCTGGCAGCAGACGCTCGGTGAACAGGGGCGCAAAGTTGCCATCAGCGACGGCGCCGAACAGTTCGGGCAATTCCCCATCGAGGGCACCCTGGAACTGAAGCTGGGCCGCTTCACCGACGTGGATGCCGATTTCTGGATCAACCAGATCAACGCCAATGGCCTGGTCACCTCCAGCGAGCGCCTCAAGCAGCAGAGCCATACCAAGAATGGCCAACTGAACTTCCTCGACAACGGGCATCTTGGCCTGCTGATCAAGATCACCTCGTTGACCGCGCCCGCGCCACGGCAGGCACCTGAAGTCATTCCGGACTGAGTGGCGCGCCTATGCCCTCGCCCCTGAGCAAACCCCTGGCACCTTCCTGGGTCAATCGATTCAAGGAACAGAGCCTGGAGCGCGGGCGCCGTTATGCGCTGGAAAACCGCGTCAGGATTGTCGAAGCCGGCGACAGCACCATCACCGCCAGTTGCGAAGGCTCTGGCGGTAACGTCTACCGTCAGACCATTCGCCTTAAAGAGTCAGCCAAGGGCGCGCTGATTCTGCTCGAAGCCGCGTGCTCCTGCCCGGTGCGTATCAACTGCAAGCACTGCGCGGCCGTGCTGCTGCTAGTCCAGGAAACCCTGGCCTACCCGGCCGCCGAAAAAGACGCGCAATTGCTGGAGAAACTCCAGGCCGTGCTGGACAACCGCAGCCCCAAGGCCCCGCCACAAGTACTGGTGGACAACGTGCAACCAGTGCCGCGCCTGTGGCTGGCCAGTATCGAGTTCAGCGCCTTCGAGCCGCGCAACGGCAAGATGCAGCGCTACATTCAACACCGCGCCGCACTGTCGTTCAGTTACCTGGACGAATACGTCAGTGGCCAGCGCAACACCGACGTGCTGATTCGCCAGGAAACCCAGACACTGCGGATAAAACGCCACACCGATGTGGAACAGTCCTACCGCGAACAGCTGCGAATCCTCGGCTTCAAGGTCGCGACCCGACAAAGCAAGGCCCTGCCGGAAAGCGCCGGCGAACTGTACGAAATGGTCAACGACAGTGCCTGGCTGACCTTCACCCTCAATGACCTGCCGAAACTGCGCAGCCAAGGCTGGGAATTGCAGATCGACGAGGACTTCGGCTTCGACCTGACGGCAGTGGACGAGTGGTACGCCACCGTCGAGGAAACGCCGGAGCGGGACTGGTTCGACCTGGAACTGGGGATCATCGTCAATGGCGAGCGCCTGAGCCTGCTGCCGATCCTGCTGAACCTGATGCGTTCACACATCGAATTGTTCAACCCGGAACGCCTGGCCCGGCGTCGGGACGACGAACTCATCCTGGTCAACCTGCCCAACCGCCCGAACTCGGAGTTCGGCCCGCAGCAGGTGGCCCTGCCTTATGGCCGGCTGAAGCCAGTGCTGGCGACCCTGGGCGAGTTTTACCTGCAAGAGCCCGGCACCACCAAACTGCGCCTCAACAGCGCGGATGCCCTGCGCCTGAACCCGCTGCAAGACATGCCCTTGACCTGGGAAGGTGGCGAACACATTCGCGGCCTGGCGCAACGCCTGCGGGACATCAAGGATTACACCGCCATCGCGCCCGAGGGCCTGAACGCGACGCTGCGACCTTATCAACTCGAAGGCTTGAGCTGGATGCAATCGCTCAGGCAACTGGAAGTCGGCGGCATTCTCGCGGACGACATGGGCCTGGGCAAAACCCTACAGACCCTGGCGCACATTCTCAGCGAAAAAAACGCCGGGCGCCTGGACCGGCCGTGCATGGTCGTCATGCCGACCAGCCTGATCCCCAACTGGCTCGACGAGGCGGCTCACTTCACGCCGCAGCTCAAGGTATTGGCGCTTTACGGCGCCGGGCGCAAGAAACATTTCGACCGACTGGGCGATTACGACCTGGTCCTCACCACCTATGCCCTGCTGCCCAAGGATGTCGAGCGCCTGGCCGCGCAGCCGTTGCACGTGCTGATCCTCGATGAAGCCCAGTACATCAAGAACCCCACCAGCAAAGCTGCCCAGGCCGCCCGCGAGCTCAACGCCCGCCAGCGGCTGTGCCTGTCCGGCACGCCGTTGGAAAATCACCTGGGCGAATTGTGGTCGCTGTTTCACTTCCTGCTGCCGGGGTGGCTTGGGGACGTCAAGAGTTTCAACCGCGATTACCGTGTACCGATCGAAAAGCGCGGCAGCGATGTACGACTGCAGCACCTCAACGGTCGGATAAAACCTTTCCTGCTGCGCAGGACCAAGGAGCAAGTGGCGACGGAGTTGCCGCCCAAGACCGAGATCATCCATTGGGTCGAACTCAGCGACGCCCAGCGCGACGTCTACGAGACCATGCGCCTGGCGATGGACAAGAAGGTCCGCGACGAGATCACGCGCAAAGGCGTGGCCCGCAGCCAGATCATCATTCTCGAGGCGCTGCTCAAGCTGCGCCAGGTGTGTTGCGACCTGCGCCTGCTCAACGACGCCACCCTGCCCGCCCGAGGCAGCACCTCGGGCAAGCTCGACAGCCTGATGGAAATGCTCGAAGAACTGTTCGAAGAAGGTCGCCGGGTGCTGTTGTTTTCCCAATTCACGTCCATGCTGGCGCTGATTGAAGATGAGCTGAAGAAACGCGGCGTCGATTACGCCCTCCTGACCGGCCAGACCCGCGACCGGCGCACGCCCGTCAAGGAATTCCAGAGCGGCAAGCGTCAGATCTTCCTGATCAGCCTGAAGGCTGGTGGTGTAGGCCTGAACCTGACCGAGGCCGACACGGTGATTCACTACGATCCATGGTGGAACCCGGCCACCGAAAACCAGGCGACCGACCGCGCCTACCGCATCGGCCAGGAAAAACCGGTATTCGTCTACAAGCTGATTGCCCGAGGCACGGTGGAAGAAAAGATCCAGCTGCTGCAAAAGGAAAAGTCCGACCTCGCGGCCGGCGTGCTGGACGGACGCGTGGCCGGAGACTGGAAACTGCAGAGCGACGATATCGAAGCGTTGTTCGCGCCGCTGCCGGACAAACTGGAAAAGCGCTGACCCCCTCAATTCCTGTGGGAGCCGAGCTTGCTCGCGATGGCGGTGGTTCAGCTGGCGCAAATGTCAACTGTGCTGCCGTCATCGCGAGCGAACTCGGCTCCCACATTGCTCAGCGCTAATCAATCAGCTGGGCAGCCCTAAGCGCGCCGAGCGCCGCCAACCAGCGAGGGTTCTGGCGATATTCCGTTGAAGCATAGGCCTTGCCACGCATGCGGGCGATCCGTGCCGAAGGCTTGACCTTCAGGCGCTGGGCGGCGCTCAAGGCGAGCTCGGCAGCCGCGCGATCGTTGCACACCAGCCCCATGTCACAACCGGCCGTCAAGGCAGCCTCGATACGACTGGCGGCATCACCGACCACATGAGCACCGGCCATTGACAGGTCATCACTGAAGATCACGCCCTCGAATTGCAACTCGCCACGCAGGATGTCCTGCAACCAGCGGCGAGAGAACCCAGCCGGATTGGCGTCAACCTGCGGGTAGATGACATGGGCCGGCATCACGGCGGCCAGTTGCTTGGTCAGCCTGGCAAACGGCACCAGGTCATTGGCGCGAATCTGCTCCAGGCTACGCTCATCGGTCGGAATCGCCACATGGGAATCGGCCTCGGCCCAGCCATGCCCCGGGAAGTGCTTGCCAGTGGCAGCCATCCCGGCGGCGCTCATGCCCCGGATGAAGGCACCGGCCAATAACGCCGCGCGCTCGGGGTCGCCTTCGAAGGAACGACTGCCGACGACGGCGCTGCGCTGGTAATCGAGGTCAAGCACCGGGGCAAAGCTCAAGTCGAGACCGACCGCCAGCACTTCAGTGGCCATGATCCAGCCGCACTGTTCGGCCAGGTATTCGGCGTTCGGGTTGTCGGCTATCGCCCGCATCGCCGGCAAGCGCACGAACCCCTGGCGCAGGCGCTGGACGCGGCCGCCTTCCTGATCCACCGCCAACAGGAGGTCGGGACGGATGGCACGGATCGACGCGCTCAATTCCCGCACCTGACGTGGGTGTTCGATGTTGCGGGCAAAAATGATCAGGCCGCCCACTTCGGGCTGACGCAACAGGTGGCGATCTTCGGCCGTCAGCCAGGTACCGGCGACGTCCACCATCAACGAGCCTTGCAGGCCGGCAGTCATAGAATTTCCTTGATAAAGATGAACCCGCGTGGCGACACACCCACGACAGCGTTGCCAGGAGCCAGGCCCGGCAGGTCGCGGTGACGCAATGGAGGATAAGACGGATTAGAAACGAGAGTCGGCATGGGCGGCTAGCTTAGCGGATGTAGGCCGCTGCGCACACCCATGCCCTCACGCCTTGGCGAGCGCCGGGGCGGATTTGCTGCGCGGGCGCAATTGCGCGGCCGCCATGGCTTCATCGGTCACACCGGTTTCGGCGCGCATGCCGGCAGCCAGGAACGGCACCATCAACCGCATCACCTGCTCTATAGAGGTGTTCACGCCGAAATCGGTTTCCGCGATAGCCCGCAGCGCCTTGATACCGGACATGCTGAACGCCGCGGCGCCAAGCATGAAGTGCACCCGCCAGAACAGCTCGATCGGCGGGATACGCGGCGCCGCCTCGTTGACCAGCAACATGTAGCGGCGGAACACCTTGCCGTACATGTCTTCAAGATAACGCCGCAAATGCCCCTGGCTCTGGCTGAAGGCAAGGCCCAGCAGGCGCATGAAAATGGACAGATCGTTACCGCTGCGCGGCTGCACGACAAGGGCTTGCTCGACCAGGATTTCCAGCAGCTCTTCCAGGGTCGGCTTTACGTCGGGCTTGGCCTGGCGGCGCTCCAGCTCGCGATCGAGGCTCAGGCAGAACGGCCCGAGGAACCGCGAGAACACGGCCTGGATCAGGGCCTTTTTCGAGCCGAAGTGATAGTTCACCGCCGCCAGGTTCACCCCGGCCTTGCTGGTGATCAGACGCAACGAGGTTTCAGCGAAACCTTTTTCCGCGAACAACTGCTCGGCAGCATCGAGAATGCGTTCAACGGTTTCCGACTGGGCCATGGTTACTCCGCCTGACAAACACTTGTTTGAAACATACGTTTCAGCCCAGGGGTTGTCAAGCCTGCCGGGGCGTTTTGCGAACGCCCGGTCACGTATTTAACCACACCTTTTCACGGGGGGTAGTCATGTCGCATTCAACCGCCCGACCGACCGTCCAGCGCCTCGTGAAAAAAGGAGGATTGCCAAGCGCCGCCTACTGTATATAATCCCAGTCACTGTATAAAAAGACAGAGCGATCAATATGCTAAAGCTGACGCCACGCCAAGCAGAGATTCTGGCCTTCATCAAACGCTGCCTCGAAGACAACGGCTACCCGCCAACCCGCGCGGAAATCGCCCAGGAACTGGGTTTCAAGTCGCCCAACGCGGCTGAAGAACACCTCAAGGCGCTGGCGCGCAAGGGTGCTATCGAAATGACCCCGGGCGCATCCCGTGGCATTCGCATCCCCGGCTTCGAAGCCAAGGCCGACGAAACCACCCTGCCGATCATCGGCCGGGTAGCGGCAGGCGCACCGATCCTGGCCCAGCAGCATGTCGAGGAGTCCTGCAACATCAATCCTTCGTTCTTCCATCCTCGTGCCGACTACCTGCTTCGTGTACACGGCATGAGCATGAAGGACATCGGCATCTTCGACGGTGACCTCCTGGCCGTCCACACCACCCGTGAAGCCCGCAATGGCCAGATCGTGGTGGCGCGAATCGGCGACGAAGTGACCGTTAAGCGCTTCAAGCGCGACGGCAGCAAGGTCTGGCTCATTGCCGAGAACCCGGAGTTCGCCCCCATCGAAGTGAACCTGAAAGATCAGGACCTGGTCATCGAAGGCTTGAGCGTCGGCGTCATTCGCCGCTAAAGGAGGCTTTATGCAGTTCCCTCACACACCACAACACACACAACTTCCGCTGTTCGAGGCATTCATGGCCCAACCGCTGGTTCCAGTCCTGAAAGAGGTCATCGAGTCGCCCTGGGGCGTCGAACCCGAGGCCTTCAGCGAACTGTCGTTACGTGGTGCGGCCGGAAACTGCCTGAACCTGCTGGCGCCGATCTTGCGAGAACTCAGCCAGGACCAGGATGCTCGCTGGCTTACGCTGATCGCACCACCGGCCAGCGTCACCCAGGCCTGGTTGCGGGATGCCGGCCTGAACCGTGAGCGTATCCTGTTGTTGCAGCCGCGGGGCACCCAAAGCGCCCAACAGTTGACTTGCGAGGCCTTGCGCCTGGGCCGTAGCCACACTGTGGTCAGCTGGCTCAACCCATTGACCGCCGCCGCACGGCAACAATTGATCAGCGCCGCCCGCACCGGGGACGCACAAAGTCTGAATATTCGATTGGGCTAAGACAAACACGGGGCTTCTCCAAGGCAGAGAAGCCGACCAGCCACACTCTCCAAAAAAGCCGACAGACGGGATCAATGAAGAACCCGCGGCCCCTCTTCCTTGTTGAATTCGCCTTCAACCAGGCGACCTGCCATCTGAACGCCCACGCTCAGCATCGCCTTGGCGACTTCGACGTGTTGCCCCTGGAGGAATACCTTGGCATCTTCGGAGAAGTTCAGGGTAACCAGAGAACCCTCGTCCTCAGCCCTGCGCAGCTCGATGCGGCCATCAGGAAGTTCGACAATTTCTAGAAAGGACGTAGGCATAAAAGTCTGTTCTCCACGAAAGGCGAGGATTATATAGTCATCGGCCAGGCTCCGCTCGGGATCTTGACCAAGCGTTATCAATGAACGTAACGGGCCGTGGGGAAACTCAGCACTCGTTCAAACCTTCGCGAAAGCGTATCGCCAGGCTCTTGAGGTTCTGACGCCAGCTCTCCAGCTCCTCCCGGCTCAACTCCGGCTCGGGTTCTTGTTCATCCAGATTAACCGCCACGATCAACGGCTGGGTCACGTCCCCCTTGGGCTTGCGTGGGGCCCTGGGCGGCTCGAACAGCGCCGCATGGGCCGCCAATAGCTTCGCCAGCCAGGTTTCCGGGTTATGCGCCAGTTCGACCATTTCGGCCAGTTCCGGAATCGCGATGGTTTCCAGCACTTCGCGGGTCAACAGCAGCTCGGCCCGCGGGGCATTCGCTTGTGGCAGGCGATAGAAACCGGCGATTTCATGGCACAACCCCAACAACGCACCGTACAGGTGAAACAGCGCGGATTCGCGTCCTGCCTGGAGCAACGCCGGGGAATTCATCGCACGTCCGTCCTCGGCCCTGGTGAGCGCTTCGAGCGACAGACCGGCGAAATAGATTTTCTGATTGGTGCGGGTATAGAGTTCGTGGGCCATGGCGGCATCTCCCCAACGAAATGAAAGCTTCACGCAAGTGCGACAGTGTCATGGATCAACCGAGGCCACTGCAAGCCAAAAACAAAAAGGCCGCATGAAAACCTATGGGTTGTCATGCGGCCTTTTTGTCAGGTCTGCGAATTTAGCGATTGCAGAGGGTGGCTGCGCCGCCAGCGGGAGCAAGCTCCCTCGCCACAAGAGCCTCAACCCCACCCTCCAGACAAGCCCTGGCGATCAGCGCTTGTCTTCAACCGTCCACTTACCGCCGTCGTAGTAGGCCTTCCAACCGGTCGGCTTGCCGTCGACTTCGGTCTGTACGTACTGCTCCTTGGTCTTGCGACTGTAGCGAATGACCGCCGGGCGCCCTTCCGGATCCTTCTGCGGCGCTTCGCAGAGGAAATGGTACTTCGGGTCGATCTCGCTCTTATGCGGCAGGATCTCCATCACCAACGGCGCACGGGTCTCGCGGTTTTTCGGGAACTGGCTGGCCGCCAGGAACAGGCCGGAGGCACCGTCACGCAGGATGTAGGTGTCGTTGACCTTCTCGCATTTGAGCTCAGGCATCTTCACCGGGTCCATCTTCGGCGGCGCCGCGTCACCACTCTTGAGCAGTTTGCGGGTGTTCTTGCAGGTCGGGTTGGTGCAACCGAAGAATTTGCCGAAACGACCGGTCTTGAGTTGCATCTCGCTGCCACACTTGTCGCACTCCAGGCTCGGGCCTTCGTAGCCCTTGATGCGATAAGTGCCCTCTTCGATCTCGTAGCCGGCACAATCGGGGTTGTTACCGCAGATGTGCAGCTTGCGCTTCTCATCCAGCAGGTAGGCATCCATCGCCGTGCTGCAGATCGGGCAGCGATGCTTGCCGCGCAATACCAGGGATTCCGACTCGCCCTCGTCGTCAGCGGCGATTTCATCGCCCGGCACGAGGTTGACCGTCGCCTTGCAGCGTTCCTTGGGTGGCAGGCTGTAGCCCGAGCAACCGAGGAACACACCGGTCGAGGCGGTACGGATTTGCATCGGGCGCCCACAGGTCAGGCACGGGATGTCGGTCATGACCGGCTGGTTGGCGCGCATGCCGCTGTCAGGGCTTTCGGCCACTTCGAGCTTTTTCTTGAAGTCGCCGTAGAACTCGTCGAGAACGTTTTTCCAGTCGCGCTCGCCCTGGGCCACATCGTCGAGGTTCTCTTCCATACCGGCGGTGAAGCCGTAGTCCATCAGGTTCGAGAAGCTCTCGGACAAACGCTCGGTAACGATGTCGCCCATCTTTTCCGAATAGAAACGACGGTTGTGCAGCGCCACATAGCCGCGGTCCTGGATGGTGGAGATGATCGCTGCGTAGGTCGAAGGACGACCAATACCGCGCTTTTCCATTTCCTTGACCAGGCTGGCTTCGGAGTAACGGGCCGGTGGCTTGGTGAAATGCTGGGTCGGATCAAGCTTGATCAGCTTCATCACGTCGCCCTGGGCCATGTCTGGCAGGACGTCGTCATCCCCAGGCTTGGTGATCTGCGGCATGACGCGAGTGTAGCCGTCGAACTTCAGGATGCGGCCCTTCGCGCGCAGCTCGAAGTCGCCGGCACCGACGCTGACCGTGGTCGACAAGTATTGCGCCGGCAGCATCTGGCAGGCCAGGAACTGGCGCCAGATCAGCTCGTAGAGACGCTCGGCATCGCGTTCCATGCCCGACAGCTTGCTTGGCTCGGTGTTGGCATCGGACGGACGAATCGCTTCGTGCGCCTCTTGTGCGCCTTCCTTGCTGCTGTAGACGTTCGGCGTGTCCGGCAGGTACTTCTTGCCGAATTCGCGTTCTATATAAGTGCGCGCCATCGCCACGGCATCGGCCGAAAGATTGGTCGAGTCGGTACGCATATAGGTGATGTAGCCGGCTTCGTACAGACGCTGGGCCATCATCATGGTTTTCTTCACGCCAAAGCCCAGGCGATTGCTCGCGGCCTGTTGCAGCGTGGAGGTAATGAACGGCGCCGATGGCTTGCTGCTGGTCGGCTTGTCTTCGCGCTTGACGATGCTGTAGCTGGACGCCTTGAGCTTCTCCAGTGCCGCCATGGCCTGGGCTTCGTTGAGCGGCTTGAAGGCTTCGCCCTTCTCCCGCGCCACGTCGAAGCGCACGGTGGCGCCCTTCGCGGTGCCGAGGTCAGCGTGGACTTCCCAGTACTCTTCAGGGATGAACGCGCGGATCTCGCGCTCGCGCTCCACCACCAGCTTCACCGCAACCGACTGCACGCGACCAGCCGACAGGCCGCGGGCGATCTTGGCCCACAGCAGGGGCGAGACCATATAGCCCACCACGCGGTCGAGGAAGCGACGCGCCTGTTGAGCGTTGACCCGATCGATGTCCAGCTCACCCGGCTGGGAGAAGGCTTCCTGGATGGCCTTCTTGGTAATTTCGTTGAACACCACGCGCTTGTAGCGGCTGTCATCCCCACCAATGGCTTCGCGCAGGTGCCAGGCAATGGCTTCCCCTTCGCGGTCCAAGTCCGTCGCGAGATAGATGGTGTCGGCATCCTTGGCGAGCCGGCGCAGCTCTTCGATGACCTTTTCCTTGCCCGGGAGGATCTCGTACTTGGCTTTCCAGCCGTGTTCCGGATCGACCCCCATGCGTGAGACCAGCTGCTTGCGCGCCTTGTCTTTCGGCGACAGCGCCGGCGCTTCACCAGCCGCAGCCTTGCCGCGCTTGGCGGCTGGCTCCTTGCTGGCGCTAGCCGAACCGCTGGTGGGCAGGTCTCGGATATGGCCGATACTCGACTTCACCACGTATTGGTTGCCCAGATACTTGTTGATGGTCTTGGCCTTAGCCGGGGATTCCACAATGACCAGCGATTTGCCCATGGATCAGAAAATTCCTGAATTCTAAAAAGTGAAAGGCGGTTGGCGCCTGACGCGGCACCGCTATATATAGTGGCTGCAAGGTGAGGTCAAGCGCAGGGTTGCCCGCATACCGGCCTCAAGGCTTGGAAAAAATGCTCTCCTCGGCCTGCACCAAAGCAAAGCGTGGCACCTGTTCGCCGTCAACCTCGACGGACTCCTCGAACATGCTCAAGGGACGCACCCAAAAGCCGTAATCGCCATACAGGGCTTGATAGAAGACCACTTCTTCCTCGGTCTCGGAATGCCGCGCAATGCTGAATACGCGGTACTGCGGACCTTTGTAATGCTGGTAGAGCCCAGGTTGTATCGGCATGTCTTGGCCCTCACTCAAATCTTTTCAAAATAAAAACAAAATTTTTCTACTAAACCCGGAAAAAACAAAAACCGGGGCACTTGGCCCCGGCTTCCATCAACGCAACGCTTAGACGCGTTCGAAGACAGTGGCAATGCCCTGGCCGAGGCCAATGCACATGGTCGACACACCAAAGGTGCCGCCATTCTGCTTCATGACGTTGAGCAGCGTGCCGGAGATACGCGCACCGGAGCAACCGAACGGATGACCCAGGGCGATCGCGCCGCCGTGCAGGTTAACCTTCTCGTTCATCTTGTCGAGCACTTTCAAATCTTTCAGCACTGGCAAGGCCTGTGCGGCGAAAGCTTCGTTGAGTTCGAAGAAGTCGATATCGGCAATACCCAGGCCTGCACGCTTCAAGGCTTTCTGCGTGGCCGGTACTGGACCATAGCCCATGATCGCCGGGTCCACACCCGCCACGGCCATCGAACGAATCACCGCCATCGGCTGGATACCCAGGTCCTGGGCTCGCTGGGCCGACATCACGATCATGCACGAGGCACCATCGGTGATCTGCGACGAGGTACCGGCTGTCACGGTGCCGCCCTTCGGATTGAATGCCGGCTTGAGGGCCGCCAGGCTTTCCAGGGTGGTTTCCGGACGAATGGTTTCGTCGTAGTCGAACAGCTTCAGGAAGCCGTTCTCGTCGTAGCCCTGCATCGGGATGATCTCATCCTTGAACTTGCCTTCCACGGTCGCCTTGTGGGCGAGCTGGTGGGAGCGCACGCCAAAGGCGTCCTGCTGTTCGCGGGTGATGCCGTGCATTTTGCCAAGCATTTCCGCAGTCAAACCCATCATGCCCGAGGCTTTCGCCGCGTACAGCGACATGTGCGGGTTCGGATCGACGCCGTGCATCATGCTCACGTGGCCCATATGCTCGACACCACCGACGACGAACACGTCACCGTTACCGGTCATGATCGCCTGGGCGGCGGTGTGCAGTGCGCTCATGGACGAACCGCACAGGCGGCTGACGGTCTGGCCCGCCGCCGTGTGAGGGATCTGGGTCATCAGCGAGGCCATGCGGGCGATGTTCCAGCCCTGCTCCAGGGTCTGGTTCACACAGCCCCAGATCACGTCTTCGACTTCGTTGGGGTCGACCTTGACGTTGCGTTCCAGCAGTTTGCTGATCAGGTGCGCCGACATGTCTTCGGCGCGGGTGTTGCGGTGCATGCCGCCCTTGGAGCGGCCCATCGGCGTACGACCGAAGTCGACAATCACGACGTCTCTAGGATTCAAGCTCATAAATGTTCTCTCGCTCTAGTCGTTGGGCGCTTAACCGAAGAAACGCTGGCCGTTCTTGGCCATCTCACGCAGCTTCGCGGTCGGGTGGTACAGCGCGCCCAAATCAGCGTACTGGTCAGCCAGGGCAACGAACTCGGCGACACCGATCGAATCGATGTAGCGCAGCGCACCGCCACGGAATGGAGGGAAACCGATACCGTAGACCAGACCCATGTCGGCTTCGGCGGCGGTCTCGACAATGCCGTCTTCCAGGCAACGCACGGTTTCGAGGCACAGCGGGATCATCATCCAGTTGATGATGTCCTCGTCGGTGACTTCGCGCTGCTCGTAGACGATCGGCTTGAGCACTTCCAGCACCGACGAGTCGGCGACTTTCTTCTGCTTGCCGCGCTTGTCGGTCTCATAGGCGTAGAAGCCCTTGCCGTTTTTCTGGCCCAGGCGCTTGGCTTCGTAGAGCACGTCGACAGCCGAACGACGATCGTCCTTCATGCGGTCCGGGAAACCTTCAGCCATGACGTCGCGACCGTGGTGGCCGGTGTCGATGCCGACCACGTCCATCAGGTACGCCGGGCCCATCGGCCAACCGAATTTTTCCATGATCTTGTCGATGCGCACGAAATCCACGCCAGCGCTGACCAGCTTGGCGAAACCGCCGAAGTATGGGAACAGCACGCGGTTGACCAAAAAGCCCGGGCAATCGTTGACGACGATCGGGTTCTTGCCCATTTTCTTGGCGTAGGCCACGGTGGTGGCAACGGCATGCTCGCTGGACTTCTCGCCACGGATCACTTCCACCAGCGGCATCATGTGCACCGGGTTGAAGAAGTGCATGCCGACGAAGTTCTCCGGACGCTTGAGGGCCTTGGCCAGCAGCGAAATGGAGATGGTCGAGGTGTTCGAGGCCAGGATGGTGTCCTCTTTGACCTTGTCTTCGACTTCAGCCAATACCGCCTGCTTGACCTTCGGGTTCTCGACAACGGCTTCGACCACCAGGTCGACATGGCCGAAATCGCCGTAGGACAGGGTCGGACGAATGCCGTTGAGCACTTCGGCCATCTTCGCAGCGGTCATGCGACCTTTGTCGACACGACCGACCAACAGCTTGGCGGCTTCGGCCAGGCCTTGCTCGATCCCGTGTTCGTTGATGTCCTTCATCAGGATCGGCGTGCCTTTGGACGCAGACTGGTAGGCGATACCGCCACCCATGATGCCGGCGCCGAGCACGGCGGCCTGCTTCACGTCACTGGCAATTTCGTCGTAGGCCTTGGCCTTTTTCTTCAGTTCCTGGTCATTGAGGAACAGACCGATCAGGCTTTGCGCAGCCGAGGTCTTGGCCAGCTTGACGAAGCCGGCGGCCTCGACTTCCAGAGCCTTGTCGCGCCCGAAGCTCGCGGCTTTCTGGATGGTCTTGATCGCTTCGACCGGCGCCGGGTAGTTCGGGCCTGCCTGACCGGCCACGAAACCCTTGGCGGTTTCGAAGGCCATCATTTGTTCGATGGCGTTGAGCTTGAGCTTTTCCAGCTTCGGCTGACGCTTGGCCTTGTAGTCGAACTCGCCGCTGATGGCGCGCTTGATGGTTTCAAGGGCCGCTTCCTGGAGTTTGCCAGGTTCGACCACGGCATCCACGGCACCGACCTTCAGCGCGTCTTCAGCACGGTTTTCCTTGCCGGCGGCAATCCACTCGATGGCGTTGTCGGCACCGATCAGGCGCGGCAGGCGCACGGTGCCGCCGAAGCCTGGGTAGATACCCAGCTTGACTTCCGGCAGGCCGATCTTGGCCGTGGTGGACATGACGCGGTAATCCGCTGCCAGGCACATCTCCAGGCCGCCACCCAGGGCGATGCCGTTGATGGCCACGACGGTCGGTACGTTGAGGTCTTCGAAATCGCTGAAAATACGGTTGGCTTCGAGGTTGCCAGCGATCAGTTCGGCATCGGGCAGCTTGAAGTTGTCGACGAATTCGGTGATGTCGGCGCCGACGATGAACACGTCCTTGCCGCTGCTGACGATCACACCCTTGATCGAAGCATCTGCCTTGATAGTGTCCACGGCCTGACGCAATTCATTCAGGGTTAGACGGTTGAACTTGTTGACGGACTCACCCTTGAGGTCGAATTTCAATTCGACGATGCCACTTTCAAGAGCCTTAACCGTGATGGCTTTACCTTCGTAAATCATCAACTGATCTCCACGATATGGAAGCTGAACAGTACACGTTGAACGCTGACCACTGGTTCGGCATTGACGTTTACCGTCGATGCCACGCCAATCCGCCAGGCACACCCGTCAACGCGATAGTCGGGGTCTGTAGGAGCATTCTGAAAATACAAACGCTCAATTCATACGCCCGTTTGATTTGGGTACGTCACCTTCACGGAATTTCCGACAATTGTCAATCGCCCTAAACACGGGCGTGAACGCGACTTCACGGTCATTTCCGTACCATACGGATCCGCAACACGGCGCCGCATGCATAGCTATTCATAGGATCAATAATTAGAAAAATCGCCCTAATTCCAGACAGACTGGATCCAGCCGTCTACGCTGTCGGGACGCGATTGAAGATTGGGAACAAAGGACGTTACGAACGCACGCCCTGACATGAGATTGATTACCGGCCTGCCTGGCCAACCCGCCCGATGAGACTGTCGGGCTTTTTTATGCCTCAGGCCAGCGCCTTGAGCACCGCGCAAATATCCTGCAAAACAGTCGCTTCGCCCTTCTCGCCCCAGTACAAGGCAATCATTTGCCGATCGGCTTCAACCTTGTAGACGTTGGCCGGCAATTTTTCGAAATGATTGAGCAGGGACTCATCCTGGCAGACTTCTCGCCACTGGTTGACCCAGACGCCTGGCGCAGTCTGCCAATAGCTCCAGACAGCCGGTTCCTTGCCGCGCCGAGGCCGGTGGTACTGGGCACAGGGGTTTGGCGGCTGCTGGCCGAGCCAGTGCGGCCACTCCTGCGGCGCCAGCTGCATGGCCAGGCCCAGGCGTCGCGCCTCCATGCGCAGGGCCATGCGACCGCTCTGGACACGGGACGGTCGCAACCATGCCAGCGGACTTAACACCACCAACAGGATTGACACCACTATCCAGACCGTCATATTCGTACTCCCGAATTCTGATGAGCCCATTGAGCCACGTCGCCGTCAATGCGCTTGAAACCAGCCATACTTACCGTATCGCAATTCTCTGGAGTGCCTTCCATGTACTACAACCACGTTCTGGTCGCCGTTGACCTCACTGAAGAATGCGATCCCGTCGTCAAACGCGCTCGCGCCCTGTGCGACGGCAGAGACACCAAGCTGTCGCTGGTGCATATCGTCGAGCCGATGGCCATGGCCTTTGGTGGTGATGTGCCGATGGACCTTTCCCAGTTGCAGCAACAGCAATTCGATCAAGCCAAGGAACGCCTTGAGCGACTGATCGTGAAGTACCCTGACCTGAAAAAGGAAAACTGCCACCTGACCTACGGCCAGCCGCGCCAGGAGATCCATCACCTGGCCAAGGAGCAGGGTTGCGACCTGATCGTCGTCGGCAGCCATGGCCGCCATGGCCTGGCGTTGCTGCTGGGCTCGACCGCCAACGACGTGCTGCATGGCGCGCCTTGCGACGTGCTGGCGGTGCACCTGGTCAAGCGCAGCTGATTCACCCAAGGAACTCACTGAACCTGTGGCGAGGGAGCTTGCTCTCGCTTGAGTGCGAAGCACTCACCGCCAGGGGCCGCTTCGCAGCCCAGCGGGAGCAAGCTCCCTCGCCACAGTCATTGAGCGTGCGGGTTCAAGCGTCCAGCTCGGCCCAGCGCTCGACCAATGCATCCAGCTCAGCCTGCAGTTGCTCCAGGTGCGCAATCACCTTGGCGGTTTCGGCAGCAGGTCGCTGGTAGAACCCGGCGTCAGCCATTTCGGCTTCTACCGCTGCGATCTGCTGCTCCTTCGCGTCGATCTCACCCGGCAAGGCTTCCAGTTCACGCTGCAGCTTGTAGCTGAGCTTTTTCTTCGCTGGGGCCGCGGCGGCGACCGGAGCAGGCTCGGCCTTGACCACCGCCGAATTCAGGTCGGCCTTGCCGGACTTGCTCTCGGTGACCCCCAGCAGACGCGGCGAGCCGCCCTGGCGCAGCCAATCCTGATAACCACCGACGTATTCGCGCACCAGGCCTTCGCCTTCGAACACCAGCGTGCTGGTGACCACGTTGTCGAGGAATGCCCGGTCGTGACTGACCATCAGGACGGTGCCATTGAAGGTCAACAACACCTCCTCCAGCAATTCCAGGGTTTCCACGTCCAGGTCGTTGGTCGGCTCGTCGAGCACCAGCAGGTTCGCCGGCTTGCTGAACAACTTGGCCAGCAACAAACGGGCGCGCTCACCGCCCGACAGCGCCTTGACCGGCGTGCGGGCACGCTGGGGGCTGAACAGGAAATCGCCGAGGTAGCTCAACACGTGACGGCTCTGGCCATCGATATCGATGAAATCGCGGCCTTCGGCCACGTTGTCGATCACGGTCTTCTCCAGGTCCAGCTGATGGCGCAACTGGTCAAAGTAGGCGACGTCGATCTTCGTGCCCTCTTCCACCTTGCCGCTGGTCGGCACCAGGCCGCCGAGCATCAGCTTGAGCAAAGTGGTCTTGCCGGTACCGTTGGCACCCAGCAGGCCAATGCGATCACCCCGCTGCAGCACCATGGAGAAGTCCTTGATCAGGAACGGACCGCCAGGGTGGGCGAAACTCACGTTCTCCAGGACCATGACCTGCTTGCCGGACTTGTCAGCGGTATCCAACTGAATGTTGGCCTTGCCGGTGCGCTCGCGACGCTCGCTGCGCTCCATGCGCAAGGCCTTGAGCGCCCGCACACGACCTTCGTTGCGGGTGCGCCGCGCCTTGATGCCCTGGCGGATCCAGACTTCTTCCTGGGCCAGCTTCTTGTCGAACAGCGCGTTGGCGGTTTCTTCCGCTGCCAGCGCCGCTTCCTTGTGTACCAGGAAGCTGGCGTAGTCGCCGTTCCAGTCGATCAGGCCGCCGCGGTCCAGTTCGAGGATGCGGGTTGCCAGGTTTTGCAGGAAGGAACGGTCGTGGGTGATGAACAGCACCGCCCCCTGGAAGTCCTTCAAGGCTTCTTCAAGCCAGGCGATGGCGCCGATGTCCAGGTGGTTGGTCGGTTCGTCGAGCAGCAGCAGGTCTGGCTCGGACACCAGGGCCTGGGCCAGCAGGACGCGACGACGCCAGCCGCCGGACAGCTCGGCGAGGGTCTTGTCGGCAGGCAGTTGCAAGCGACTCAGGGTGCTGTCGACCAATTGCTGCAACCGCCAGCCATCACGGGCTTCGAGGTCGTGCTGCACGTGCATCAACTTGTCCAGGTCAGCGTCGGTGACGATGTTCTGGCTCAGGTGGTGATACTCGGCCAGCAGCGCGCCGACACCGTCCAGGCCTTCGGCGACCACATCGAATACGGTCCGCTCGTCGGCCACCGGCAGTTCCTGGGGCAATTCGCCGATTTTCAGGCCTGGCGCGCGCCAGACCGAGCCGTCATCGGGCTTCTGATCGCCCTTGACCAGCTTCATCATGCTGGACTTGCCAGTGCCGTTGCGGCCGATGATGCACACCCGCTCACCACGGGCGATCTGCCAGGACACCTTGTCCAACAACGGCATAGCGCCGAAAGCAAGGGACACATCGCTGAATTTGAGCAGGGTCATGAGCTTCTCCAAAAACCGGGCGCGCATTCTACCTGAGATGAGGCCTCAGGGGTCCGCCAATTTCGCCACCGAAGCACTCTGCATGACAAATGTTGCGAACTTGCACCGGCGGCCCTGCAAAGCTTTCGCCGGCTGCTGGCAAAAGGCTAAGCTACAGACAGTTACCCTGGGTTACCCCTTGGGCTTGTCATGTTTTCTATGCCCGGACGTCTCATGCGCAGTCGCCTTTTCAGTGTTTTATCGTGTCTTTTTGTATGTGCCACTGCCGTTCAATCCGCGCAGGCGGTGGATATCTCCACTCAACGCCAATATTACGACGAGGCCAAGCGTGCCTTGGCCAAGGGTGATTCCGGCCCTTACTTTCGCTACAGCCAGGCCCTGCGCGATTATCCGCTGGAACCCTACCTGGCCTACGACGAATTGACCGCTCGCCTCAAGAGCGCCAGCAACGCCGAAATCGAGAAGTTCCTCGCCGAACACGGTGATCTGCCCCAGGCCAACTGGATGAAGTTGCGCTGGCTGCGTTGGCTGACCGAGCGCGGTGACTGGGAGACCTTCGTCAAGTATTACGACCCCAAGCTCAATTTCACCGAACTGGACTGCCTTAACGCCCAGTACCAGCTCAGCCATGGCTTGAAGGCCGAAGGCTATGCCAATACCGAAAAGCTGTGGCTCTCCGGCAAATCCCAACCCCAGGCGTGCGATGCCTTGTTCGGCCTATGGGCCTCCCAGGGCCAGTTGACCGAACAGAAACGCTGGGAACGCACAAAACTGGCGGCCCAGGCCCGCAACTATCCGCTGGCCAACAGCCTGGTCAGCGGTCTGACCACCCTCGCCCCCCGCGGCAAGCTGCTGGTGGACGTGGCGCAAAAACCCGAGTTGCTCAACCAGCCCTCGCGCTTCACCCCGGCCGATGAACCGATGTCTGACATCGTCAGCCTCGGCCTGCGGCGCCTGGCCCGCCAGGATCCGGAAAAGGCCATGGCGCTGCTGGACGGCTACGCCAGCACCATGCATTTTTCCCGTGATGAAAAAGTTGCGATTGCCCGGGAAATCGGCCTGACCCTGGCCAAGCGCTTCGACAGCCGGGCCTTGGACGTGATGACGAAATACGACCCGGAACTGCGCGATGACACCGTTTCGGAATGGCGCTTGCGCCTGCTGCTGCGCCTGGCCCGCTGGGACGATGCCTACCAACTGACCCGTCGCCTGCCCGAGTCGCTGTCGAGCACCAATCGCTGGCGGTACTGGCAAGCCCGTACGCTGGAACTGGCGCAGCCGCAGAATCCCGAGGCGCTGGCGCTCTACAAGCACCTGGCCCGTGAACGAGATTTCTATGGCTTCCTGGCCGCCGACCGCTCCCAGTCACCGTACTCGCTCGTCAACAAGCCGCTGGTGATGAGCCAGGCGCTGATCAACAAAGTGCGCAACACCCCTGGCGTGCGTCGGGCGCTGGAATTTCATGCCCGCGGGGACATCGTCGACGGGCGCCGCGAGTGGTATCACGTCAGCCGGCATTTCAACCGTGACGAAATGGTCGCCCAGGCGAAATTGGCCTACGACCTGAAGTGGTATTTCCCGGCCATTCGCACCATCAGCCAGGCCAAGTACTGGGACGACCTGGACATCCGCTTCCCGATGGCCCATCGCGACACCCTGGTGCGCGAAGCCAAGGTCCGCGGATTGCATCCAAGCTGGGCGTTCGCCATTACCCGCCAGGAAAGTGCGTTCATGGACGATGCTCGCTCCAGCGTCGGTGCCGCCGGCCTGATGCAACTGATGCCCGGCACTGCCAAGGAAACCGCGCGTAAGTTCAGCATTCCCCTGGCCTCGCCGCAGCAAGTGTTGAACCCAGACAAGAACATCCAGCTCGGCGCGGCCTACCTGAGCCAGGTCCACAGCCAGTTCAACGGCAACCGTGTCCTGGCCTCGGCGGCCTACAACGCCGGCCCCGGTCGCGTGCGCCAGTGGCTGCGCGGCGCCGACCACTTGAGCTTCGACGTCTGGGTCGAAAGCATTCCTTTCGACGAAACCCGCCAATACGTGCAGAACGTGTTGTCGTACTCGGTGATCTACGGCCAGAAGCTCAACTCGCCGCAACCGCTGGTAGACTGGCATGAGCGGTATTTCGATGATCAGTGAGGGTTAGCGGCAAGCGTTGAGCTTCAAGCGGCAAGCTGTTCCTCAAAAGCAAAAAAAGCCCGTATCGAAAGATACGGGCTTTTTTTGATCGGCTGTCTGGACCTTGCGGGAGCAGTTCTCAGTCAGCTGTCGACTCCTGCCCCACATTGAACTGCAACGCTGCCAGCCGCGCGTACAGCGCATTGCTGGCGACCAGCTCCTGGTGAGTGCCCACGGCAACCACCTTGCCCTGATCCATCACCGCGATCCGGTCAGCGTTTTTCACCGTGGCCAAGCGGTGGGCGATGACCAGGGTCGTGCGGTTTTTCATCAGGTTGGGCAGGGCTTGCTGGATCAGGTGTTCGCTTTGCGCATCGAGGGCACTGGTGGCTTCGTCCAGCAGCAGGATCGGCGCGTCCACCAGCAATGCCCGGGCGATGGCCAGGCGTTGGCGCTGGCCGCCGGACAGACCCTGGCCACCGTCGCCCAGGTGGGTCTGGTAGCCGCCGGGCATTTTTTCGATGAAGTCGTGGGCGTGGGCAATCTGCGCGGCCTCACGCACCTGCTCGGACGTTGCCCCAGGGTTGCCGTAGCGAATATTCTCTTCGACCGTGCCGAAAAACAGCGCCGGGTTCTGTGAGACCAGGGCGAAGTGGCGGCGCAGGTCCAGCGGATCGAGTCGAGTCAACGGCACGTCGTCGATCAGTATCTGCCCTTGCACCGGATCGTAGAAGCGCAGCAGCAGGTCATACACCGTTGACTTGCCCGCACCGGAAGGCCCGACCAGGGCCAGGGTCTCGCCGGCCTTGATGGTCAGGTCGAGACCGTCGACCGCATAACTGTCCGGCCGGGAGGGGTAGGAAAAACGCACGCCTTCGAGGCGCAGATCGCCTCGAACGCGCTCCGGCAACGTGACAAGGCCTGAAGCCGGTGGCTGGATGATGTTCTGCGAACGCAGTAACTCGGCAATGCGCTCGGCAGCACCCGCCGCCCGTTGCAGCTCGCCGATCACCTCGCTCAGCGTGCCGAAGGCACTGCCGACAATCAGGCTATAGAACACAAATGCCGCCAGCTCACCGCCGGAAATCCGCCCGGCGATCACATCCATGCCGCCGACCCAGAGCATCACCCCCACCGCGCCCAGCACCAGCACGATCACCAGGGTAATCAGCCAGGCCCGTTGGGCGATGCGCTTGCGGGCGGTGTCGAAAGCCTGCTCCACCGTCACGGAGAATCGTTGTTCGTCCTGGACCTGGTGGTTGTAAGCCTGCACGGTCTTGATCTGGCCAAGGGTTTCGGAGACGTAGCTGCCGACGTCGGCAATGCGGTCCTGGCTCTGGCGCGACAAACTGCGCACCCGACGACCAAAGACCAGGATCGGCGCCAATACCAGCGGCAGGGCGATCACCACGATACTGGTCAACTTGGGATTGGTGATGAACAGCAGCACGATGCCGCCCACCACCATCAAGGCGTTGCGCAAAAACAACGACAGCGACGAACCGATCACCGATTGCAGCAAGGTCGTATCGGCGGTCAGCCGCGACTGGATTTCCGAACTACGGTTGTTTTCATAGAAACCGGGGTGCAAGTACACCAGATGGTTGAAGACCTGCCGCCGGATATCGGCCACCACCCGCTCGCCGATCCAGGACACCAGGTAAAAACGTGCAAACGTACCGATCGCCAGCCCCACCACCAGCACCATGAACAGGCCGATGGATTGATTGAGCAGGTGCGGTGAGCGGGTCATGAAGCCCTGGTCCACCAGCAAGCGGATGCCTTGGCCCATGGACAAGGTAATACCGGCAGTGACAATCAAGGCCAGCAAAGCGCCGGCGACCTGTTTACGGTAAGGGGCGATGAAGCCGCTGGCCAGGCGTATGGCACGGCGATGTCGGGAAGAAAGCATCAAGGGCATCCGATAATGCAGCAGGAAAAAGGCCGGCCAGCGACGCCAAAGCGTAGCGGAGCCAAGTTGAATCAGAATGAGTCAGGTTAAATATGACCACAACGACTAGAGGCTAGATGTTATCGGTCTAAAGTCTGGCTGGAAACGCAACTGTGTTTCTGATTGAGTGGAGGTGTCGCCATGAACCTACAAGGAGTGTCATGGCTCGGTCACCTGGCGACATTAAAGTAGGCACACAACCTGATGAGGAGACAGGCCATGTCCTTGCAACACAGCAGCGACGACAAGATTCAAGTAATCCGCACGCAACCGGACCAGTCTCTGGGCTGCTCGTTCATCGATGCCCAAGGGCGCGAAGTACCGATCACCGAAGACATGATCCAAAAAGCCTGCAGCGAGCTGGAAAAACGACTGGTCAAGCCTGCCGAACAAAAGTGATACAGCCCGTCTTCAATTGGACCCGACCTTGATGTCGGGTTTTTTATGCCTGTTGATTTTGCAGGAACCTGTGGCGAGGGAGCTTGCTCCCGCTCGGCTGCGCAGCAGTCGTCACTCTTTGGATTGGGGTTGCTTCGCAACCCAGCGGGAGCAAGCTCCCTCGCCACAAGAGCATTTCCCCTTAAAGGGCGGTGGCACCCAGCGCCGTCACGATCTGTTGCAAGGCCGCCGACTGCCCTTCGATACGCACCTTCAGGCTGTCGATTTCCCGCCGCGGCGGGTAGTGCTTGCGCAGGGCATCGAATGCACTGCGTTGCTCGCTGACCGTTCCAACCAAGCTGCGGCGAAAGTTCGCGTCGTCGCCACGGGGGTCATACACGCTCCGGCATAACACCGCCAAGGCCCAGGCCGGGTCGGTTGCGGCATCCAGGGTGATGCCACCCAGCCAAGGTCGAGGCAACAGGTCGCCGAGGCTGACTTCAACCGGCCGCTCCAGGAAAGCGCACAAGGCCTGGTAGATCTGCGCCGTGCCGCGCTGGCGGCCATCGAGGCTGTAACCGGCAATGTGCGGGGTCGCGATCACGCACAAATCGGCCAGGTCCACATCCACGGTGGGTTCCTGCTCCCAGACATCCAACACCGCTTGCAGGTCCTCACGTTCCAGCAACACTTCGCGCAGCGCGGCGTTGTCGATCACCGGGCCGCGGGCCGCGTTGATCAGCCAGGTCCCGGGCTTGAGCTGGTTCAGACGCGCCTCGTCGAACAGGTGCCAGGTTGGTTGCTCACCGTCGCGGGTCAACGGTGTGTGCAGGCTGATCACATCGCACTGTTCGATGATCTGCTCCAGGCTCATATAGTCGCCCCCCTCGGCAGCCTGACGCGGCGGATCGCAGACCTTCACGGTCCAGCCCAACCCCTTGAGCACCTCGATCAACCGCCCGCCCACTTGGCCTGCGCCGACCACACCGAAGGTTCGTTGCTCAAGTTGCGCACCTTCGATTTCTGCCAGGGTCATCAGGCTGCCCAGCACATAGTCCACCACGCCACGGGCATTGCAGCCCGGCGCGCTGGCCCAGCGAATACCGGCCTCGGCGAAATAATCCAGGTCCAAGTGATCGGTGCCGATGGTGCAGGTGCCGACGAAGCGCACCTTGCTGCCTTCCAGCAGAGCCCGATTGATCTGGCTGACCGAACGTACCAGCAGCACGTCGGCTTGCTCGACCATCGTCCGGTCGATCCCCCGGCCCGGTACCCGGCGGATTTCGCCGAATCCTTGGAAAAATGCATCAAGCAGGGGGATGTTTTCGTCGGCGACGATCAGCATGGCAAAGCTCCTTTGGCGGGGTAGGCAGTGTAGGCGTTCCAGTAACTCCGTGCATTCCTTCAGTGAATGATGTTGTGGCGAGGGAGCTTGCTCCCGCTGGGTTGCGCAGCAACCCCAATCCAAAGAGCGACGACTGCTGCGCAGCCGAGCGGGAGCAAGCTCCCTCGCCACGGGTCACCCTGTTCCCGGTCCAAAGAGTACAGGCTGGATACAAGGGAGCGAGCAATTACAAATCCACAACACAGGTTTTTTCCTGACCACTGTGTCAAGGCGTAGAATTCGCCGCCTTGCGCTTAATCTTTTCGGACGCTTCGCCTGTGAACCCTGTAATCGATACCACCACCCTCTCCCGCCCGGCCCGCGTTCGCCTGGAACTCAGGACCTTGCTGGCCCTGGCCTTGCCGATCATGGTGGCGCAACTGGCAACCACCGCCATGGGGTTCGTCGATGCGGTGATGGCCGGTCGCGTCGGCCCACGGGACCTGGCCGCGGTGGCATTGGGTAACTCGATCTGGGTGCCGGTGTTCCTGTTGATGACCGGCACATTGCTGGCGACCACGCCGAAAGTTGCCCAACGCTTCGGTGCCGGCACGTTCGCCGAGATCGGCCCGCTGGTGCGCCAGGCGCTGTGGCTGGCATTGGTGGTGGGGTTGATCGCCTCACTGGCGCTGTTCAGCGCCGAACCGATCCTGCACATCATGAATGTCGACCCCGAATTGATTGGCCCATGCATGGAATACCTGCGCGGCATCGGCACGGGCCTGCCAGCCGTGGCGCTGTACCACGTACTGCGCTGCTTCAGCGACGGCCTGGGACGCACGCGGCCGGCGATGGTGCTGGGGCTGTGCGGGTTGGCGCTGAACATTCCGCTCAATTACATCTTCATCTACGGGCACTTGGGCGTGCCCGCCATGGGCGGGGTCGGTTGCGGCTGGGCCACGGCCATCGTGATGTGGGTCATGGCCCTGGGCATGGCCGGTTGGGCCCGCTGGGCACCGGCCTATCAGTCGAGCCGGTTGTTCAGCCGTTTCGACTGGCCGCAATGGGCGGTCATCAAGCGCCTGCTGGGCATCGGCCTGCCGATTGGCATCGCGGTGTTTGCCGAGTCGAGTATTTTCGCAGTGATTGCCCTGCTGATCGGCAGCCTCGGCGCCACGGTGGTGGCCGGGCACCAGATCGCACTGAACTTCAGTTCCCTGGTGTTCATGATCCCCTACTCCCTGGGCATGGCCGTGACGGTGCGGGTCGGCCAGGCCCTGGGGCGCGCTCAGCCCCGTGAAGCGCGCTTCGCCGCGGGGGTGGGCATGGGCACGGCGCTGGCCTACGCCTGCCTGTCGGCGAGCCTGATGTTCGCATTGCGCGGCCCCATCGCCGCGATCTATACCGCCGACCCGGTGGTGATCGAGGTGGCGTCGATGCTGATCGTCTACGCGGCGCTGTTTCAGTTTTCCGATGCGATCCAGGTCACGGCGGCGGGCGCGTTGCGCGGCTATCAGGACACCCGGGTGACGATGATCCTGACGCTGTTCGCCTATTGGGGTATCGGCCTGCCAGTGGGTTACGCCCTGGGCCTGACCGACTGGCTCGGTGTGGCCAGCGGCCCGAGTGGCTTGTGGCAAGGCTTGATCGTGGGCTTGAGCTGCGCGGCGCTGATGCTGTCGATCCGTCTGGCCCGCAGCGCGCGCAAGCAGATCCGCATCAGCCGCTCGACGGATTAAGCGAGTTTCTTGCGGATCCAGTAGAGGTAGGTGCCTGCCTCTTCCTGCTGGGCCACCAGTTCGTGGTCCAGGAACACGCAAAACTTGGGGATGTCGCGGCGGGTCGAAGGGTCGGTGGCGATCACCTTCAGCAATCCGCCGGGGGCCAGGTCGCGAATGTGCTGGTGCAGCATCATCACCGGCTCCGGGCAATTGAGGCCTGTGGCATCCAGCGTGCCGTCGACCGGCGTGTCGTTCATTTCACTCATGTTCTACTCCTGAAACTGGCCGGCATTGTCGCGCAATGTCGGCGCCCTTAACAGACCTGCATCCATCCCTGTGGCGAGGGAGCTTGCTCCCGCTCGACTGCGCAGCAGTCGTCGCTCTTTGGATCGGGGTTGCTTCGCAACCCCGCGGGAGCAAGCTCCCTCGCCACAAAAGCTGTTCAAGACAGCATCAACGGGACTTCGGTTTCTTCGTATCCAACCGCCGCAAATGGCAGGTCACTTCCTCACGGTCGTGGTACAGCTGCTTGCAACCGATCTCGACCTTGATGCCCCGCGCCTTGAAACCGTCGGCGATGCGTTCGAGCAGGCGCTTGACCTCGGCGTAACGTTGCTTCATCGGCAGCTTGAGGTTGACCACCGCCTCGCGGCAATGACCCTCGCCGATCCATTCTTCCAGCATCGCCGCGTTACGCGCTGGCTTCTCGACGATGTCACAGACCATCCAGTCCACCGGCTGCTTGGGTTTGAACGTGAAGCCGTCTGCCATCAAATGCTGCACCAGGCCGGTGTCCATCAGGCTTTCAGCCATCGGTCCGTTGTCGATGGCCGTCACCAGCATCCCACGGTTGACCAGTTGCCAGGTCCAGCCACCCGGTGCCGCGCCGAGGTCCACGCCGGTCATGTCACTGTGCAGGCGCTCGTCCCACTGGTCCCGGGGAATGAAATGGTGCCAAGCCTCTTCAAGCTTGAGGGTGGAACGGCTCGGCGCTTCCCGGGGAAACTTCAGGCGGGGAATGCCCATGGGCCACATGGCCGAGTTATCGGATTCGGCCAGGCCCAGGAACACTTCGCGGCCACTCTTGAATGTCAGCAGCAGGCGCGGCTTGCGCGGATCGTCCACCAGCTTGCCGGCGCCAATCAGCGCCTTGCGCAAGGGGCCTTCGAATTTCTTGCAGAAGTTCGACAGTTCCTTGCCGTCGTTGGTATCCACCACTTCCAGCCACAGGCTGCCGCAGGTCGGGAAAGCAGCCATGTGGGCCAGGATGACACTGATGCGGTCGGTCTCCGGCAAATCGATGAAAGTACCCCGCGCCCACTGGCGCGGAAAAATCAGTTCGGCGAAACGCAGACCACCCATCAGCCGCTCGGCACCGTCGTCTTCAGTGCAGACAAATTCAGCGCAGGCACTGGCCGGTTTGGCCTTGGCGTAGCCGGCAACGTTGAGTCGGGTCGCGTGTTCGGCGATCTCGGAACAGACCTCGCCTTCGAAGCCCGGCCGGCAGTGCATGAAAAGCGTGTTCATTGAAACTCCGTAGCAAAGCCTGTCACGAAAACCGCCGCATGATAGCGGAGTTCGGAACCGCGAACCTGCCCATAGAGTCCAGTGATTAGTCATACGCTCAAAACAGGGCTAGGTTAAAGGCTCTGTCCGTTCCGTCAGTCCGTAGCCGTGCGGACTTAAAGGAGTGATTGCAATGCCGTCCCTCGATAGCCTGAAAACCCTTAAAACACTGCAAGTCGACGCCAGGACCTACCACTATTTCAGCCTGCCGGAGGCCGCCCGAAGCCTCGGCGACCTGGACAAGCTGCCCATGTCGCTGAAAGTGCTGCTGGAAAACCTGCTGCGCTGGGAAGATGAAAAAACCGTCACCGGCACCGACCTCAAGGCCTTGGCCGGTTGGCTGAAAGAGCGCCGATCCGACCGAGAGATCCAATACCGCCCGGCACGGGTGTTGATGCAGGACTTCACCGGCGTCCCCGCCGTGGTCGACCTGGCCGCCATGCGTGCCGCCGTGGAAAAGGCCGGCGGTGATCCCCAGCGGATCAACCCGCTGTCACCGGTGGACCTGGTGATCGACCACTCGGTAATGGTGGACAAATTCGCCAGCAGCCAGGCGTTCGAGCAGAACGTCGACATCGAAATGCAACGCAACGGCGAACGCTACGCCTTCCTGCGTTGGGGCCAGAGCGCCTTCGACAACTTCAGCGTGGTGCCGCCGGGCACTGGCATCTGCCATCAGGTCAACCTCGAATACCTGGGCCGCACCGTGTGGACCAAAGAGGAAGACGGCCGCACCTACGCGTTCCCGGACACCCTGGTAGGCACCGACTCCCACACCACCATGATCAATGGCCTTGGCGTGCTGGGCTGGGGTGTCGGCGGGATCGAGGCGGAAGCCGCCATGCTCGGCCAACCGGTGTCGATGCTGATCCCCGAGGTCATCGGCTTCAAACTCATCGGCAAGCTACGCGAAGGCATCACCGCCACCGACCTGGTGCTGACCGTCACGCAGATGCTGCGCAAGAAAGGCGTGGTGGGCAAGTTCGTCGAGTTCTATGGTGATGGCCTGGCCGACCTGCCCCTGGCCGACCGCGCCACCATCGCCAACATGGCGCCGGAATACGGCGCCACCTGCGGTTTCTTCCCGGTGGATGAGGTGACCCTGGACTACTTGCGCCTGTCGGGACGTCCAGCGGAAACGGTGAAATTGGTGGAGGCCTATTGCAAGGCCCAGGGCCTGTGGCGCTTGCCCGGCCAGGAACCGGTGTTCACCGACACCCTGGAGCTGGACATGGGCAGCGTCGAGGCCAGCCTCGCCGGGCCGAAACGTCCGCAGGACCGGGTTTCGCTGCCAAATGTCGGCCAGGCTTTCAGCGACTTCCTGGGGTTGCAGGTCAAACCCACCAGTAAAGAAGAAGGTCGCCTGGAAAGTGAAGGTGGCGGTGGCGTCGCGGTGGGCAATGCCGACCAGGTGGGCGAAGCCGAATACGAATTCGAAGGCCACACCCATCGCCTGAAAAACGGCGCGGTGGTGATTGCCGCCATTACTTCGTGCACCAACACCTCCAACCCCAGCGTGATGATGGCCGCCGGGCTGCTGGCGAAAAAAGCCGTGGAGAAAGGCCTGACCCGCAAGCCTTGGGTCAAGAGCTCCCTGGCCCCGGGTTCCAAGGTGGTCACCGACTACTACAAGGCGGCCGGGCTGACCGAATACCTGGATAAACTCGGTTTCGACTTGGTGGGCTATGGTTGCACCACTTGCATCGGCAACTCCGGACCGTTGCCGGAGCCCATCGAAAAAGCCATCCAGAAAGCCGACCTGACGGTGGCTTCGGTATTGTCGGGCAACCGCAACTTCGAAGGCCGGGTGCACCCACTGGTGAAGACCAACTGGCTGGCTTCGCCACCGCTGGTGGTCGCCTATGCCCTGGCCGGCACCGTGCGCATCGACATCAGCAGCGAGCCGCTGGGCAACGACCGGGACGGCAAGCCGGTGTACCTGCGGGATGTCTGGCCCAGCAGCCAGGAAGTGGCCACCGCCGTCGCCCAGGTCAACACCAGCATGTTCCACAAGGAATACGCCGCCGTATTTGCCGGTGACGAGCAATGGCAAGCCATCGAAGTGCCGCAGGCGGCGACTTACGTCTGGCAGGACGACTCGACCTACATCCAGCATCCGCCGTTCTTCGACGCCATCGACGGGCCGCCACCGGCCGTCAAGAACGTCGAAGGCGCCCGGATCCTGGCGCTGCTGGGAGACTCGGTCACCACCGACCACATCTCCCCGGCCGGCAACATCAAGGCGGATAGCCCGGCCGGTCGCTACCTGCGCGAACAAGGCGTGGAACCGCGAGACTTCAACTCCTACGGTTCCAGGCGTGGCAACCACCAGGTGATGATGCGCGGCACCTTCGCCAATATCCGCATTCGCAACGAAATGCTCGACGGCGAAGAAGGCGGCAACACGATCTACATCCCCAGTGGCGAAAAAATGCCGATCTACGACGCCGCCATGCTGTACCAGGCAATGGGCACGCCGCTGGTGGTGATCGCCGGCCAGGAATATGGCACCGGATCGAGCCGGGACTGGGCAGCCAAGGGCACGAACCTGCTAGGGGTCAAGGCGGTGATCGCCGAAAGCTTCGAGCGTATCCATCGCTCCAACCTCGTGGGCATGGGCGTGCTGCCGTTGCAGTTCAAGCTCGACCAGAACCGCAAGAGCCTGAACCTCACGGGCAAGGAAACCCTGGACATCCTCGGGCTCAATGACGTCGAACTGACGCCGCGCATGAACCTGCCCTTGGTCATTACCCGCGAGGACGGCAGCCGGGAGCGAATCGAAGTGTTGTGCCGGATCGATACCTTGAATGAAGTGGAATATTTCAAGGCCGGCGGAATCCTTCACTATGTGTTGCGGCAATTGATTGCCGGCTAGAAAGACCCGTCTCTTACAGCGAACACGGGTCAGTGAAAAACAAGCCCCTCTGTGGGAGCAAGCTTTCGCGATAGCGGTAGAACAGCCAACATCGATGTTGACTGACAAGCCCCTATCGCGAGCAAGCTCGCTCCACAGGTCCTGTGGCTTACTGACCGTCATTAGCGTTTTAACAAGCGGCGTTTTTGCACGAGCCCGCCTATAATCCCGTCGGCAATCACGGAACAGAGTCAGCCAACGGCTTGCCCCCTCCTACGCATGAACCTGCATGGATACAAAACGTGCTCTTTGCGCAATATGGCAGCGTCATAGACGCGGCGGCCACTTTCGCCCAAAGCTCTACCGTCTAAAAGGATGTTGTATGCCCGCTTTACCCTGGCCCTACCTGGCCATGCTCGCCATCGGCTATGGCTTGGCCCTGGCCTACGGCCAGTTGGCCTGGACCGCCCTCATCTCAGTCGCGCTATTGCTGTTCGCCGGGTATGCCGTTCGCCAGCAACCCATGCCAATCGGCCGGTTTCTCGGTCACATTCTATTTGTGGTACTGGCCCTGGCGTTGGCCTTGCATTGGATGCCCGGCTTCTTCAACGGGCGGGCGATCCCGGCGCAACGCTTGACCGACGACGCCGCGCCATTTGCCATGTACCTGAACCAGGACAAGCCCCTGATCGGATTCTGGCTGCTGCTGGCCTGCCCCTGGATCGTCGGCCAGCGGTCACTTCGCCTGTCGGTCTACGCCACGGCCCTGGGGCTGGCTCTGAGCGCGGTGCTGGCCCTCGGCGGGGCGATGCTGCTGGGCATGATCCACTGGGCACCAAAATGGCCGGAGCACGCCTGGTTGTGGGTGCTCAATAATCTTTTATTGGTGACGCTTGTGGAGGAAGCGCTATTTCGTGGCTACATTCAGGGAGGCTTGAGCCGACGCTTCAAACACCTGGGTTACGGCGACAACCTGGCGCTGCTCCTGACCTCGCTGCTGTTCGGCCTGGTACACGCTGGCGCAGGTTGGCAATGGGTGCTGTTGTCGGGCCTGGCGGGGGTCGGCTACGGCCTGGCGTATCGTTTTGGCGGCCTGGGCGCGGCGATTGCTACGCATTTTCTTCTCAATCTGCTTCATTTCGCCCTATTTACCTACCCGATGCTGGCGTGATAGCGACAGGCAAAAATAACTTCAATTAAAACCTGACACCGCCGACAACCTTTCATAGCCTTTCAAAGCCTTGCGGATCAACACACATGCGTAACAACCAACCCGTCACACAACGCGAAAGGACCTTCCCGGCCCAGCAACGATTGATTTCGACCACCGATGCCAAGGGCGTGATCACCTACTGCAACGACGCGTTCGTTGACATCAGCGGGTATTCGAAGGAAGAACTGATTCGTTCACCGCACAATCTCGTGCGCCATCCCGACGTTCCATCCGCAGTGTTTGCACACATGTGGGGGACGCTGAAACAAGGCTTGCCATGGATGGGCATCGTCAAGAACCGCAGCAAGAACGGCGACCATTACTGGGTCAATGCCTATGTCACGCCCGTGTTCGAGGGCAATCAGGTGGTCGGCTACGAATCGGTGCGGGTCAAGCCCTCCGCCGAACAGATCGCTCGGGCCGAAGCGCTTTATCAACGCATCAACCAAGGCAAGTCCGCGGTTCCGGGCAGCGACAAATGGGTACCCATACTGCAGGACTGGCTACCGTTTATCCTGGTCAGCCAGTTGAGTTTCGTCGTCGGCGCGTTCCTGGATTCCTCCTGGGGTTTTGCCCTGGCGGCCGTGCTGTCGGTGCCCTTGGGGCTGATGGGCCTGCAATGGCAGCAACGCGGAATCAAGCGCCTGCTGCGCCTGGCCGAGCAAACCACGTCCGACCCGCTGATCGCCCGGATGTACACCGACAGCCGCGGCGTCCAGGCACGCCTGGAGATGTCGATCCTCAGCCAGGAAGCACGCCTGAAAACCTGCCTGACCCGCCTGCAGGACACCGCCGAGCACCTTAACGACCAGGCTCGCCAGTCCAATACCCTGGCCCATAACAGTTCCAGCGGCCTGGAGCGCCAGCGGGTGGAAACCGAACAGGTCGCCACGGCCGTCAACCAGATGGCGGCAACCACCCAGGAAGTCGCCAGCCACGTGCAGCGCACCGCCGATGCCACCCAGGAAGCCAACCGCCTGACCAGCCGCGGCCGCGACATCGCTGGCGAAACCCGCGAAGCCATCGAGCGCCTGTCGGTGGTGGTCGGCGAAACCGGCCAGACCGTGACCCAACTGGCCAAGGACAGCGACGAGATCGGTGGCGTGGTGGACGTGATCAAAGGCATCGCCGACCAGACCAACCTGCTGGCCCTCAACGCCGCCATCGAAGCGGCCCGTGCCGGGGAGATGGGCCGTGGCTTTGCCGTGGTGGCTGACGAAGTGCGGCAACTGGCACAACGCACCAGCGAATCCACCGGGCAGATCCACGCCCTGATCGCCAAACTCCAGCAGACCGCCACCAACGCCGTGCAGACCATGGACGCTGGCCATCGCCAGGCCGAAGAAGGCGTGGCACGGGTCATGGAAGCGGACGAGGCTCTGGTGGGGATCAGCGAAGCGGTGGCCCACATCACGGACATGACCACCCAGATCGCCGCCGCCACCGAGGAGCAAAGCTCAGTGGCCGAGGAGATCAGCCGCAACATCAGCAATATCTCGGAACTGGCCGACCAGACCTCCGGCCAGGCCCACAGCTCGGCGCTGCTCAGCGAAGAGCTGACCCGCACGGCCAATACGCAGTATTCATTGGTGGAGCGGTTTAACCGCTGACAGATGCCTGCCTCACAAAAAACCCGGACAGCGTAGGCTTCCGGGTTTTTTGCCGCCTGGAAGGCCGCTCACGCGTGCCTGCTCGCGATGAGGTTTTGTCGTGACCTGTCAACTCTGACAGTAGACCGCAATCGCCACATTGTTAAAGTGCAAATGCAACAAGGGAGAACATTTCATAAAAACGATTAGCAATGAGGTTCTTTCACATGAAAGTTCATGACTTCTACTTTCCCAAAGACGAGCACCAGCGGCTCAACGGATCCTTTTCTTGGTACCTCGGCCCTACGCTCGTTCATGCAAGATCTACGTCTTTCTTACTGCGTCTCTCTCCGCCCCCAAGAGAGCACACCTGGTTCCTTACCGGCACTGCCGACTACCCAAGTACTGGTGATTATTTCTATTTCCAAATTGGGGTTGATTATGTCAGCGAGGAAGTGATGGACGCGAGTTACACATTAGAAGGCGGCTTCTCCTTCCGTCACACGCATTCGATTCCTGGTCAGCCCGGCTGGTTTCAATCGGTCCGCGCTGACAGCGCAGAATTGACTATCAGGCTCGATCCTGTGGGTGGAACCGCGAAGGGCAATTTCACCGCTCATTTCAACACCGATGGGTACGACATGCACCCGACGGGGACATTCGACTTAATCCGGGATGACATGAAAAATTAGTTACGGTCTGAATGATCCATCGCGAGCAAGCGCAATTCCAGGAAGTAAAAATTGCAGCAGGTCAGTTCGCGATGGGACGGTGACAGTCAGGCAAAAGGTTACTCAAGGAATTTTGTCACCCTGAGCGCCGCCGCCTCCATATGTTGCTCATGACTAAACCCCGAAGCCTTCAGCGGTTTCAGGTCATGATCCCCCGCCACCAACCACATCACCTCGATGCCCGGTGACAATTCATACCCCTGCACCGCCTCCCGATTGCCCAACGCATCGCGCTCGCCCTGGACGATCAAGGTGGGGGTCTTCAACGTCGCCAAGTGCTCGACCCGCGGTTTCTGCGGCTTGCCCACCGCATAGAAGGGATAGCCCAGGCACACCAGCGCGTCGGCGCCCAATTCATCGGCCAGCAAACTCGCCATGCGCCCGCCCATGGACTTGCCGCCAATGGCCAGCCGCCCAGCGACATAAGGCCGCACCGTGGCGTACACCTGTCGCCAGCATTCCAGCAGCTTCGGTGCCGGATTGGGTGGGCGCTTGCCCCCATCCAAACGTCGTTGGGCCATGTAGGGAAACTCGAAGCGCAGCACGTTGACCCCATGCGCGGCAAGGCCCGCAGCCATTTCCTCCATGAATCCGCTGTCCATCGGTGCACCGGCGCCGTGGGCCAGGATCAGGGTCGGCGCCTCGGCACTGGCGCCCGACCGCGCGGCCGTCCATAGCCAACCGTGTTCGGCCACACACCGCACCCATTGATCCCCGTCAATACTGGCCTTGTGCTGTTTGTCCATGCTGATCTCGCTTTTAGTCTGCCTATAACTCCAGGCGAAGAACGCCGCACTGCCTTGCGCAGGCGCTCACTTCGGCTGAACCGTGGATGGGGAACCATGAACACTTCTATCAGTACCGCCTACAACTACAAGGTGGTCCGCCAATTCGCCATTATGACGGTGGTGTGGGGCATCGTCGGCATGGGGCTCGGGGTTTTTCTCGCCGCCCAATTGGTCTGGCCACAGCTCAACTTCGATTTGCCCTGGACCAGCTTCGGCCGCCTGCGCCCGCTGCACACCAACGCGGTGATCTTCGCCTTCGGTGGCTGTGCGTTGTTCGCCAGTTCGTTCTATTCGGTGCAGCGCACCTGCCAGACTCAGCTGTTTGCGCCGAAAATCGCCGCGTTCTGCTTCTGGGGCTGGCAACTGGTGATCCTGCTGGCGGCCATCAGCCTGCCACTGGGCTACACCAGTTCCAAGGAATACGCCGAGCTGGAATGGCCGATCGACATTCTGATCACCATCGTCTGGGTTGCCTACGCGATTGTGTTCTTCGGCACCGTGGCCAAGCGCAACACCAAGCACATCTACGTTGGTAACTGGTTCTTCGGCGGGTTCATCCTGACCGTGGCGATCCTGCACATCGTCAACAACCTGGAACTGCCGGTGAGCCTCACCAAGTCCTACTCGGTCTACGCCGGGGCCACGGACGCGATGGTGCAATGGTGGTACGGCCACAACGCCGTGGGCTTCTTCCTCACCGCAGGCTTCCTGGGGATGATGTACTACTTCGTGCCGAAGCAGGCCGAGCGCCCGGTGTATTCCTATCGCTTGTCCATCGTGCACTTCTGGGCCCTGATCACCCTGTACATCTGGGCCGGCCCTCACCACTTGCACTACACCGCGCTGCCGGACTGGGCACAGTCCCTGGGCATGGTGATGTCGCTGATTCTGCTGGCGCCAAGCTGGGGCGGCATGATCAACGGCATGATGACCCTGTCGGGCGCCTGGCATAAGCTGCGCAGCGACCCGATCCTGCGGTTCCTGGTGGTGTCCCTGGCGTTCTACGGCATGTCGACCTTCGAAGGTCCGATGATGGCGATCAAGACCGTCAACGCCCTCTCCCACTACACCGACTGGACCATCGGCCACGTACACGCCGGCGCACTCGGCTGGGTGGCAATGATTTCCATCGGCGCCCTGTACCACATGATCCCGAAAGTCTTCGGCCGGCCACAGATGCACAGCATCGGGCTGATCAACGCGCACTTCTGGCTCGCGACCATCGGCACCGTGCTCTACATCGCCTCGATGTGGGTCAACGGCATCGCCCAGGGCCTGATGTGGCGTGCGGTGAACGAGGACGGCACGCTCACCTACTCCTTCGTCGAAACCCTGGTGGCCAGTCACCCAGGCTTCGTCGTGCGGCTGGCGGGCGGGTCGATCTTCCTCCTCGGCATGCTGCTGATGGCCTACAACACCTGGCGCACCGTGCGGGCCTACCAGCCTGCCGAAGCCGCCGCTGCCGCGCAGATGGCCTGAGGAGTCCACCATGAAACACGAAACAATCGAAAAAAACGTCGGCCTGCTGATGCTGCTGATGGTCCTGGCCGTGAGCATTGGCGGCCTGACCCAGATCGTGCCGCTGTTCTTCCAGGACGTGACCAATAAACCGGTGGACGGCATGAAGCCCTACACCGCCCTGCAACTGGAAGGCCGTGACATCTACATTCGTGAAGGCTGCGTCGGTTGCCACTCGCAGATGATCCGTCCGTTCCGCGCCGAGACCGAGCGCTACGGCCACTACTCCGTCGCCGGTGAAAGCGTCTGGGACCACCCATTCCTGTGGGGCTCCAAGCGCACCGGGCCGGACCTGGCCCGGGTTGGCGCGCGCTACTCCGATGACTGGCACCGCGCCCACTTGTACAACCCGCGCAACGTCGTGCCCGAGTCGAAAATGCCGGCCTACCCGTGGCTGGTGACCCAAGCGGTAGACAGCAGCCACACCGAAGGCAAGCTGCGCGCCATGCGCACCCTGGGCGTGCCGTACACCGATGACGACATCACCGCCAGCGTGGCCTCGCTCAAGGGCAAGACCGAAATGGACGCGCTGGTGGCCTACCTGCAAGTGCTCGGCACTGCCATCAAGAGCAAGAGGTGAGCCATGGTTCTTGAAATGAGTACTGGAATGATCCGCGGCCTGGGCACGGTCGTGGTGTTCATCGCCTTCATCGGCCTGACCCTGTGGGTATTCAGCAGCAAACGTCGTCCAGAGTTCGCCGAAGCGCGCCTGCTGCCGTTCGCCGACGAGCCAGCTGCCGACATCGCCCCCCCCCAAGACCCTGCAACAAGGAGTACCCGGCCATGACCACCTTCTGGAGTACGTGGATCTGCGTACTGACCATCGGCAGCCTCATCGGCCTGACGTGGTTGCTGATCGGCACTCGCAAGGGCGAGACCAAGGGCAGCGTCGACCAGACCATGGGCCACAGCTTCGACGGCATCGAGGAGTACGACAACCCGCTGCCACAGTGGTGGTTCCTGTTGTTCGCCGGCACCCTGGTGTTTTCCGTCGGCTACCTGGTCCTCTATCCGGGCCTGGGCAACTGGAAAGGCATCCTGCCAGGCTACGAGAACGGCTGGACCGGCGCCCATGAATGGGAAAAGGAGATGGCCAAGGCCGATGCCAAGTTCGGACCGATCTTCGCCAAATTCGCCGCCATGCCCGTGGAGGAAGTGGCCAAGGACCCACAGGCCTTGAAGATGGGTGGCCGCCTGTTCGCCTCCAACTGCTCGGTCTGCCACGGCTCGGACGCCAAGGGTGCCTTTGGCTTCCCGAACCTGGCCGACAGCAACTGGCGTTGGGGCGGTGCTGCCGACACCATCAAGGCCACCATCATGGGCGGTCGCATGGCGGCGATGCCCGCCTGGGGCGAAGTACTGGGGGACGCCGGGGTCAAGAACGTGGCCGCGTATGTACGCCACGACCTGGCCGGCCTGCCGTTGCCGGCAGACAGCGGTGCCGATCTGCAGGCCGGACAGCAGGCCTTCAACACCACCTGCGTCGCCTGCCACGGCGCCAACGGCCAAGGGACCGAAGCCATGGGCGCGCCGAACCTGACGCAACCGGCCGGTTTCATCTATGGCACCAGCCTGGCCCAGTTGCAACAGACCATTCGCCATGGTCGCCAGGGCCATATGCCAGCGCAGAATGAGTTGTTGGGCAATGACAAGGTGCAACTGCTGGCCGCCTACGTCTACAGCCTGTCCCACACCGCCGGTGCCGAGCGCCTGCAAGCCGAACACAAAAGCGAATAAATCTTGACCGCGTGAACAGCCGTATCCGTCTGGATGCGGCTGCTCCGTGTCCCTGCGCGACGCATTGTCGCACCCTCCCATAGTCTTTCTTTCGGTTCCCCGGAATCGGGTCTAAGCTTGCCTTTGCGTGCGCTGGCGACTGCCGGTTTCAGGTCGACCCGACCCGATGCGTTCGACAATCGTTCGTCAAAAAGGCCGCAAAGGCAGGTGAATACCGGCTGTTGCGACAGTTGCCTGGCATCACCCGAACGCCGTGTTTGAACACACCCCGTTACAACCGACCCGACCCCCTCGCCTCTTTCCTTCGTTGCGACATTTTGCCGAGGGCCAATTTTGTCCCTACACGGAACATGGAAAGGCCGCAGAATCAGCTTTGGAAAGCATTGACCCAGGTCATGGCGCGTTGCAATGACCCCCCGCTTTCTCCATACTTGCGACCGATTTTTATCCTAATAAAACACCCAAACCGTGGAACCTTAGAATGAGCACAGCAATCAGTCCGACTGCTTATAACTATAAGGTAGTCCGCCAGTTCGCCATCATGACGGTGGTCTGGGGGATCCTTGGCATGGGGCTCGGTGTCTTCATCGCCTCGCAACTGGTCTGGCCGGAGTTGAACTTCGATCTGCCATGGACGACATTTGGACGCCTGCGCCCGCTGCACACCAACCTGGTGATCTTCGCCTTCGGTGGTTGTGCATTGTTTGCCACTTCTTATTACGTCGTGCAGCGAACCTGCCAAACGCGACTGATCTCCGACAGCCTCGCCGCCTTCACCTTCTGGGGCTGGCAAGCGGTCATCGTCGGTGCGATCGTGACCTTGCCACTGGGTTACACCACCACCAAGGAATACGCTGAGCTGGAATGGCCCCTGGCTATCCTGCTGGCCATCGTCTGGGTGACCTACGGTCTGGTGTTCTTCGGCACCATCGTCAAGCGCAAGACCAAGCACATCTACGTCGGTAACTGGTTCTACGGTGCCTTCATCGTCGTGACCGCCATGCTGCACATCGTCAACCACGCTTCCCTGCCGGTCAGCTTCTTCAAGTCGTACTCGGCCTACTCGGGCGCGACCGATGCGATGATCCAGTGGTGGTATGGCCACAACGCCGTGGGCTTCTTCCTGACCACCGGTTTCCTGGGGATGATGTACTACTTCGTGCCGAAACAGGCCGAGCGTCCGATCTATTCCTATCGCCTGTCCATCGTGCACTTCTGGGCGCTGATCACCCTGTACATCTGGGCCGGTCCGCACCACCTGCACTACACCGCACTGCCGGATTGGGCGCAGTCCCTGGGCATGGCGATGTCGATCATCCTGCTGGCACCAAGCTGGGGCGGCATGATCAACGGCATGATGACCCTGTCGGGCGCCTGGCATAAGCTGCGCACCGACCCGATCCTGCGCTTCCTGGTGGTGTCGTTGGCGTTCTACGGCATGTCGACCTTCGAAGGCCCGATGATGGCCATCAAGACCGTCAACTCCCTGAGCCACTACACCGACTGGACGATCGGCCACGTGCACGCTGGTGCGCTCGGCTGGGTGGCGATGATTTCCATCGGCGCCATCTACCACATGATCCCGAAACTGTTCGGTCGTGCGCAGATGCACAGCACCGGCCTGATCAACGCGCACTTCTGGCTCGCGACCATCGGTACCGTGCTCTACATCGCCTCGATGTGGGTCAACGGCATCACCCAAGGCCTGATGTGGCGTGCAATCAACGACGACGGCACCCTGACCTACTCGTTCGTCGAAGCGCTGCAGGCCAGCCACCCTGGCTTCATCGTGCGTGCCCTGGGCGGCGCGTTCTTCGCCAGCGGCATGCTGCTCATGGCCTACAACGTGTACCGCACCGTTCGTGCCTCTGACCCGGCTGAAGCTGAAGCCGCCGCCAAGATCGCCGTAGTTGGAGCTCACTGATGAAGCACGAAGCAGTAGAGAAGAATATCGGCCTGCTGGCCTTCTTCATGGTCATTGCCGTCAGCATCGGCGGCCTGACCCAGATCGTCCCGCTGTTCTTCCAGGACGTGACCAACAAGCCGGTCGAAGGCATGAAGCCACGTACCGCCCTTGAACTGGAAGGCCGTGACATCTATATCGCCAACGGTTGTGTCGGCTGCCACTCGCAGATGATCCGTCCGTTCCGCGCCGAAACCGAACGCTATGGCCACTATTCGGTCGCCGGTGAAAGCGTCTGGGACCACCCATTCCTGTGGGGTTCCAAGCGTACCGGTCCGGACCTGGCCCGCGTTGGCGGCCGCTACTCCGACGACTGGCAGCGTGCGCACTTGTATAACCCGCGCAACGTGGTGCCTGAGTCGAAAATGCCAGCCTACCCGTTCCTCGTAGAAAACAAGCTCGACGGCAAAGACACCGCCAAGAAAATGGAAGTCCTGCGCACCCTGGGCGTGCCTTACACCGACGAAGACATCGCCGGTGCCAAGGATGCCGTCAAGGGCAAGACTGAAATGGACGCGCTGGTGGCCTATCTGCAAGGCCTGGGCACCATCATCAAAAGCAAACGGTGATTCTTTATGGATATCGGGATGATTCGCGGCCTGGGCACCGTCGTCGTGATGGTGGCCTTCATCGGTCTGGCCCTGTGGGTGTTCAGCCCCAAGCGCAAGTCGGAGTTTGACGACGCGACCTTGCTGCCGTTCGCGGATGATCCCGAAGCCATCAAGCACGTCGAGCAAGCTTCTAGGAGTAACAAAGAATGACTACATTCTGGAGTCTGTACGTCACAGTCCTCAGCCTGGGAACGATCTTCTCCCTGACCTGGCTGCTGCTGTCGACCCGCAAGGGCCAGCGCGCCGAGCAGACGGACGAGACCGTCGGCCACTCGTTCGACGGGATCGAGGAGTACGACAACCCACTGCCGAAATGGTGGTTCATGCTGTTCGTGGGCACCATCGTGTTCGCCCTCGGTTACCTGGTGCTCTACCCAGGCCTGGGCAACTGGAAGGGCCTGCTGCCAGGCTACAACTACCTGGACACCGAAAAGCAGACCGCCTTCGCCAACGGCCAGACCGGCTGGACGGGCGTCCATGAGTGGGAAAAGGAAATGGCACGTTCGGACGCCAAGTTCGGTCCGATCTTCGCCAAGTTCGCCTCCATGCCGATTGAAGAAGTCGCCAAGGACCCACAAGCCCTGAAGATGGGTGGCCGCCTGTTCGCCTCCAACTGCTCGGTCTGCCACGGTTCCGATGCCAAGGGCGCCTATGGCTTCCCTAACCTGACCGACGCCGACTGGCGCTGGGGCGGTGAGCCGGAAACCATCAAGACCACCATCATGGGCGGTCGTCACGCCGTGATGCCGGGCTGGGCTGCCGTGGTCGGCGAGCAAGGCGTGGCCGACGTGGCCGCTTACCTGGTGACCAGCCTGCACAGCCGCAAACTGCCGGAAGGCGCCAAGGCCGATCCAGCCAATGGGCAGAAACTCTTTGCCGCCAACTGCGTGGCCTGCCACGGCCCTGCTGGCAAAGGCACGCCAGCCATGGGCGCACCTGACCTGACGCACCCGGCCGGTTTCATCTACGGTTCGAGCTTCGCTCAGTTGCAGCAGACCATCCGCTACGGTCGCCAGGGCCAGATGCCGGCCCAGGCCGACTTGCAAGGCAACGACAAGGTCCATTTGCTGGCCGCCTACGTCTACAGCCTGTCTCACGGCGAAAAGGCTCCTGCGGCTGACGCCCAGTAAAGCCAGCGCCTGATGCCCCCAAGGCCCCGTCAACCCAGGTTGACGGGGCCTTTTTGTTTGCCGGTGCGACAGGGCAATGGTTTTATCTTGCCCGCAATCAACGACGGTAGTAACGTGCCTACATTCAGTTTTCTCGAGGACGCCGCCATGTCCATCACCACTATTTCCAGCCGCGAATTCAACCACGACACAAGTGGTGCCAAAAAAGCCACCCGCCAGGGGCCGGTCATCATCACCGACCGTGGCAAGCCGGCCCATGTGCTGCTAAGCATTGAGGAGTACCAGAAACTGACCGGCATCGGCACCAGCATTGTCGAATTGCTGGTCATGCCCGACACGCCGGATATTGATTTCGATACCGAACGTGCCGTCATCTCTCCTCGTTCGGTGGACCTGTCCTGATGTACCTGCTCGACACTAACGTCATCTCGGAACTGCGTAAGCCTCAGGCCGATAAAAACGTACTGGCTTGGGCGCGTAGCGTGCCCGCCCCCAGCCTTTACCTCTCGGCAATTACCGTATTGGAACTGGAAACCGGCGTGTTGCGCTTCGAACGCAAAGACCCGGCGCAAGGCAGCCGTCTGCGCGCATGGCTGGACAACCATGTCATGCCCGCATTCGCCGGCAGAATCCTGGCGGTCGACCGCGCCGTTGCGCTGCGCTGCGCTCGCCTGCACGTTCTGGTTCGCAGCAATGAATGCGATGCATTGATTGCCGCCACCGCGCTGGTTCATGGGCTGACCGTAGTCACCCGCAATGTGACTGATTTCCGAGGCAGCGGCGTGGCGTTGCTTGATCCGTGGTCCAACCAAAGCCTCCTCGCGACAGGCGAACCGCGCACTGGGTAACGTCGACCCATGGTAGCCGCACCAAGCCAATCCGAAAGGGTCTGCTGAATGAGTCAGCAGGCCCTTTCGTTTTTCTCCAGTGCCATGGAATGTCTATAGTCAATTGACCTGGGTCAAGACTTGTTACATCCCGCTACACCATTGTGCCCTCATCCCCAACGCGACCAAAGGTCGCACCCTTGGGCTAGAGCGACAGGCGTATCATTGCGCCACCGCAACACCCTTTCTGACCGTGGTTAGCACGTACTGGCCACGGCACTTTTCCACTGCCGTGGGATGCATTTGATGAGCAACCAGATTCCGGTACATGACGTCACCCCGCCTGCCAAGGACGCGAACAAAAGCGTCGACCTGTATGCCTCTCGGGAAAAAATCTACACCCGTGCCTTCACTGGCCTGTTCCGCAACCTGCGAATGGCTGGCGGCGCGCTATTGTTCCTGCTGTATTTTGGTACGGTCTGGCTGAACTGGGGTGGCCATCAGGCCGTCTGGTGGAACCTGCCGGAGCGCAAATTCTTTATTTTCGGCGCCACCTTCTGGCCCCAGGATTTCATCCTGCTGTCCGGGATGTTGATCATTGCCGCCTTTGGCCTGTTTTTCATCACAGTCTATGCAGGACGCGTGTGGTGTGGCTACACCTGCCCACAGAGCGTGTGGACCTGGATCTTCATGTGGTGCGAAAAAGTCACCGAAGGCGACCGCAACCAGCGCATCAAGCTCGACAAGGCCCCCATGGGCGCCAACAAATTCCTGCGCAAGCTCGCCAAGCACAGCCTGTGGCTGCTGATCGGTTTCGTCACCGGCATGACCTTTGTTGGTTACTTCACGCCAATCCGCGAACTGGTGTTCGAGTTCTTTACCGGCCAGGCCGATGGCTGGTCGTATTTCTGGGTGGGTTTCTTCACCCTCGCCACCTACGGCAACGCTGGCTGGCTGCGTGAGCAAGTGTGTATCTACATGTGCCCGTACGCACGCTTCCAGAGCGTGATGTTCGACAAGGACACCTTGATCGTTTCCTACGACCCGCGTCGTGGCGAAAGCCGTGGCCCGCGCAAGAAGGGCGTTGACTACAAAGCCCTGGGCCTGGGGGATTGCATCGACTGCACCATGTGCGTCCAGGTCTGCCCTACCGGCATCGACATCCGCGACGGCCTGCAGATCGAGTGCATCGGCTGCGCGGCCTGCATCGATGCCTGCGACAACATCATGGACAAAATGGATTATCCACGCGGCCTGATCAGCTACACCACCGAACACAACCTTTCAGGGCAGAAAACCCATAAACTGCGCCCGCGCCTGATCGGTTATGCCCTGGTGCTGCTGACCATGATGAGCCTGTTGGCGGCGGCGTTCTTCATGCGCTCGCTGGTGGGTTTCGACGTCAGCAAGGACCGCGTGCTCTACCGCGAAAACGCCGAAGGCCGGATCGAGAACGTCTACAGCCTGAAGATCATGAACAAAGACCAACGCGACCATACGTACGTCCTGGAAGCCGCCGGCCTGCCCGACCTCAAGTTGCAAGGCCGTCGGGAAATCAAGGTCGCGGCCGGCGAGATCTACAGCCAGCCGGTCGAGCTGTCCAGCGCACCGGAACAACTGCCATCGAGCACCAACGAGGTGACCTTCATCCTCAAGGACGCCGATGACGAAAGCGTACATGTCGAAGCCAAGAGCCGGTTCATCGGCCCACAAACTCGTTGAGAGAACTGAACATGCCTGCAGCAACCGCCACCAGCCCTTGGTACAAGCACCTCTGGCCGTGGATCATCATCGCGATCCTGACCTGCTCGGTGACACTGAGCCTGACGATGGTGACCATTGCGGTGAAGAACCCGGACAACCTGGTCAACGACAATTATTATGAAGCCGGCAAGGGCATCAACCGCTCGCTGGAGCGCGAATTGCTGGCCCAGACCCTGCAACTGCGTGCCAACGTGCAACTGGACGAACTCACCGGTGAGGTGAACCTGCGCCTGAACGGCAACAGCCGTCCCCAGACCCTGGAACTGAGCCTGATCTCGCCGACCCAACCGGAGAAGGACCGCAAGATCGTCCTGACCCGCAACGACAGTGAACCAGGGCGCTACGTCGGTCAGTTGGCGGACAAGATCGAAGGCCGGCGCTTTGTCGAATTGCTGGGGGTGGAGAACGACAAGACCTGGCGCCTGTTCGAAGAAGAGCAGATCAATCACGGCCAGGACCTCCTGCTCGGCGATGAACCGCTGCAAGGCGCTGAAGACCTGAAGCAGTAAATCGCTTCTCTGTGGCGAGGGAGCTTGCTCCCGCTGGGTCGCGAAGCGGCCCCGTTCGTCGTATGACCGGCTCACCCGATTACGACTGCTACGCAGCCGAGCGGGAGCAAGCTCCCTCGCCACAACAGCGCCCATAAACCAGCAAACGCCCCAGCCAAAAAGGCCTTCATGCGACAACCATGACCACTCCACAGCCCTGCTACCACTGCGCCCTGCCCGTCCCCCCTGGCAGTCGCTTCACCGCCGTTGTCCTCGGTGAAACCCGCGAGCTGTGCTGCCCGGGCTGCCAGGCGGTGGCCGAGGCCATTGTCGCCGGTGGCCTGGAAAGTTATTACCAGCATCGCAGCGAAGCGTCGGCCAACCCCGAATCCCTGCCCGTCCAGTTGACCGATGAACTGACACTGTACGATCGCCCAGACGTGCAGCAATCATTCGTGCGCCATGAAGGCGAACTGGCCGAAACCACCCTGTTGATGGAAGGCATCAGTTGCGCCGCCTGCGGCTGGTTGATCGAAAAGCAATTACGCAGCCTGCCGGCCGTGGCCGAGGCGCGGTTGAACCTGTCCAATCATCGCCTGCATGTACGTTGGGCCGACGCTCAACTGCCGCTGAGCACGCTGCTCACCGAATTGCGCCAGATCGGCTATGTCGCCCACCCGTACCAGGCCGACCAGGCCTGTGAACAACTCGCCGCACAAAACCGCCTGGCCCTGCGCCAATTGGGTGTGGCCGGTCTGTTGTGGTTCCAGGCGATGATGGCAACCATGGCCACCTGGCCGGAATTCAACATCGACCTGAGCCCGGAGATGCACACCATCCTGCGCTGGGTTGCCCTGTTCCTCACCACGCCCATCGTCTTCTATAGCTGCGCGCCGTTCTTCAAAGGCGCCATGCGCGACCTGCGCACCCGCCACCTGACCATGGACGTTTCCGTGTCCCTGGCCATCGGCAGCGCCTACGTTGCCGGGATCTGGACGTCAATTACCGGGGTCGGCGAGTTGTACTTCGACGCCGTAGGCATGTTTGCCCTCTTCCTGTTGGCCGGCCGTTACCTGGAACGCCGGGCCCGGGAGCGTACCGCTGCCGCCACCGCCCAACTGGTCAATCTGTTGCCGGCCTCGTGCCTGCGCCTGGAAGACAACGGCCAGAGCGAACGCATCCTGCTCAGCGAGTTGCGCACCGGCGATCGGGTATTGGTGCATCCAGGCGCGGTGCTGCCGGCCGATGGCAGGATCCTGGATGGCCAGTCCAGCATCGACGAATCGCTGCTGACCGGTGAATACCTGCCACAACCTCGCCAGGTGGGCGACGCGGTCACCGCCGGCACGCTGAACGTCGAAGGGGCCTTGACGGTCGAGGTGCTGGCCCTCGGGCAAGACACCCGATTGTCGGCCATCGTGCGGCTGCTGGAGCGGGCCCAGGCCGAAAAGCCACGGCTGGCGGAAATCGCCGACCGCGCGGCCCAATGGTTCTTGCTGTTCTCCTTGATCGCCGCTGCCGTCATCGGGCTGGTGTGGTGGCAACTGGACGCTTCGCGCGCGTTCTGGATCGTCCTGGCGATGCTGGTCGCCACCTGCCCTTGCGCGTTGTCCCTCGCCACGCCGACCGCCCTCACCGCCGCCACCGGCACCCTGCACAAACTCGGTCTGCTGCTGACGCGCGGTCATGTGCTGGAAGGCCTGAACCAGATCGACACGGTAATTTTCGACAAGACCGGTACCCTCACCGAAGGCCGCCTGGCGTTGCGCGCCATTCGGCCATTGGCGGCCCTCGACAGTGATCAATGCCTGGGCTTGGCCGCCGCCCTGGAAAACCGCTCCGAACACCCTATCGCCCGCGCCTTCGGCCGCGCGCCATTGGCCGCCGAACAGGTGCAAAGCACCCCGGGGCTGGGGCTGGAAGGTTTGGTGACCGAACAGCGCCTGCGCATCGGCCAGCCCGGTTTCGTCTGCGAACTGAGTGGCGTCGCCGTACCGCAAATGCCGGACGAACCCGGGCAATGGCTATTGCTGGGCGATGAGATCGGGCCCCTGGCCTGGTTCGTCCTCGATGACCGCTTGCGCGTCGATGCCCCGGCACTGCTGGCGGCCTGCAAGGCACGGGGCTGGCGGACGCTGCTGTTGTCGGGTGACAGTTCGCCCATGGTTGCCAGCGTCGCCGCCGAGCTGGGCATCGATGAGGCTCGCGGCGGGCTGCGCCCGGACGACAAACTGGCCGTGTTGCAGCAGTTGCATCAACAGGGCCGCAAGGTACTGATGCTCGGCGATGGCGTGAACGACGTGCCCGTGCTGGCGGCGGCGGACATCAGTGTCGCCATGGGCTCGGCCACCGACCTGGCCAAGACCAGCGCCGACGCGGTGCTGCTGTCCAACCGCCTCGACGCCCTGATCCACGCCTTCAGCCTGGCCCGACGCACCCGCCGTGTGATCATCGAGAACCTAGTGTGGGCCGGGCTGTACAATGGCCTCATGTTGCCGTTCGCCGCCCTCGGCTGGATTACGCCGGTGTGGGCGGCGGTCGGCATGTCCATCAGTTCGTTGACCGTCGTGTTGAATGCGCTGAGGCTGACACGTCAGCCCAAGACGCAGGTTTTCGACACCACGCCCGATACCCGCCCGCTGTCGGCCTGAGCCGCACGGGCATGGAGTTCCGACATGCCAGCTCTCTACGTGATGATCCCGGCCGCGCTGCTGATCGTGGCCATCGCTGTGTACATTTTCTTCTGGGCCGTGGACAGCGGCCAGTACGACGACCTCGACGGTCCGGCCCACAGCATTCTGTTCGACGATCAGGACCCGAACCACAAGGCGGCGGTGGACGAAGCCAGTGGCGAGGCCCGCAAGCCGGACGACAAGGCTGGGCCCCATGCTTGACCTGGCACCCCTGTTGGTTTCGGCGGTCATCCTTGGCCTGCTCGGCGGCGGACACTGCCTGGGCATGTGCGGCGGCCTGATGGGCGCCCTGACCCTGGCGATTCCCAAGGAACAGCGCAGCCGGCGCTTTCGGTTGCTGCTGGCGTACAACCTGGGGCGGATCCTGAGCTACGCCACCGCCGGGTTGCTGATCGGCCTGGCCGGTTGGGCGGTGTCCAACAGCCCGGCGGCGATGATCATGCGGGTGCTGGCCGGCTTGCTGTTGATTGCCATGGGCTTGTACTTGGCGGGCTGGTGGAGCGGCCTGACCCGCATCGAAAGCATCGGTCGCGGCCTGTGGCGGCACATCCAACCCGTCGCCAACCGTTTGCTGCCCGTGTCGAGCCTGCCCCGGGCCTTGCTGCTCGGTGCGCTATGGGGCTGGCTGCCGTGCGGCCTGGTCTACAGCACCCTGTTGTGGTCCGCCAGCCAGGGCAATGCACTGGACAGCGCGTTGCTCATGCTCGCCTTCGGCCTGGGCACCTGGCCGGTGCTGCTCGCCACGGGCCTGGCCGCCGAACGCGTCACCGCCCTGCTGCGCAAACGCAGCGTGCGCATGGCCGGTGGCTTGTTGGTGATTATTTTCGGCGCATGGACACTGCCGGGGCCACATCAACATTGGCTCATGGGCCATTGACCAAGTCGCCCCCAATCGCGAGCATCGACAACTCCCAATGCCCCGTTGACGCAAATCAAAACGGCCACCCCCTCGCGCCCCTAGACTCGCCCCATGCCAGTCTATCCGGGGAATGCCCGCATGCTCGACACCATTTGTTGGGACTCAAATCTTATCCGCCGTTACGACCTGGCGGGACCACGCTACACCTCGTACCCCACTGCAGCGCAGTTCGGCAGCCAGGTGGGCACCTTCGACCTGCTCCATGCCCTGCGCGACAGCCGCAAGGCCCTGCGGCCGTTGTCGCTGTACGTGCACATACCGTTCTGCGCGAACATTTGCTACTACTGCGCCTGCAACAAAGTCATCACCAAGGACCGCGGTCGTGCCCACGCCTACCTGCAACGCCTGGAGCAGGAAATCCAACTGATCGGCTGTCACCTGAACCCCACCCAGCGCGTGGAACAGTTGCACTTTGGCGGCGGTACCCCGACGTTCCTCAGCCACGACGAACTGCGCCAACTGATGGCCAAGCTGCGCCTGCACCTGAACCTGCTGGACGACGATTCCGGTGACTACGGCATCGAAATCGACCCCAGGGAAGCCGACTGGTCGACCATGGGCCTGTTGCGCGAACTGGGTTTCAACCGGGTCAGTATCGGCCTGCAAGACCTTGATCCAGCGGTGCAGCGGGCCGTCAATCGCCTGCAAAGTCTCGAGGAAACCCGCGCAGTGGTCGAAGCCGCCCGGACCTTGCAGTTCCGTTCGATCAATATTGATCTGATTTATGGGCTGCCCAAGCAGACCCCGGAAAACTTCGCCCGCACGGTCCAGGAAGTCATCCATCTGCAACCGGACCGGCTCTCGGTGTTCAACTACGCCCACCTGCCGGAACGCTTCATGCCCCAGCGGCGCATCAACAGCCAGGACTTGCCGACCCCGGAGCAGAAACTGGCAATGCTGCAAGGCACCATCGAACAACTGACCACCGCCGGTTACCGCTATGTCGGCATGGACCACTTCGCCCTGCCCGACGACGAACTGGCAATCGCTCAGGAAGAGGCTACGTTGCAGCGCAACTTCCAGGGCTACACCACCCATGGCCATTGCGACCTGATCGGCCTTGGCGTGTCAGCCATCAGCCAGATCGGCGATTTGTACTGCCAGAACAGCAGTGATCTGAGCCATTACCAGAACACCCTCGCCGACGGGCAACTGGCGACCAGTCGCGGGCTGATCTGCAACGCTGACGACCGGCTGCGGCGCGCGGTGATCCAGCAATTGATCTGCCATTTCCACCTGCCCTTCGCCGAGATCGAGCAAACCTTCAACATCGATTTTCGCGGTTACTTCGCCCCGCAATGGCCGCAATTGCGGGCCATGGCCGCGGATGGGCTGATCGAGCTGGATGACACCCACATCCGGGTATTGCCCGCCGGGCGCCTGCTGGTTCGGTCCGTGTGCATGGTGTTCGATGCCTACTTGGAGCAGCACAACCGACAGCGCTTCTCCCGCGTTATTTGAGCGCGACAATTTGACGACGAAACCGCACTGGCCGGAGTGCCATCTCTGGGGTACCCTTACGCCTTATGCGTGATTTCCCACAAGGATTTAAGAAATGTCCGAGCCAGTCAAACTGCGCGCCCACAACCAGGCCCATTGCAAGGATTGCAGCCTGGCCCCCCTCTGCCTGCCGCTTTCGCTGAACCTTGAGGACATGGACGCGCTGGACGACATCGTCAAACGGGGCCGACCGTTGAAAAAAGGCGAGTTCCTGTTTCGCCAGGGCGACGCCTTCGACTCTGTCTACGCCGTGCGCTCGGGCGCCTTGAAGACCTTTAACCTGAGCGATGGCGGCGAAGAACAGCTCACCGGCTTCCACCTGCCCAGCGAACTGGTGGGCCTGTCCGGCATGGACACCGAGTCCCACCCGGTCTCGGCCCAGGCGCTGGAAACCACCTCGGTGTGCGAAATTCCCTTCGATCGCCTGGACGAGCTGGCCATACAGCTGCCGCAACTGCGCCGCCAGTTGATGCGGGTCATGAGCCGGGAAATCCGTGACGATCAGCAGATGATGCTGCTGCTCTCGAAAAAAACCGCCGACGAGCGTATCGCCACATTCCTGGTCAACCTCTCGGCACGCTTCCGCGCTCGTGGGTTCTCGGCCAACCAGTTCCGCTTGAGCATGTCGCGCAACGAAATCGGCAACTACCTGGGCCTGGCGGTGGAAACCGTGTCCCGGGTGTTCACCCGCTTCCAACAGAACGAGTTGATTGCCGCCGAAGGCAAGGAAATCCACATTCTCGACCCGATCCAGCTCTGCGCCCTGGCCGGCGGCTCGATCGACGGCTGATGAACCTGCGCGGCTGAGGGATTTGCCTCGCCGCGCTATACTGCCGCGTTTGCAGCCCTGCCAGGACACCTCCACGATGGTCTTCGACTCCTTCGATATCAAATCCCTGATCCGCCCCGTGATCGATTTCCCCAAGCCCGGCGTGATCTTTCGCGACATTACCCCACTCTTCCAATCCCCGACCGCCCTGCGCCTGGTCATGGACAGTTTCGCCCACCGGTACGTCGAGGCCGAGTTCACTCACATTGGCGCGATGGATGCGCGGGGTTTCCTGATTGGCTCGATCCTGGCCTATCAGTTGAACAAGCCGCTGATCTTGTTTCGCAAGCAAGGCAAGCTGCCGGCCGATGTGCTGGCCGAGGGTTACCAGACCGAATACGGCGAAGCCTTCCTTGAAGTGCACGCCGATAGCTTGTGCGAGGGTGATTCGGTGGTGATGTTCGATGACCTGATTGCCACTGGCGGCACGCTGATCGCCGCTGCCAACCTGATCCGCCGTATGGGCGCCAAGGTCCACGAAGCCGCGGCGATCATCGACCTGCCGGAGCTGCTCGGCTCCCAGCGCCTGGAAGACATGGGGATTCCCACGTTCTGCCTGACGCAGTTCTCGCTCAGCGAAAGGTAATTGGCAGGCAACAATCGAACCTGTGGGAGCGAGCTTGCTCGATGGCGATTTATCAGTCGCATGGATATTGACTGATCCACCGCTATCGCGAGCAAGCTCGCTCCCACAGGTACTGTGTAGCGGCTACAACGCGATCGGCTTGCGCCCGGCAAACGAATGCGCCAGCGTCCCGCCATCCACCAATTCAAGCTCCCCACCCAGCGGCACGCCGTGGGCGATGCGCGAGGCGATCAAGCCTTTGTTGTTGAGCAGTTGGGCAATGTAATGGGCGGTGGCTTCGCCTTCGACCGTCGGGTTCGTAGCGAGAATGACTTCCGTGAACGTACCCGCCTCTTCGATCCGCGCGATCAACTGTGGAATGCCGATGGCTTCAGGCCCCAAGCCGTCGAGCGGTGACAAATGGCCCTTGAGCACGAAATAACGGCCACGAAAACCGGTCTGCTCTACCGCATACACATCCATCGGCCCTTCCACCACGCAAAGCAGGCTGTCGTCCCGACGCGGATCGGCACATTGTGGACAGAGATCGTCTTCGGTGAGGGTGCGGCATAACCGGCAATGCCCTACGCCTTCCATGGCCTGGCTCAGGGCCTGGGCCAGGCGCGAACCGCCGCTGCGATCACGCTCGAGCAATTGCAACGCCATGCGCTGGGCAGTTTTCTGACCTACACCCGGCAACGTTCGCAGGGCATCGATCAGTTGGCGAATCAAAGGGCTGAAGCTCATGGAGGAAATGTCCGACATAACAACGAGACGCGGTTTATACCCGCGCCTCCGATTAGCGTCAAATACTCAATCCTGCGCGACCCGCACCACCAACTTGCCGAAGTTGCGCCCTTCCAACAACCCGATAAACGCCCGTGGCGCATTCTCAAGGCCATCGACCAGGTCTTCACGGAACTTGACCTTGCCATCGCGCACCCAAGGGGCCATGGCACTGATGAACTCGGGCTGACGGTCGCCGTAGTCATCAAACACGATAAACCCCTGGATCCGCACGCGCTTGTTAAGCAACGTGCGCTGCAACTGCGGCAAGCGATCCGGGCCGCTCGGCGCTTGATGATCGTTGTAGGACGCGATCAGGCCACAAAGCGGGATTCGCGCCTTGGCGTTGAGCAGCGGCACGACGGCATCGAAAACCTTGCCACCGACGTTTTCGTAATAGATGTCGATGCCCTTGTCGCAAGCCTGCGCCAGCTCCTCGGCAAAACGTGCGCTCTTGTGATCGACACAAGCGTCAAATCCCAGCTCGTCGACCACGTACTTGCATTTCTCGCGGCCACCCGCGACGCCGACGACGCGCAGGCCCTTGATCTTCGCCACCTGGCCGACCACCGAGCCCACCGCACCCGAGGCCGCTGCGACCACCAGGGTCTCCCCGGCCTTGGGTTGGCCGATGTCCATCAGCCCCATGTAAGCGGTCATGCCCGGCATGCCCAGCACACCCAGGGCCATCGACGGGCTCGCAAGCCCCGAGGGGATGGGCATCACGTTGCGCCCGTCGCTGATGCTGTGGCTCTGCCAACCGGTGGCCCCCACCACCAGATCACCCTCCTGGAATTTCGGGTGCATCGAGCGCTCCACGCGGCTGACGGCGCCACCGGTCATCACCTCGTCGATTTTTACCGGAGCAGCGTAGGAAGGCGCGTCACTCATTCGCCCACGCATGTAAGGGTCCAGCGACAGGAACTGCGTCTTGAGCAGGATCTGCCCTTGCGCCAGCTCCGGCAGCGTCACGTGCTCCAGGCGGAAATTCTCCGCGGTCGGGGCGCCGTGGGGGCGGGAGGCAAGGACGATGCGCTGGTTGGAGGTCGATGCTTGTGACATGGAAGCGTCTCCTTGATCGTTGAGTGGCACGTATAGGGAGCAGACCATTGCCGAGGGGGCGGCGTTCGATGTTTGTTCAAGCGGGCACCTGTGGTAGCAAGGCTTGCCCGCGATACAGAGACCTCGGTGTGTCGGAGCGGCGCGTCATCGTTCATCGCGGGCAAGCCTTGCTCCCACAGGTATGATTTCTACCACCGCTCGCGCCTATGACAGAAACAAAAATGCCAGGCGCGATGCCTGGCATTGTGTGTAGCCCATCCCGACCGGGATGGCGAATCAGAACGGCAGTTTCATGCCCGGCGGCAGTTGCATGCCGGCCGTCATGCCAGACATCTTGTCCTGGCTGTTGGCTTCGATCTTGCGCACCGCGTCATTGACGGCGGCGGCGAACAGGGCTTCGAGCATTTCCTTGTCGTCTTCGCTCAGGCCTTCGACCACGCTTGGGTCGATGCTGACGCGCTTGATGTCGTGGCGACCGGTCATGACCACGGTCACCATGTCGCCGCCGGACTTGCCGGTGACTTCGGCGTTGGCCAGTTCTTCCTGCATCTTGGCCATTTTTTCCTGCATCTGCTGCGCCTGCTTCATCAGGCCGGCCATGCCACCTTTCATCATGGGAATCACCTCGAAAGTACTTGGATAAACAACGCACCCGGCCCGTTCGGCCCGGTGCCTTCAGTTATGAGCCCTGGGTGACCGGGGCCTCGACAGGTTCGATAGTATCGTGACGGACCACGGCGCCGAACTGTTGCATCATCTGCTGGATGAATGGATCACCGTGGATCGACTCCTCGGCTTCGCGCTGACGGTCGGCACGGCGCCGGGACGCGGCCTGGGCCGGGGTCTCCTGCTCGGGCTTGATCAGCTCGATGGTCAGCGTCAGGGTGCGCTGGTGGTACTGGTTCAGCGCATCGTTGAGGCGGCGCTGCTGGGTCGCGTTGAACAGCGCGCTGTGGGCCGGGTCCAGGTGCAGCAGCCAGTGGTCGCCCTCCACGGCCATCAGCGTGCAGTTGGCGGCGATGCTGCCGGTCATGCCGCTGATCGGCAGCTTAGGGAACAGCTCCAGCCATTGCAGGGCCAGCCCGGTGGCTGGCATCGCCGCGGGTTCCGGCTCGGGCTCCGGGGCCGGCTCAGCGGCGTGCTCGCTGGCCAGGTCGTCCAGGTAGCTGTAGGCCGAATCCAGGTCTGGCTCGATGTAATCCTCGTCCAGCGGCGGTTCGTCATCCTGATCGATGCCTGGCGTGGCGACATCGACGTCGGCCACTGTCGGTTCGGGCACCGGCGCGGCGACCCACTCAGGCGCATCGGGCACCACGCTGTCGGGCGTCGGCAAAGGCATCGGCGGCAACTCGGGCTGCTCGGCGATGGTCTCCAGGACCGGTTCCACGGCAGGTTGCTGGACAACCTCGGGCTCGATCGGATCGTTCCAGGGCAGATCGACAACGGCTTCGGCGACCGGTTCGGGCAGCGCCTCGACGATCGGTTCAGGTTCTGGCTCAGGGGCCGCGACAACGGGTGTCGGGGTCGCTGGTGCCACAGGTGCCACAGGTGCCGACGCTACCGGAGCCGAAGCCACTGCCGGCGCAACGACGGGCGCGGCAGCCACTGGCTTGGCGGAATCAGCTGTGGCCTGGCTGATCCCCACTGGCTTTAGCGCTTGCCTCGGGGCATCCGCTGTGTCGGCTGGCCGGAACGCCAGCATCCGCAGCAGGACCATTTCGAAGCCGCCGCGCGGATCGGGGGCCAGGGGCAGGTCGCGACGGCCGATCAGGCCCATCTGGTAATAGAACTGCACGTCTTCGGCCGGCAGCGCCTGGGCCAGGGCCAGAACGCGATCACGATCGCCATGGCCGTTGTCGACGCCTTCGGGCAGGGCCTGGGCAATGGCGACGCGGTGCAGCACGTTGAGGATTTCCGAGAGTACGCCATTCCAGTCCGGCCCCTGCTCGGCCAGGTGACGCACCGCCTCGAGCAGCGCCTTGGCATCGCCTTCGATCAGCGCATGCAAAACGTCATAGACCTGGCCGTGGTCGAGGGTGCCGAGCATGGCCCGGACATCGGCGGCCATGACCTTGCCTTCACCGAAAGCGATGGCCTGGTCGGTCAGGCTCATGGCGTCGCGCATCGAACCATCGGCGGCGCGCCCCAGCAGCCACAGCGCATCGTCCTCGAAGGGCACGTTCTCGACGCCCAGTACGTGGGTCAGGTGCTCGACGACCCGTTCCGGCGTCATGTTCTTGAGGGAGAACTGCAGGCACCGCGACAAAATCGTTGCAGGAAGTTTCTGCGGGTCGGTGGTCGCCAGGATGAACTTGACGTAGGGCGGCGGCTCCTCAAGGGTCTTGAGCAGCGCATTGAAGGAATGGCTGGAGAGCATGTGCACTTCGTCGATCAGGTAGACCTTGAAGCGCCCACGGCTCGGCGCGTACTGCACGTTGTCGAGCAGCTCGCGGGTGTCTTCGACCTTGGTGCGGCTGGCGGCGTCGATCTCGATCAAGTCGACGAAACGGCCCTCGTCGATTTCCCGGCAGACCGAGCACTCGCCGCAAGGCGTGGAGGTGATGCCGGTTTCACAGTTCAGGCACTTGGCGATGATCCGTGCGATGGTGGTCTTGCCCACGCCACGGGTACCCGTGAACAGGTAGGCATGGTGCAGCCGCTGGCTGTCCAAGGCATTGATCAGAGCCTTGAGCACATGGGTCTGGCCGACCATTTCGCGGAACGAGCGCGGACGCCATTTACGTGCAAGAACCTGATAACTCATCGAAAACCGTCGCAACGAAGGAACATAAGCGGCTAATGCTAGCGGAGCAGGGGCGAAATTGCATCCGGTGTGCTCGTCTAATCTGACTAAGATGGGATCAGGGACTAGGTTGTCGACGCGGTTTTGCACAGTCAGGAGAGTTTATGCGCTCAGCCATGGGGGCTTTGCTGTTGTTGGGGACAGGTTGTCTTGCTGATGAAGTACCTTTGCGTTTTGCCGTTACCGACGGCTGGGCGATGCCCATGGTGCAGATCGAACGGGGTCGCCCGACCCAGGGCATCCTTCCCGATGTAATGACCAGCCTGGCGACCCAGATGGGACTGCCAGCGCAATTCCACGTCCTGTCCCGCGCCCGGCTGGACAGCGCCATGAAACACGGCGAGATCGACGTACGTTGCTATGTCAGCCCTGAATGGGTGAGTGATGGCGGCGATTATCTGTGGAGCATCCCATTGTTTTTCCAACGCGACCTGCTCGTTGCCACGGCAAACGCACCTGCGGCAGTAACACCGGCAACGCTGGCGCACCAGGCCATAGGCACAGTGCTCAGCTATACCTACCCGACCTTGCAACCCTTGTTCAACAGCGGCCAACTGCGCCGAGACGATGCTCGCAGCCAGGAGCAAGTGCTGGCGAAACTGCTGGCAGGCCGCTATAGCTATGCGGTCAGCAACCAATGGGCACTGGACTGGTTCAATCAACGCCATCCGGCGGATCGACAACTCCGTGCCGTGGCTGTGCTTCAGGAACAGCAGTTGAGCTGTTACGTGCGCAACGATCCGGACATTCCAGCGCAACGCATCCTGAGAACCTTGCTGAACATGAAGACGTCCGGGGAAATCGACGCGATCATCCAGCTTTACACTGGCCGCAGTGATGCATCGCAGGCCAGGAGAGAGGCACCCTCCCCCTGATCGCCTGGCCGCTGCTGCCATTGCGACGGCGGGATGAAGCCCTGCACCCAGCCGGGTATCCGTTCGGGCGGCATGGGCCGTGCGATGAAATAACCTTGTGCCACCTCACAGCCCAGGCTCAACAGCAGTTGGCCGTGCTCAAGGCTGTCCAGCCCTTCGGCGACCACCTCACGGCCAAACGCCCGAGCCAGGCCGATCACCGCTTTGGTCAGTGCCAGGTCGTCGCGGTCATGGAGGATGTCGCGGACAAAGGTCTTGTCGATCTTGATGGCTTGCGTGCGCAGGTGCTTGAGATCATTGAGCGAGCAGTAGCCCGTGCCGAACCCACCCAGCGAAAACCCCACGCCCAAGGCATGGCAGGCCTGGAGGCAAGCGCTGACGTGGGCAAGGTTCTCCACCGCGACCGATTCGACAATCTGCAGATCCAACAGGCATGGCGGTACCGCCGGATGCCGCTCCAACACCTGTCGCAGCCGCTCGACAAAATCCGCTCGCTGGAAATGCCGCGCCGAGATATTGATGCTCACCGGCCAGCCCTGCCCCGCTTGCAGCCATTGCTGCAACTGGGTCAATACCTGCTCCATGACCCACTCGCCGATCTCGACGATCAGGTCGGTCTCTTCCACCAGCGGCAGGAACTCCCGAGGCGGCACCAGGCCACGTTGCGGATGCTTCCAGCGCAGCAGCGCCTCCAGGCCGACCACGGTGCCGTGGCGCATGTTGACCTTGGGCTGGAAATGCAGCCGCAACTCATTGCCTGCCAGCGCCTGGCGGACCCGCTCGACGGTCTGGTAAGTGGCTCGCACTTCCTTGTCCCGGGACACATCGAACAAATGGAAACGATTGCGACCGCTTTGCTTGGCCACGTACATCGCCTGGTCGGCATGACGCAACAAGGTCTCGGCGTCTTCGTTATCCCAAGGAAACAATGTGACGCCAATGCTGGCGAAGACCTTGATGCCCTTCCCGTCAATGCCATACGGCATGGAAACAGCGATCAACACCCGGCTCAACGCGGCGTGCAACTCATCCATCCCACGCACATGGCGCAGCACCAGCACGAACTCGTCCCCACCCAGCCGCGCCACCACATCCTCGCCCCGCACGATACTGCGCAGGCGCCTGGCGACCTCCACCAGCAGCCGATCGCCACTGGCGTGGCCGTAGCCGTCATTGACCGCCTTGAAGCCATCGAGGTCGAGCATGCACACCGCCAGGGGCAAGTTTTCCGCACGAGAAAACTCCAGGGCCTGGTCCAGCAGATCGGACAGATAAGTGCGATTGGGCAACCCGGTCAGCACATCGTGACCAACCCGCCATTGCAGCGAATGCAGCAGGCGACGCTTTTCGCTGACATCGAAGCGAATCGCCAGGTAGCGTTCGACTTGTCCTGTATCGTCATCGATCACTGGCACCAGGGTGGTGTCGACCCAGTGCAGCGTACCGTCCTTGGCCCGGTTACAGATTTCCCCTTTCCAGACCTGGCCCAGGGCAATGGTGCGCCACATGGCGCCGAAGAATTCGTCAGGGTGCTGGCCGGAATTGAGCAGGCGATGGTTCACACCCAGCAACTCATCGCGCCGGTAACCAAAAAGGCTGCAAAATTGATCGTTGACGTAGGTAATGCGCCCGCTCAGATCGGTTTCGGAAAAAATCGCGGCGGCGTCAACGGCTCTGCGGTACTTCTTATCCATCGAAGCAGTCATCCATGAGTCAGGCTCATTTGTCGCGCGCGGTTGCACCGCCTTCAAGACAGGCGAAAATCAACTAGGCTCAAACACTTTGAGAGAAGCTGGAGCGCGGGCCCTGGCGGTACTAAGGGAGAGCTTCAGCCCTTGCCAAGTATCGCGGCAAGAAACGCAAGGCCCGGTCTCTGCACACGCCCCCGGCTTCTGAAGCAGGTCGCCAAATACCCGTGCCAAAGGCCGATTCTACGAAACACATCACACTTTGCAAAGCAAGGTGATGGATCACGCGGTTGTCTAATGCGAAAATCTATCGTTAAGTTCTTGATTCTAAATGGGAATTAAGCGATGCAAATTTCAAGTTTGGGTCCAGCCATCAGACGCTACCGCAAAGTAGCGGGGCTTACTCAGGCTGAACTTGGCGAAAAAACCGGTTTTGACCCCAAAACCATCAGCCGCTTCGAAACCGGCACCTACACCCCCAGCGTCGAAGCCTTGTTCCTGCTTGCCAATGTGCTGGATGTACAACTGAAAGCCTTTTTTGCCGACATGGGCGATGAGGACGAACAGCGGGCCTATCTGTTCGGTGTCATACACAGAGCCACGCCGAAGGATCTGGGAAAGCTGATCGCCGCGGTTGACCAGGCCTTGTCCAAGCCTTGATGAAGTCATGAAAAAGAGAAGCCAGTATACCTGCCGCCCGTGCTGCTTCTGTTCGACGGCGGGTACCTGCGGCGTGACAATGCGCTCAGCCTGGAACAAGTACTGGTCAAACTGCTGGCAAACACGTTGACGCTTTTGTTATCGATGGCATGGAAACCGCCAGGGCAGATTCTCTCCTCGGGGAAATCCCAAAGCATGCCTTACCCCAGCGTTGCACGGGATACGGGGCCCGCCGATGCCGGGAAGGGATGGTGAGTAGAGCTTGGTAGCCGATGCACACCGACCAATTGGAAGGAATCAATAACCGGCTCACGCAGAATAAGCCCGTGGCTACCGAACAGTGAGTTCCTTTTATATAAAACGACTCTCCCTGCAAATCGCGAAGAACTTAAAACCACCGCTCGTCCGGACTGTCAGTTCTGACAGTAGACAACAAATATGGCAAAAAAAAACAATCACAGGACAAGAAACCGCTAACTTCTTGCAGCGCCGCACCAACTCAGGCCATATTTGCTGGATAATCAAATGAAAACCAAATCAGTGACCGCATCAAATAAAACGCCTATGACAATCAGATCTTCGAAGGCGCTTTTATTGTCAAAGAGCTTGTATACCCGGACTGACCTTACAAATCCAGAATGGAGACTGGTTGAAACCTGGCAAATCGAGCCATTCCTTTTCCCTACAACAACAGATATACGCCCCAACCATTATGGCTTAATAGTCGCCTACATCCCTGACTCAATCACTCTGAAAATGAGTGACCCGGAAACAGGGGCCATATTCGAAATAAAAAAATTTGGAGACCAAGTTACTTATACATCAATGAACTCACAGGGATCGGTCACGACAAACTTTGCCTGGGACATCCTCGCATCCGTGGATCTTATCGTTGGCGAGCAAAGCCGGTCATCTCATAACAACAAAAACCAGTTTCATGAAGAAAATGGCATCCAACACCTTATAGCCGTTGGCGAGGAACAGGGTTCCATTTTCAGCAATGGAAAAGAATCCGTCATAGTTCCGAACACGACATATTTTTCATTTACAACAAATACCAGCCTGTATTTCTCCGCAGGAGAAAACCAAGCTAGCTCCATCCATCAAGTGATTAATGAGAAATTAGTAAAAGTAGAGAGCCGCATCCTCCAGGGCTATGCATCTTCGGGAGGAAGCTATGCCCTTACCGACAACAAGGACAAGCTTTACCCTGACGGAATATCAATCTTGAATATAGATGATGGATTTTCGGAGAGTGTAGCTAAAATAGAATTCAACCATAACACCACCGACGGAACCGTTAAAATATCGGTACTGTCGAAAACAGTTAGAGTTTGTGAACTAAGAGAATCGATGATTGTATTTGCACTATAACTTCGGGAGTGAAACACCTCACCAAAGCACGGGGCGTTTTAACCAGCAATAAGCTGCGCTATCCCGGCAAATTTCAAAGCGAAAAGGATCACCCCGCTTCAGACTGACCGAAAGGCATCTCATAGACCTTACGAACGAAGGCCTGGGTGTTATGGAGGCAACCCCACCAGCCACACCCCGGCACACAATGTTCCCGCTGTGGCTGCTTCCTTCCGGATCTGACCAGGTTCACGGGTAATCGTTGCGGGGGGACCGATGGGGTCACCATAACGACGCCCGCCTGACGGCGAGCCGGGCCATTGTACCTATCTGACGAGAAGTTACAAGCGTTCGCGGCGGATAAAAAAACTGAAGATGTTCAAGTACTTGCTGTGGGCGCATCGCTTGCTAGCGATGACGTTGGCACATTGGACATGAATGCAAGCTGGCTCAGCGCTTTCGCGAGCAAGCTCCCACAGGGGATCTGTGGTGATGCAAATCCCGAGGCCATCCAAAAACAACTGTGGGAGACTCTATGGTGCATGCATAGCCCTTAAATGCCTTTCGGCAGATATTCGCAACAGCTCGTTAGCACAGCTTTGCTTGAGGCTGACACGAGCCTGAACCAAGGCGCCCGGCGCCGAAGAAGACTTATAAGTCGGCGCGGTTCAGGAGTGCAGGTCACGCCCTTCGTTTTCAAGTAGCGGGCCAGCAGTCGAGCATCCAGCGCATCAGTTTTGGCCCGTACGTTCACGCCCTTGCGGTAATGGCTGAGCTCATAACCACCGACCATATGGATCACACAGCCGCCCGCATGAGCCAGATCGGCGAACTTCTGGTGATAGATATTGCAGGCTTCGATGGCCACTCCCACTGGCGCGAACCAGGCCTTGAGCCATTTCTTGACCGCCGATTTGTTGGGAATCGTCTCAAGCCGATCTCCCTTGGGTGAACGGAGGAGGGGTGAAATCTCCCACGGCCTGTACTGCGCTAACAGTCAGAAGCGGACTTTGTCCCTCCTCCTCCCTTCAAGTCCTACCATACAAGCGGGCTTGCCCGCGAAAGCGCCGGCACACGCAACATGAACGCCTACACCCAACACTTTTAACTAACCCCGAATCATTGTCGACGTTAGATCCTAGCAACAAGAGCGGCGAAAATTGATCTTTCGGCGACAGGATTGAACACTCAGAGATCGTTATGCTTGAACAGCAATTAATCACGACGAAGTATTACAAACTACTACTGGGCAGAATGGTCCATACTCGCCATTAAGCGCCTGGGCCCGAACTTGAACATTGAAGTACACCGGCCTGGAGCCACCACTGACGCCTATTTCATGGCGGTACCAACCACGATGGTCCGGCCGGACAGTGGTGGCGGGGACAAACTGCCCCTGTCCAGTAGACACGGCAGTCACTCTGAACGTATGAGCGGCAATCTGGTCGGGGCAGACGTTATCCGAGATTTGCCAGGCCAATATAATGGTGTAAGTGCTTTGTCCGGCCTGGGATAGCCTCCGGGGCGCATTGGGAATGGTCGTCGCCTTATCCATCTGATCGTGTTTCATAAAATTTTCCATAATAAATATAGCCATCATCCATGGCAGCCTTAGGGTAAAGGAAAGCTAGAATATAAAACCACTGTCAAAACAAATGGCATCACTTTAACTTCGCCCAGGCTCTTATCGAGAGTCGACTCTGTATCTGGCGAGCAAAACTTCCTGCGTGAGCAAACTACAACAGTACCCCATCCGCCCGACCCCCCTCCTCCTGGATCACCAGATGGATGAAGTGCAGCTTGGTAATCACCGCGGCCGGTACGACGAATGGGTAGAAATCCGGCTGGCCCATGCTGCGGGACAGTTCGTTGAGCATGCCGGCCAGTTCGATCCAGGCGTTGACGAACGAGAGGAAGGCCGCACCGCCAGCGTGCCCGGAATCGTATAGGGTTTCGGGCGGGAACGGCTGGTAGTCGAAATCCATTTCCCGGGCGCTCATACCGAACCCCAGGGCGGTGTCCACCGCGTCCATCATGTGCAGGTAATGGGCCCAGGTTTCCGCCCAGTCCTCCCACGGGTGCATGGTGGCATAGGCGCTGACGTAGCGGGTTTGCCAGTCCAGCGGCGCGCCTTGCTGGTAGTGCTGCTCCAGGGCGTCGGCGTAGCTGGCGCGCTCATCGCCGAACAGCTCGCGAAAAGCCCCGAGCCAGTGGCTGTTGGCGACCAGTCGGTCCCAGTAGTAGTGCCCCACCTCATGCCGGAAATGCCCGAGCAAGGTGCGATACGGCTCGCGCATCTGCTGGCGCACGTATTCGCGATGGGCATCGTCAGCTTCCTTGATGTCGAGGGTGATCAGCCCGCTGGCGTGACCGGTGGTGGGTGGCGTGCCGTCGGGGTCGACACCGATGAAATCAAACGCCAAGCCGATGTTTTCGTCGACGGTTTTCGGGATGACCGGCAAGCCGAGAGTAATCAGTTGCGCGACCAGTCGACGCTTGGCGGTCTCGACCTTGCGCCAGCGTTCTGGGTTTTCCGGGATCGACAGGTCGGGAATGGTGCGGTTCAGGCTACAGGCGACGCACAGGGTGTCGTGCCCATTGTCCGGCAGCAGCCAATTACAGGCCGCCGCAGTGTCGAGGTTGGCGCAACGGCGAAACAGCCCGGCTTGGGGATCAACGTCCAGCGTCCAGGTCCCGGCTTGCTCGCCAGGTTGCAAGGACGTCAGGCGACTCTGCTCAGGTTGATAACCCAGCGCCGCCAGGCAGGCCAGGCATTGGCTATTGCGAAAAAACAACGACTGGCCACAGCGGCACGGCCAGACCTTGCTGTTACGTGACCGATCGCCCAGGAACGGCGCGGCGATGCGTGAGCTCAGTTGTTCGAAGAAGCGGTGCATGGCGATCTCTCCCTGGGGCCTGCAAGACTAGATCACCCTGTATCCATGATCGTTCCCACGCGTTGCGTCATAGTGCCCGATAAACCGTGGCGAGGGAGCATGCTCCCGCTGGGTGGCGCAGCCGCCCCAATCGGAACGACGCAACCTTCCCAGACGGACCGCGTCAGGAGGTTTTACGACGGCTGCGCCGCCGAGCGGGAGCAAGCTGCCTCGCCACAGCGGCGCCCTCACGATTAAACCGTGATGCCATGCTTGCTCAAGAAAGCCACGAACGCCTCTTCATCCAGCACCTTGAGCCCCAGCTCATTGGCCTTGGTCAATTTCGACCCGGCGCCCGGCCCCGCCACCACGCAGTGGGTTTTCGCCGACACCGAACCGGCGACCTTCGCCCCCAGGCTCTCCAGCTTGTCCTTGGCGACGTCGCGACTCATCAACTCCAGCGAACCGGTCAGCACCCAGGTATGCCCCGCCTCGGGCAAGCCTTCGACGACCTTCTTTTCGCTCTGCCAATGCATGCCGAAGTCGCGCAACTGTCGTTCCGCTGCCTCGGCCTGCTGACGGTTGCTGGCATTGGCGAAGAACTCGCGCACGGCGTTGGCCTGCTTTTCCGGCAACGCCTGGCGCATGTCAAGCCAGTCGGCATTCATCACCGCTTCGAGTGAACCGAACTTGTCTGCCAGTTTCTGCGCCCCGCCCGGCCCGACCGAGGGGATGTCCAGTTTGTCGAGAAAGCCGCCCAGGGTTGTGCTGGCGGAGAACTCGGCGCCCAACTCGCCTTGGTCCTGAATCTCGAGACCGTGGCACAGCAGGTCCTTGATCACCTGGCGGTTGTGTGGGTCTTCGAAGAAGCTGTGGATCTCGTGGGCCACTTCCAGGCCGACGTCGGGCAAGTAGGTGAGCACCTGGGGCAAAGCCGCTTGTACGCGCTCCAGCGAACCAAGAGAGCGAGCCAGGACCTTGGCGGTTTCCTCGCCCACGTCCGGGATGCCGAGGGCGTAGATAAAACGCGCCAGGCTCGGTTTTTTGCTGTCGACAATGGCCGCCAGCAGGTTCTTGCTCGACAGTTCGGCGAAACCCTCCAGGTCGACCACCTGCTCGAAGGTCAGGGCATACAGGTCGGCGGGCGAACCCACCAGGCCCTCGTCCACCAGTTGCTCGACACTCTTCTCGCCCAGACCTTCGATGTCCATGGCCCGGCGCGAGACGAAGTGAATGATCGCCTGCTTGAGCTGCGCGCCACAGGCCAGGCGACCGACGCAGCGATACACCGCGCCTTCGCTGATGGTTTCACGGCCCTTGCTGCGCTTGATCAGTTGCGTGCGCTCGACATGGGAGCCGCACACCGGGCACTGCTGTGGGATCGCGACCGGACGAGCATGCTCCGGCCGACGTTCGGTGATCACCTGCACCACTTGCGGAATCACATCCCCGGCGCGGCGGATGATCACCGTGTCGCCGATCATCAGGCCCAGACGCGCCACTTCGTCCATGTTGTGCAACGTGGCGTTGGCCACGGTCACGCCAGCGACCTTGACCGGCTTGAGGCGCGCCACGGGCGTCACGGCGCCAGTGCGACCGACCTGAAACTCGACGTCCAGCAACTCGGTGAGTTCTTCAGAGGCCGGGAATTTATGAGCGATGGCCCAGCGTGGTTCCCGGGCGCGGAAACCCAGTTCGCGTTGGGAGGCGATACTGTTGACCTTGAACACCACCCCGTCGATTTCATAAGGCAACGCGTTGCGCCGCTCGCCGATGTCGCGGTAGTAATCCAGGCATTCGTCAATACCATGGGCCAGCTTCAATTCACGGCTGATGGGCAGGCCCCAGGCCTTGAGTTGCTTGAGATTGCCGATGTGGGTATCGGCAATGTCCGTGGTCACCTGGCCGATACCGTAGCAGCAGAATTCCAGCGGGCGGTTGGCGGTGATCTTGGAATCCAACTGGCGCAGGCTCCCCGCCGCCGCGTTGCGCGGGTTGGCGAAGGTCTTGCCACCCGCTTCCAGTTGCGTAGCGTTGAGGCGCTCGAAACCGGCCTTGGACATGTACACCTCGCCGCGCACTTCCAGCAGTGGCGGCCAGCCACTGCCCTGCAACTTAAGGGGGATGTTGCGCACGGTACGCACATTGACGCTGATGTCCTCGCCCGTGGTGCCATCACCGCGCGTGGCTCCGCGCACCAGCAGGCCGTCCTGATACAACAGGCTGACCGCCAAGCCATCGAGCTTCGGCTCGCAGCTGTATTCAACCGCCGCGCCACCGCCCAGCAAATCGCCCATGGGCAGGTCGAGGCCTTCAGTCACCCGCCGGTCGAACTCGCGCATGGTGGTTTCGTCGAAGGCGTTGCCCAGGCTGAGCATCGGGATCTCGTGACGCACCTGGCTGAACGCCGACAGCGCCATGCTGCCGACGCGCTGGGTCGGGGAATCGCTGGTCACCAGCTCCGGGTGCTGCTCTTCCAGGGCCTTGAGTTCGTGAAACAGACGGTCGTATTCGGCATCGGGGATGCTCGGCTCGTCGAGGACATGGTAACGATAGTTGTGCTGATCCAACTCGGTACGCAGCTGTTGGATGCGGGTTTCGACGGCGTTCATGGGTGTTCTCTCATAAAGCAAAAGAGCAGCCTAGGCTGCTCAATCTTTTAAAATCGTTGGCAGTTCGAACCTGAACCTACCAATACAGAACCTGTGGCGAGGGGATTTATCCCCGCTGGGCTGCGAAGCAGCCCCAAAAGTCATCAATTCAATTAGCCTGATCAGGCTAGGGCGTCAGGTTTCAGGGCTGCTTTGCAGCCCAGCGGGGATAAATCCCCTCGCCACAAAAAGCCCCTGCGCCACAAAGGCTTTGCCGATTTCAGCGTTTCTGGGTCAACGCACGACGCTCGAATTCGACGATGCGCTGGCGGTAGTGCTCGATGGTCTGGGCGGTCAGCACGCTGCGCTGGTCATCCTTGAGTTCGCCATTGAGCTCCTGGGACAGCTTGCGCGCCGCAGCCACCATCACGTCGAAGGCTTGCTTGGGATGACGTGGACCCGGCAGGCCGAGGAAGAAACTCACCGCTGGCGTGCTGAAATGATCGATGTCGTCCAGGTCGAACACCCCGGGCTTGACGGCGTTGGCCATGGAGAACAGCACCTCGCCGTTGCCGGCCATGCTCTCGTGACGGTGGAAAATGTCCATCTCGCCGAAACGCAGGCCGCTTTCCAGAATGTTCTGCAGCAACGCCGGGCCCTTGAAACCGGCCGGATCGCGGCAGATCACGCTGATCACCAACACTTCTTCAGCCTGGGCCTGGTCCTTGTCGGCGCTCGAGGTTTTGTTCTCGTCCGGGAAGTCGCTGTCGCGACTGCTGAAGCTCGGACCACCATCCAGGTCGAGGTTCAGGTTCAAATCACCCTGGGATGGCTCGCTGTTTCGCTTGCCGCGCTTGGAGCCCGATTCCCGTGGCTCACGGGCAGGCGCGCTCATCGACGGCAAGTCGTGTTCGTCCAGCTGCGGCTCCTTGTGGGTGTCCAGCACCCGGGGCGGGCCCAGCAGCTCGGCGTTGTCATCCTCATCCGGCAGGTTCGACAAGCTGCGGTCCAGGCGAAACTTCAGCTTCCCCTTGCCGCCGCGCATGCGACGCCAGCCGTCGAAAAGAATACCGGCAATGACAATGATGCCGATGACGATCAGCCACTCGCGCAGACCGATTTCCATGTAATCCCGTGCCTCTATAAAAATGCTGAAAAATAAGGGGCTTAGCTATTTGCAAACCGCTTTAAAACGTGGCGCCAACTCTATGTTCTGAATGGCCTTTTGCCCACGCATACGAAAAATTGACATTAAACTAGCACGACCAAAGATAACTTTACACCGTCTGTCGCACAGGCTTGTGCCCAATCTGTGATTTGAACAACAGGCCCAAGGGTAAAAAATACCTACAGCGTTCCAAGTAGAAGCCCTACAACCGGTTGTTCAGGCATCCACCATGGCCATGGCCTCCTCCACATCCACCGCCACCAGCCGCGAACAGCCCGGCTCATGCATGGTCACGCCCATCAACTGATCGGCCATTTCCATGGCGATTTTGTTGTGGGTGATGTAGATGAACTGCACCGTTTCAGACATCTCCTTCACCAGCCGTGCGTAACGGCCTACGTTGGCGTCGTCCAGTGGTGCGTCGACCTCGTCGAGCATGCAGAACGGCGCCGGGTTCAATTTGAAGATGGCAAAAACCAGGGCCAGCGCGGTCAGCGCCTTTTCGCCACCGGAGAGCAAATGGATGGTGCTGTTCTTCTTGCCAGGAGGACGCGCCATGATTGTCACCCCTGTATCGAGTAAATCTTCGCCCGTCAGTTCCAAGTAAGCGCTGCCGCCACCGAAAACTTTTGGGAAAAGGGCCTGCAAACCACCGTTGATCTGATCAAAGGTATCCTTGAAGCGGTTGCGGGTTTCCTTGTCGATCTTGCGAATGACGTTTTCCAGGGTCTCCAGCGCTTCCACCAGATCGTCGTTCTGGGCGTCCAGGTAACGCTTGCGCTCGGACTGCTGCTGGTACTCGTCGATGGCCGCCAGGTTGATTGCCCCCAGGCGCTGGATGCGCTGGGCAATGCGTTCCAACTCCTCCTCGGCGTCCTTCTCGTTCGCCCCGGCCACCAGGGTGGCGAGCACACCATCGAGGTCGTAGCCGTCTTCCAGCAACTGGTCCTGCAAGGCTTTGCGCCGCACCGTCAGGGCTTGCCACTCCATGCGCTGCTGTTCCATTTGGCCGCGGATCAGTTGCGATTGCTGCTCGGCCTGGCTGCGACGCTTTTCGGCGTCGCGCAGTTCACGGTCGGCGTCCTCCAGGGCGATCTGCGCCGTCTTGAGTTCTTCGTCGACGCTCATGCGCTTGTCGAGCAACTCTTCGAGCTTGAGGCGCAGCTCTTCGAGCGGCGCTTCACCCTCCTCCAGATTGAGGCTCAACTGCTCGCGTTTTTCGGTCAGGCGTTCGGACTGCATTTCCAGCCGTTCCAAGGCCTGGCGCGTGGAATCGTGCTGGGCCTTGAGCGAGCCCAGGCGCACCGCCAACTGATGGGCATGATCCTTGTGCTGGCGTGCTTCCTGGCGCACCCGGTCCAGGCGCTCACGCAAGCTGTCACGCTGGGCCAGCAGCAATTCACGCTGCTCGGTGTCCAGCGCCATGGCGTCGAGGGCTTCTTGCAGTTGCAAGCGCGCCTCGCCGATCTGTTCGTGCTCCAGCGCCCGCTGCTCGCCCAGTTCGGCGATTTCTTCTTCCAAGCGGGTGCGGCGCAACGCCAGCTGTTCGACCTTGGCCTTGCCGGCCGACAACTGCGCCTTGAGCTCGCCTTGCTGGCGCGCCTCATCCTGCAACAGCCGCCGCAGGTGTTCGCGACCGTTCTCCTGCTGACGCTGTTGCGCCCGAAGGTTTTGCAATTCGGTTTCCAGGGCTTCGACGCTGGCCTCGCGCTCTTCGCGCTCGGCGCCCAGGCGCTGGATTTCCTGGCCCCGGGCGAGCATGCCGCTCTCGGCTTCGCTGGCCCGGCGCACCCGCAGGAAGTGCCGGCCGACCCAATAACCGTCCCGGCTGATCAGGCTTTCGCCGGCCGCCAACTGCCCACGCAGGGCCAACGCCTGTTCAAGGCTATCCACCGGTTTGACCTGCCCCAGCCAGGGCGACAGGTCGACCTGGGCCTCGACCTTGTCCAGCAAGCTGCCGGGGATTCGTACGCCGTCGCCAGCCGGGCTGAGCAGGCGCAGATCGCCCTGGGTGAAACCCGACAGGTCGAAGCCGCCGAAGTCATCCACCAGCACCGCTTGCAGGTCGGCACCCAGCACGGTTTCCACCGCCAGCTCCCAACCGGCATCGACCTTCAGGCCCTCGGCCAGTCGCGGACGCTCGGCCAGATGCTGGTCGCGCAGCCACTCGGCGGTGCTGGTGCCTGGGTCCAGCGCGGCTTGCTGCAAGGCTTCCAGCGAAGCCAAACGCCCATTGAGCCGCTGCAATTCGCCCTGGGCCTGTTGCTGGTTCTGCAAGGCCAGTTGCAAGGCCTGGCGCAGTTGCTCAAGCCGTTCGACCTGGGCGTCTTCGCTGGCCTGCAAATCTTCGAGAGTGGCTTCGCTGGTCGCCAGTAGCTCGCTCAGGTCCAGAATCGCCGCGTCTTCCGGGTCTGCCGCGAGCAAGGCACGCTCTTCGGCCAGGCGGCGCTGCCGTTCGGCGAGGCGCTCCATGCTGGTTTCCAACTGCTGGATGCGCGACTGCTGGACTTCAGCCTGGCGCCGTGGCTCGGCCGAGGTCAGGTTGAAGCTGTCCCACTGCTCTTGCCAGCCGTGCATGGTCAGCTCGGCTTCTTCCAGGGCTGCGGCGGCTTCTTCGGCGGCGGCGCTGGTGATTTCCTGCTCTGGCGTGAGCCGGTCCAGCTCTTCGCCAAGGGTCAATAGCAGCGTGCGGTCGTGGCCCAGGTGGGATTCGGTTTCCAGGCGCGCCCGCTCGGCTTCCTTCAAGTCATCCTGCAACTGCCGCAGCCGTTGCTGACCGTGCTGGATGCTCTGCTCGACCCGGGCGATGTCGCCCCCCACGGAATAGAAGCGCCCCTGCACCAGATTGAAGCGCTCCGACAGGTCGTGGTGACCGTCACGCAGGCGTTCGATGGCGGCGTCGGCGTTGCGTTGCTCGGCCACCAGGGCCTCGAAACTGACTTCCTGGTTGCCGATGATCGCCTCACGCTGACCGACCTGCTCGTTCAACGCCTGCCAACGCAGGGCCGAAAGTTGGGCCTTGAGCTGGCGCTCCTCGCCCTTGTATTCCTGATACTTCTTCGCGGCCTCTGCCTGACGGTGCAGACGTTCCAGCTGGCGCTCGAGTTCTTCGCGCAGGTCGGTCAGGCGCGCGAGGTTTTCGTGGGTGCGACGAATGCGGTTTTCAGTTTCGCGCCGACGTTCCTTGTATTTGGAAATACCGGCGGCTTCTTCAATGAAGTTGCGCAGATCTTCAGGCTTGGCCTCGATCAGCTTGGAGATCATGCCCTGTTCGATGATCGAGTAGCTGCGCGGGCCCAGGCCGGTGCCGAGGAAAATATCGGTGATGTCGCGGCGTCGGCACTTGGTGCCGTTGAGGAAGTAGCTGTTCTGGCTGTCGCGGGTCACTTTGCGACGAATGGAGATTTCCGCATACGCGGCGTATTCACCCACCAGGGTGCCGTCGGAGTTATCGAACACCAGCTCGATGCTGGCCTGGCTCACCGGCTTTCGGCTGGTGGAGCCGTTGAAGATGACGTCGGTCATCGACTCGCCGCGCAGGTTCTTGGCCGAGCTCTCGCCCATCACCCAACGCACGGCATCGATGATGTTCGACTTGCCGCAACCATTGGGCCCGACCACTGCCGCCATGTTACTGGGGAAGTTCACCGTAGTCGGGTCGACGAAGGATTTGAACCCCGCCAGTTTGATGCACTTGAGCCGCACGTTCAGGCCTTCGTCAGGGCAGAGACCACCAGATCGCAACTGCGCTGGGCGTAGGCCGTCAGCACGAGGCGAATCTGCGGCAGATCACGGGCCAGCACAGCGGCGAGCAGGCGCTGGAACAGGTCGAGGAACTCGCTCATTTCCGCCTTGCGCTGGTCCAGGGCCAGGAAATAGGCACGGCTCATGGCCGGTTGCAGGTTCTCGACGGTTTCCTGCAAGTACGGGTTGTTGGCAAAGGGATAGGCGGCGCGCATCACGCTGAAGCTTTCATCGACGAAGGTACGGATGTCCTGGCGCGCGTAGGCGTCGTTGAGACGCTGCTGGATCGCCACGAACGGCGCCATGTCGGCCTGCTCTTTCCAGCCATGGGCCACGGCGTAACCCAGCAGGATGTACAGCTCGCTCATCAACGTGCAGAGGCTGCGCACCTTGTGCTCGGTGAGTTCGGTGACGTGGGCACCGCGGCGCGGCAGGATCGCGATCAAGTGGCGTCGCTCCAGGATCAGCAAGGCCTCGCGGACCGAACCGCGGCTGACGTTGAGCGCCAGCGTGACCTTCTGCTCCTGGATGCGCTCTCCCGGCTTCATTTCGCCGCGAATGATGCGTTCGGCGAGATGGTGGGCGATTTGCTCGGCGAGGCTGTCCGGGGCCTTGAACGTCATGGTTGTCCTTCAAACTCTTCGATTTGCACAAGCGGCGCAGTGTAGCGCACTCGATACGTCATGGCGCAGGGCCTGCAGCGGGTTTTTGGCACGATTCAAGCAAAAAAGCAGGGCGTCACCCAAGGGTCAATACTGAACCTACACGTTGTTCATCGACAAAACGAATTTTCCTGACCTTTAAGTCAGAAAATCATTGACCGAAAAGTCAAAACTGATAAATTCGGCCCAAGTCGATACAACAATAATGAGTCTGCGAGGCCTTCCGTGATCCAGTTTTTACTCAACCAGGAACTCCGTAGCGAGCACGCCCTGGACCCGAACCTGACCGTGCTCAACTATTTACGCGAGCATGTTGGTAAGTCCGGTACCAAAGAAGGCTGCGCCAGCGGCGACTGTGGCGCGTGCACCGTGGTGGTGGGCGAACTGCATATGGATGAAACCGGCCGTGAGCGCATGCGCTACCGCAGCCTCAATTCGTGCCTGACTTTCGTCTCGGCCCTGCACGGCAAGCAACTGATCAGCGTCGAAGACCTCAAGCACCAGGGCCAGCTGCACAGCGTCCAACAAGCGATGGTCGATTGCCACGGCTCGCAATGCGGCTTCTGCACACCAGGCTTCGTCATGTCGCTGTTCGCCCTGCAAAAGAACAGCGAACAATCCGACGCCCATAAAGCCCACGAAGCCCTGGCCGGCAATCTCTGCCGTTGCACCGGCTACCGGCCGATCCTGGCCGCCGCCGAGCAGGCCTGCTGCGGCAAGCAACCGGACCAGTTCGACGCCCGCGAGGCCGAGACCATCGCCCGCCTCAAAGCCATCGCACCGACCGAGACCGGCGAGCTCAACAGCGGCGACAAGCGCTGCCTGGTGCCGCTGACCGTGGCCGACCTGGCCGATCTCTACGATGCTTATCCCCAGGCGCGCCTGCTGGCCGGCGGCACGGACCTGGCCCTGGAAGTCACTCAGTTCCACCGCACCCTGCCGGTGATGATCTACGTGGGCAACGTCGCCGAACTCAAGCGCATCGAGCGTTTCGACGATCGCCTGGAGATCGGCGCCGCCACCGCCCTCTCCGATTGCTACGAAGCCCTGAAAGCCGAATACCCGGACTTCGGCGAACTGCTGCAACGCTTTGCCTCGCTGCAGATCCGCAACCAAGGCACCTTGGGCGGCAACATCGGCAACGCCTCGCCGATCGGCGACTCGCCGCCGCTGCTGATCGCCCTCGGCGCGCAAATCGTGCTGTGCAAAGGCCAGACCCGCCGGACCCTGGCGCTGGAAGACTATTTCATCGACTACCGCGTCACGGCGCGCCAGGAAAGCGAATTCATCGAGAAGATCATCGTGCCCCGGGCCAGTGCCGAGCAGGCGTTCCGCGCCTACAAGGTCTCCAAGCGCCTGGACGATGATATTTCCGCGGTGTGCGCGGCGTTCAACCTGCGCATCGACAACGGCGTGGTCCGCGAAGCCCGCATTGCCTTCGGCGGCATGGCCGCCACACCCAAGCGCGCCACCCATTGCGAAGCGGCACTGATCGGTGCGCCGTGGACCGACAGCACCGTCGAACGCGCCTGCGCCGCCCTGGCCGAGGACTTCACACCGCTGTCGGATTTCCGCGCCAGCAAGGAATACCGCCTGCTCAGCGCCCGCAACCTGTTGCGCAAGTACTTCATCGAACTGCAAACACCGCACATCGAGACTCGGGTGACCGCTTATGTCTAACCATCACACCGTAGAAAAGACCCAAGCCGAACTCGCCGAGCTGTTCGCCCGCGACCTGACCACTGGCGTGGGCCGCAGCGTCAAGCACGACAGCGCCGCCAAGCATGTGTCCGGCGAGGCCCAGTACATCGATGACCGCCTGGAATTCCCGAACCAGTTGCACGTCTATGCCCGACTGTCGGACCGCGCCCATGCCCGGATCGTCCGCATCGACACCGCGCCCTGTTACGCCTTCGAAGGCGTGCGCATCGCCATTACCCACCAAGACATCCCCGGCCTGAAGGACATCGGCCCACTGTTGCCCGGCGACCCGCTGCTGGCCATCGATGACGTGCAGTTCGTCGGCCAACCGGTGTTGGCCGTCGCCGCCAAGGACCTGGACACCGCGCGCAAAGCGGCGATGGCGGCCATCGTCGAGTACGAAGACCTGGAGCCGGTGCTGGACGTGGTCGAAGCCCTGCGCAAGCGGCATTTCGTGCTCGACAGCCACACCCACCAACGTGGCGATTCGGCCACGGCGCTGGCGAGCGCCGAGCATCGCATCCAGGGTTCGCTGCACATCGGCGGCCAGGAGCACTTTTACCTGGAAACCCAGATTTCTTCGGTAATGCCCACCGAAGACGGCGGCATGATCGTCTACTGCTCGACCCAGAACCCCACCGAAGTGCAGAAACTGGTGGCCGAAGTGCTGGGCGTGTCGATGAACAAGGTCGTGGTGGACATGCGCCGCATGGGCGGCGGCTTTGGCGGCAAGGAAACCCAAGCCGCCAGCCCGGCGTGCCTGTGCGCCGTCATCGCCCACCTCACTGGCCAGCCGACCAAGATGCGCCTGCCCCGGGTCGAAGACATGCTGATGACCGGCAAGCGCCATCCCTTCTACATCGAATACGACGTCGGCTTCGACAGCCGCGGGCGCTTGCACGGCATCGCCCTGGATCTGGCGGGTAACTGCGGTTGCTCGCCAGACCTGTCGGCGTCGATTGTCGACCGGGCGATGTTCCATGCCGACAACGCCTACTACCTGGGCGATGCGACCATCAACGGCCACCGCTGCAAGACCAACACCGCTTCGAACACCGCCTACCGTGGTTTCGGCGGGCCGCAAGGCATGGTCGCCATCGAAGAGGTCATGGATGCCATCGCCCGGCACCTGGGCCTGGATCCGCTGGCCGTGCGCAAGGCCAACTATTACGGCAAGACCGAGCGCAACGTCACCCACTACTACCAGACCGTCGAGCACAACATGCTCGAGGAAATGACCGCCGAACTGGAGCAAAGCAGCCAGTACGCTGAACGCCGCGAGGCGATCCGTCGCTACAACGCCAATAGCCCCATCCTGAAAAAAGGCCTGGCGCTGACCCCGGTGAAATTCGGCATTTCGTTCACCGCCAGTTTCCTCAACCAGGCCGGCGCGCTGATCCACGTTTACACCGATGGCAGTATTCACCTCAACCACGGTGGCACCGAAATGGGCCAGGGCTTGAACACCAAGGTCGCCCAGGTGGTGGCCGAGGTGTTCCAGGTGGAAATGGACCGCGTGCAGATCACCGCGACCAACACCGACAAAGTGCCGAACACTTCGCCCACCGCCGCCTCCAGCGGTGCCGACCTGAACGGCAAGGCCGCGCAGAACGCCGCCGAAACCATCAAGCGGCGCCTGGTGGAATTCGCCGCGCGACAGTACAAGGTCAGCGAAGAAGACGTGGAATTCCACAACGGCCATGTGCGGGTGCGCGACCACATCCTGACCTTCGAGGCGCTGGTGCAGCAGGCGTATTTCGCCCAGGTCTCGCTGTCGAGCACCGGCTTCTACAAGACCCCGAAAATCTATTACGACCGCAGCCAGGCCCGTGGCCGCCCCTTCTATTACTACGCCTTTGGCGCGGCCTGCGCCGAAGTGATCGTCGACACCCTCACCGGCGAGTACAAGATGCTGCGCACCGACATCCTCCACGACGTCGGCGCTTCGCTGAACCCGGCCATCGACATCGGCCAGGTCGAGGGCGGCTTCATCCAAGGCATGGGCTGGCTGACCATGGAAGAGCTGGTGTGGAACGACAAAGGCAAGCTGATGACCAATGGCCCGGCCAGCTACAAGATCCCCGCCGTGGCCGACATGCCGCTGGATCTGCGGGTCAAGCTGGTGGAAAACCGCAAGAACCCCGAAGACACGGTGTTCCACTCCAAGGCCGTGGGCGAGCCGCCGTTCATGCTCGGCATCGCCGCGTGGTGCGCCATCAAGGACGCCGTGGCGAGCCTGGGGGATTACCAGCACCAACCGAACATCGACGCCCCGGCAACGCCGGAGCGAGTGTTGTGGGGGTGTGAGCAGATGCGGCAGTTGAAGGCCGTGAAGCCTACGCAAGCCGAAGCCGAGATGGCTCCGCTTTGAAGAGCGGACGCGAAGCGTCCAAAGATGCATTCCCACGCAGAGCGTGGGAACGATCAGTCGAGGTGAATATGTACAACTGGATCAGCGCCCTCGCCGACCTGCAAACCCGCGGAGAACCCTGCGTGCTGGTAACGATCATCGAAGAACTCGGCTCCACCCCACGCAACGCCGGTTCGAAGATGGTCATCAGCGCCAGCCAGACGTTCGACACCATCGGTGGCGGGCACCTGGAATACAAGGCCATGGAAATCGCCCGGCACATGCTCGCCAGCGGCCAGCAGAACACCCATCTGGAGCGCTTCAGCCTCGGTGCGAGCCTGGGCCAGTGCTGCGGCGGCGTCACCGTGTTGCTGTTCGAACCCATGGGCCAGGTCCAGGCGCAAATCGCCGTGTTCGGCGCCGGCCACGTCGGCCGCGCCCTGGTGCCGCTGCTGGCGAGCCTGCCCTGCAAAGTGCGCTGGATCGATTCGCGGGAGGCGGAGTTTCCCGAACACCTGCCCCATGGCGTGCACAAGATCGTCAGCGAAGAGCCACTGGACGAAGTCGACGACTTGCCCGCCGGCAGCTACTGCATCGTCATGACCCACAATCATCAGCTCGACCTGGAACTGAGCGCCGCGATCCTCAAGCGCAACGACTTTGCCTACTTCGGCCTGATCGGTTCGAAGACCAAACGGGTCAAGTTCGAGCATCGCCTGCGTGATCGCGGTTTCGACAGCGCCGCCTTGCAACGCATGCGTTGCCCCATGGGCATCGGCGAAGTCAAAGGCAAGTTGCCTGTGGAAATCGCCATCTCCATCGCCGGCGAAATCATCGCCACCTATAACGCGGATTTCGGCCAGCACACCGCCCGCGCCGAACCGATCGCCAAGCTGCTGCCGGCCTCGCGCCGCAGCCAGGCGAACCGTTGAACACTCGTTGAGAATTCCCATGCCCCTGACACGCAAAGCCTACCGCGCCGCCCTGCTCCACAGCCTCGCCGACCCGGCCGAAGTCGGTATCGAGGCGTCCTATGAATATTTCGAAGACGGTTTGCTGGTGGTGGAAAACGGCCAGATCAGCGCCATCGGCCACGCCCGTGACCTGCTGCCGACCCTGGCAACTGACATCGAAGTCACTCATTACCCGGATGCGCTGATCACCCCCGGCTTGATCGACACCCACATCCACTTGCCGCAGACCGGCATGGTCGGCGCCTATGGCGAGCAATTGCTGGACTGGCTCAACACCTACACCTTCCCCTGCGAAAGCCAGTTCGCCGACAAGGCCCACGCCGATGCCGTGGCCGATATTTTCGTCAAGGAACTGCTGCGCAACGGCACCACCACCGCGCTGGTGTTCGGCAGCGTGCACCCGCAATCGGTGAATTCGTTTTTTGAAGTGGCCCAGAAGCTCGACCTGCGGATGATCGCCGGCAAAGTGATGATGGACCGCAACGCCCCGGACTACCTGGTCGACACAGCCGAATCCAGCTACACCGAGAGCAAGGCGCTGATCGAGCGCTGGCACGGCAAGGGCCGCCTGCACTACGCGGTGACCCCACGCTTCGCACCCACCAGCACTGCGGAGCAATTGACCCTGGCCGGTCAGTTGCTGGGGGAATATCCCGATTTGTACATGCAGACCCACATCAGTGAAAACCTGCAGGAAGTACAGTGGGTCAAAGAGCTGTTCCCGGAGCGCAAGGGTTACCTGGACGTCTACGACCACTACCAACTGCTCGGCGAGCGCTCGGTGTTCGCCCACGGCGTGCACCTGTGCGACGACGAATGCGCTCGCCTGGCCGAGACCGGTTCGGCCATCGCCTTCTGCCCGACCTCGAACTTTTTCCTGGGCAGCGGCCTGTTCAACCTGCCGATGGCCGAAAAACACAAGGTGAACGTGGGGTTGGGCACGGATGTGGGCGGCGGCACCAGTTTTTCGCTGCTGCAAACCCTCAACGAAGCCTACAAGGTGATGCAGCTGCAGGGTGCGCGGCTGAGCCCGTTCAAGTCACTGTACCTGGCCACCCTCGGCGGCGCCCGGGCCCTGCGCCTGGAAGACCGGATCGGGACCTTGCAGCCGGGTACGGATGCGGATTTCCTGGTTTTGGACTACAACGCCACGCCGCTGCTGGGCTATCGCCTCAAGCAGGCCAAGGACATTGCCGAGCGGTTGTTCGTGCTGATGACGCTGGGGGATGACCGGACGGTGGCGCAGACGTATGCGGCCGGTAAATTGGTGCATCAGCGGTAGATTTTTGATCGTTCCCACGCTCTGCGTGGGAATGCCTCAACGGACGCTCTGCGTTCGGCTTTTGGGACGCGGAGCGTCCCGGGCTGCGTTCCCAGAGCGTGGGAACGATCAGGCTATTCAACCCCTCAAAGCTTGGCCGTCGACCGCCCCGGTTTCTTGCTCTGCAACAAATGCGAGAACACCGCATGCAAGTCATCCGACGCGCTTTCCTCGTCGAGGTTGAGCTTGCTGTCGATGTGGTCCATGTGATGCATCATCAGGTCCACGGCCAGTGTGGCATCGCGGGCCTCGATGGCGTCGATCAACTGAGTGTGTTCGTCATAGGAACAGTGAGAACGGTTGCCGCTTTCGTACTGGGCGATGATCAGCGATGTCTGGGACACGAGGCTGCGCTGGAAGCTGATCAGCGGGGCGTTCTTCGCCGCTTCGGCCAGCTTGAGGTGGAACTCGCCCGACAAACGGATGCCGGCGCCGCGGTCGCCACGGGAGAAACTGTCGCGTTCGTCGCTGACCATCTGCCGCAGCTCAGCCAATTGTTCAGCCGTGGCATGCTGCACCGCCAATTCGGTGATCGCCCTTTCCACCAGGCGCCGGGCCATGAAGACCTGGCGAGCCTCTTCGACACTCGGGCTGGCCACCACGGCGCCGCGGTTGGGCCGCAGCAACACCACGCCTTCGTGGGCCAGGCGTGACAGCGCCCGACGAATGATCGTGCGGCTGACCCCGAAAATTTCCCCCAGTGCCTCTTCGCTCAACTTGGTACCGGGCGCCAGGCGTTGTTCGAGGATGGCCTCGAAGATATGCGCATAGACAATATCGTCCTGGGTTCCGCTGCGGCCGGCTTTACCGGCTCGCGGTTGTTTCTTGAGGGGTTGCAACTGTTCGTTCATGGGCACTCGAGTCGGGAGAACGGCGGCGAATTGACCGTGACTGTAATACGGCACAGCGGGTCGCTGGCAAGTATCGCGTAAATGACACGGCGATTGTACACAACCTCTGATGGCAACACGACTGTACGGCTGTTTGCGGGCATGGCTGTATTGCAATCGGCTACTGCGTTGAGTTTAGGCTTAAAACCAAAACCCTGTGGCGAGGGAGCTTGCTCCCGCTGGCGTGCGGAGCACGCCCAAACGGACCGACGCCGTATGGCCTGACCCACCGCATCGGCTGGTTTTGGGGCGGCTGCGCCACCCAGCGGGAGCAAGCTCCCTCGCCACCGGGCTGCTTCAGATTCTGCCAATTTATAATAAGGATCATCGTCCACCATGACCGAAGTCACGACCACGCCACTTCGTCCATTCGCCGACACCTCACCCTCGGCCATCGTCGCCGGGTTCATCGCGATGATGACCGGCTACACCAGTTCCCTGGTGCTGATGTTCCAGGCCGGGCAGGCAGCCGGGCTGACCAGCGGACAGATTTCTTCGTGGATCTGGGCAATTTCCATCGGCATGGCGGTGTGTTCCATCGGGCTATCGCTGCGCTATCGCACACCGATCACCATCGCCTGGTCGACACCCGGCGCAGCGCTGCTGATCACCAGTCTGGGTGGCGTGAGTTATGGCGAGGCCATCGGCGCCTATATCACCTGTGCAGTATTGGTGACGATCTGTGGCCTGACCGGCAGTTTCGAGCGCCTGGTCAAGCGCATCCCGGCCTCGCTGGCGGCGGCGTTGCTGGCGGGGATCCTGTTCAAGATCGGCAGCGAGATCTTTGTCGCCACCCAGCATCGCACCGGCCTGGTGCTGGGGATGTTTTTCACCTACCTGATCGTCAAGCGCCTGTCGCCCCGCTATGCGGTACTGGCGGCATTGTTGATCGGTACGGCGCTGTCGGGCCTGTTGGGGCTGCTGGACTTCAGCGGCTTTGCCCTGGAAGTCGCGACACCGGTGTGGACCACGCCGCACTTTTCCCTGGCGGCCACCATCAGCATCGGCATTCCGTTGTTCGTGGTGGCAATGACCTCGCAGAACATGCCCGGCATCGCCGTGCTGCGGGCAGACGGCTACAACGTACCGGCCTCGCCGCTGATCACCAGCACCGGCATCGCTTCGCTACTGCTGGCGCCGTTCGGCTCCCACGGCATCAACCTGGCGGCCATCAGCGCGGCGATCTGCACCGGCCCCCACGCCCACGAAGATCGCAACAAGCGCTACACGGCGGCGGTCTGGTGTGGGATTTTCTACGGGATTGCCGGGGTGTTTGGCGCCACGCTGGCGGCGTTGTTCGCGGCGCTGCCCAAGGAACTGGTGCTGTCCATCGCGGCCTTGGCGCTGTTCGGGTCGATCATCAATGGCTTGAGCATCGCCATGAGCGAAGTGAAGGAGCGGGAAGCGGCGTTGATCACCTTCATGGTCACGGCGTCGGGGCTGACGCTGTTCTCCATCGGCTCAGCGTTCTGGGGGATTGTGGCGGGGGTGTTGACCTTGCTGATCCTGAACTGGCGCAAGGATTGATCGTTCACTCTACGTGGGCATGCAGCCCGGGACGCTCCGCGTCACTGGACGCGGAGCGTCCCCTGAGGCATTCCCACGCAGAGCGTGGGAACGATCAAATACCCAACAGACAGGCACAAAAAAACCGGCCCCCAAACGGGCAGCCGGTTTCGGAACATCATCGGACCATCAAGCGACCGGGTTGATCGGCTTTTCCGGGTACCAGACGTCCATCAGCGGGCTCACTTCAACGCTGGTCAGCTCAGGACGCGCCTTGAGCCAGGCTTCAACGGTAGCGCGCTGCTCTTCGGAAACCGAACCACGCTTCTGCAGGCAAACCAGACCGTAGTCGTCGCCGCCGACGTAGCCCAGGCCGTTGGCTTCCATGGCTTCTTTCAGGAAAGCGTCGAGGAAAGCGTCAATAGCCTCATCGGCCAGATCTTCTTTGAAATCCAGGTTCAGTTCGAAACCCAGCTCTTGAAATTCATCCACGCACAGTTTTTTGCGCAGACGCTGGGAACGGTTAGTCGCCATTGGAACAATCCTCATAAGTAATAACGGCCGGCACTTTACCAGTTTGGTGCGTCGTTTGCCCGACTGATCGGGTGTATCGACCTACCGTCGGTAAAAAATAGCGGCCGAAGGGATCAGGCACGGCCCCAGCCGTTGCGGCTTGGGGCATAATGCCGACACTTTCATGACCGTTGAGGGCGTTCATTTTCATGTCCTCGTCTTTTCCCCCTCGCCCGTAGGGTTTTATTACAAATGATCAAATCTTTGCGTCCACTGCTTCTGGCCAGCCTTCTTCTTCCCCTGGCCCTCCCTGTCACCGCCCACGCCGCCACGATCAACACTGCCCTGTCGCCCAATGTGCAAAAAGCCCTCAAGGCCAGCAAACTGCAGAATGACGCCCTGTCCCTGGTGATGGTGCCGCTCAATGGCCCCGGCACTCCGACCCTGTACAACGCCGACGTTTCGGTCAATCCAGCGTCCACCATGAAACTGGTGACCACCTACGCGGCCCTGGAAATGCTCGGCCCCAATCACCAGTGGAAAACCGAGTTCTACACCGATGGCACTCTCAACAGCGGGATCCTCAACGGCAACCTGTACCTCAAGGGCGGCGGCGATCCCAAGCTGAACATGGAAAAACTCTGGCTGCTGATGCGCGACCTGCGGGCCAACGGCGTGCAGCAGGTCACCGGCGACCTGGTGCTGGACCGCGGCTTCTTCATCCAGCCGCAACTGCCCGAATTCAACGACGACGGCAACGACGAAAACAAACCGTTCCTGGTCAAGCCCGACTCGTTGCTGGTCAACCTCAAGGCCCTGCGCTTCGTCGCCCGCAATGACGGCGGCCGGGTACTGGTGTCGGTGGAGCCGCCAATTGCGAGCATTCGCATCGACAATCAGGTCAAGGCCGTCAACTCCAAGCAATGCGCCGGCGGTGTGCGCTACAACCCGGTGGCCCAGACGGACGGCAGCGTGACGGTGACCGTCGGCGGCCAGCTCGGTGACGGTTGCAGCTCCCAGACCTACCTGTCGCTGCTGGACCATGCTACCTACACCGCAGGAGCGGTGCGGGCGATCTGGAAAGAGCTGGGCGGCAGCATCCAGGGCACGGACCGCCTGGCCGCGACCCCGAGCAACGCCAAGGTGCTGGCCCGGGCATTCTCCCCGGACCTGGCGGAGATCATCCGCGACATCAACAAATACAGTAACAACACCATGGCCCAGCAGTTGTTCCTGAGCCTCGGCGCACAGTTCCGTAACGAAGCCGACGGTGATGACGCCAAGGCCGCGCAACGGGTGGTGCGCCAGTGGCTGGCCAAGAAAGGCATCACCGCGCCGCACCTGGTGATGGAGAACGGCTCCGGCCTGTCCCGCGCCGAACGGGTCAGCGCCCGGGAAATGGCGGCCATGCTGCAAGCCGCCTGGCGCAGCCCGTACTCGGCCGAGTTCATCAGTTCGATGCCGATTGCCGGCACCGACGGCACCATGCGCAAACGCCTGAAGACCACCGCCATGGCCGGCGAAGCCCATGTCAAGACCGGCACCCTGAACACCGTCCGCGCCATCGCCGGCTACAGCCGTGACATCAATGGCAACACCTGGGCGGTGGTGGCGATTCTCAACGATCCGAAACCTTGGGGCGCTTCGTCGGTGCTGGACCAGGTGCTGCTGGACCTGTACCGCCAGCCGAAACTGCCGCAGACGGCTTCGGTGCTCTAATTCCGCCAGAGATCAACTGTGGGAGCGGGCTTGCTCGCTCCCACACTTCGCCCCCATATACCCATAATGCTGTTCACTTAAGGCATTCGATGAATCTGTGGCGAGGGGATTTATCCCCGCTGGGCTGCGAAGCGGCCCTGAACCCAGCCACCGAAGTATGCCGGGTTGGTTACATTCAGCCTTTTGGGGCTGCTGCGCAGCCCAACGGGGATAAATCCCCTCGCCACAATGATTCAAACCATCCTTAACTGAACGGCACTACCATATACCCAGCCTAAGTGGCTAACCCAACTGCACCTCAACCCGATCCCGCCCGGCCTGCTTGGCCGCATACACGCCCGAGTCAGCCCTTAGCAGCAACGCATCGGCGCCTTCCCCGGCGCGCCAGGTGGCGATACCGAAGCTGGCGGTGACAAACCCCACGCCCTCGATGGGCGCCGCCCGCAAGCCTTCCCACAACTCCAATGCCAAGGTGTAGGCGCTGTCGCTGTCAGTGTCCGGGCACAGCACCACGAACTCTTCGCCCCCCAGCCGGCAGAACACATCGGTGCGCCGCAACCGTTGGGCGACACGCTGGCAGACGGCCTGCAACACCCGGTCGCCCACTGCGTGGCCATGCTGGTCGTTGATGCGCTTGAAGTGGTCAATGTCGAGCATGATGACCGCCAGTCCTCCGGAACCGCGCTCGACCCGAGCCATCTCCGAAGTCAGGCGCTCCTGGAAATAGCGGCGATTGCGAATACCGGTCAGCGCGTCAGTCACGGACAAGGCCCGCAGCTCTTCTTCCACGCGCTTGAGGTCGGAAATATCCGAGATATACCCGTGCCACAACACCCCGCCGCCGGGCAGTTCCTCGGGCGTGGCCTCGCCGCGTACCCAGCGCAGGCCGCGCAAGGGCAGTTGCACCCGGTACTCTTCTCGCCACGGACTCAAGGTGTGGGCCGAAGCGCGAATCGAAGCGCGGACACGCGTGCTGTCCAACGGGTGAATGCGCGAGAAAATCGCCTCGGCGTTCTGCACCAGCACATCGGGTTCCAATTCATAGATGTCGCGAATGCCGTCGCTGGCATAGATCACGCTGAAGCGACCGTTGAAATCCATTTTGAACTGGTAGATCCCCCCGGGCACGTGGGCACTGAGCTTTTTCAGCAACACATCACGGGCAGCCAACGCTTCGTGGACGCGCTTGCGTTCGGTGATGTCGATGCAGATCGCCAGGTGCCCGATCCACAGTCCCTGGTCATCGAGCATCGGTGTGGCGAGCATGTTCACGGTCAGGTGGCTGCCATCGCGGCGCACCAGGGTCCACTCCCGCGCCTGCTGCCCGCCCTGTTCGCCGCCCTCGAGCAACATCGCGTGGCACGCCGGAATCGGCTTGCCAAAGCGCGCGCCGAGTTGGGCGGCGCGGGCCTGGAGTTCGCGCGGTACATGCAGGCTTTCCAGGGTCATGCTCTGCAGGACCTCGCAGCTCGGGTAGCCGAGCATCTGCTCGGCACCGGCGTTGAAGGTGGTGATGACGCCGCGCAGGTCCGTGGCGATGATCGCGACCTGAGTCGCGGCATCCAGCACACCACGCAACTGCCCATGGGTACCGCGCAGCTCCTGCTCCCGGGCGCGTAGTTCACGGGTGCGTTGCTCTACCAGTTTCAAGGCCCGCTGCCGCTGGCTGACCAGTACATAGAGCAAGACGCTGAGCAGCAGGCTGAGCAAGCCGCCAAGTATCACCATACTGGTGACCGAAGAATGATTGGTGGACAGGAACACCCGGCTGGGCCGCAACTCCACCCGGTAGTCGCGATCGGCCAGGCGCAACAGGCGAGTCGCCGACAAATCGCTACGGCCCGGCGGGTTGTGGGATTCGAACAGCGCCTCCTCCGCGTTTTCGGTAGACAGGTCCATGACACGCATCGACAGATTGTCGTGACTGGACGCTGGCAGCCCGTCACCCGCCAATTGCCGCATGCTGATGGCCGCCACCACGTACCCGAACGGTTCGCTGGCCGACTCCCGGGTGACCGGCGCAACCAACAGTACTCCCCGGGCAAATACCGGGTCGGCGCCCATCAGGTCCAATGGCTGCGAAACCACCGGCCCGCCTCGCTGGCGGGCCCGCTCAACGGTGGCACGGCGCAAGGGTTCGGAAAGCAGGTCCAGGCCCAGCGGTGTCCCGTAGGAAGCCTGGCTCTGGATGTAGCGCAGCGGTGCGTATTCATCTCGTTCGGCGGCCTGTCGCAGGCCACCGCTACCGTCCGGCTCGCGGATCGTGAATTGAGTGGCCCCGTCGGCTTGCGCTTGTCGTTCGAACGATTGCCGTTCGTCGCGCAGCACCCTGGGCGCCCAGGCGAACGCCCGGATACGGCGCAATAGCACGTCAGCGTAACCACGGAATTCGTTGTTGGAGACATCTTCAGAGTTGGCAAAGAAACGCCTGAGGCTGTCGAGGCGTTGCTCCTGGTCCTGGAAGTGTTCCTCGATGCGGCTGAAACGCTCCTCGGCTTGCAGCTCGAAGCGCTGGCGCAGTTGCTGGTGGAACAGATTCATCATCGCCCAAGTCAGCAACCCGGTCAGGAACATACCGGCCAGCAGGACCAGCGAAGCGACCAGCCAGGCCGACACGTCTTCGCTGATAAAGCCCAGGATCCTGGGACGCACCTGATGCAATGCCATAAACACAACTCAGAAAGGAACCAGGCATAGGCACAGCCCTGGACACAGCCTAAGTTATAGCTATTCGCCATCACTTTAGCCAGTCCCCAACGAGGCTAGAAGCCTTGAATTACAAGGCTTCGTGGATCCAATCAGCCCCGACTCAACGCGCCATGATCTTCCAGGCGCGGTGGATCTTGCCGTTGCGGGCAAAATCCGGATCAATCGTCTTGGCGGTGATCTCTTCCACCGCATAACGCTCGCCGAGGTTGTCCTCGAGCTGGAACTTGCGGAAGTTGTTGGAGAAATACAGCACGCCGCCAGGCGCCAGGCGCGCCATGGCCAGGTCCAGCAATTGGACATGGTCACGCTGCACGTCAAAGATGCCTTCCATGCGCTTGGAATTGGAGAAGGTCGGCGGGTCGATGAAGATCAGGTCGTACTCGTCACGGCTGGCCTCAAGCCAAGCCATCACATCGCCCTGCTCCAGGCGGTTCTTCTCCGAAAAACCATTGAGCGACAGGTTGCGGCGTGCCCAATCCAAGTAGGTTTTCGACAGGTCGACGCTGGTGGTGCTCCGCGCCCCGCCCTTGGCCGCATGGACGCTGGCGGTCGCGGTATAGCAGAACAGGTTGAGGAAGCGCTTGCCGGCGGCTTCTTTCTGGATCCGCAGGCGCATCGGTCGATGGTCGAGAAACAGTCCGGTATCCAGGTAATCGGTGAGGTTGACCAGCAGCTTCACGCCACCTTCGTTGACCTCGGTGAACTTGCCCTGGGCACTCTGGCGCTCGTACTGCTTGGTGCCGCTCTGGCGCTCGCGACGCTTGATCACCACGCGGCTCTTATCCACGTTCAGCGCCTGGGGAATCGCCGCCAGGGCGTCGAACAACCGGGCCGAAGCCTTTTCCGGGTCGATGGATTTTGGCGCGACGTATTCCTGGACGTGTACCCAATCGTGGTACAGGTCAATGGCCATGGAGTATTCCGGCATGTCGGCATCGTAGACCCGGTAGCAGTCCACCCCTTCACGCTTGGCCCACTTACTCAGCAACTTGAGGTTCTTTTGCAGGCGATTGGCGAACATCTGCCCGCCTTCGCTCAACCGCGCCTGCTCCACGACGGGGGCTGGCGCCGGGGCCGGTTTGATCGGGTTACCGTTCTTGTTGTACTGGCGCTCTTGCGGGACTTCCGGGGCCTGATCGTAGGCGGCCTGCTCGCGCTCGGCCTGACGTTGTTCCGGGGTGCGACGCTCACCCGTGACGAACTGGTCTGGCAACACCTTGATCAGCAGCAATTTGCACGGCAAGGCGCCGTTCCAGAACGAATACTGCTTGTGACTGCGAATGCCCATGCGCTTGCCCAGGTCCGGCGCGCCAGTGAACACCGCCGCCTCCCAGTTCAGGCAGGCCTGGCGCAGACGCTCGCCGAGGTTCTGGTAGAGGTAAAGCAGGCTGGCTTCATCGCCCAGGCGCTCGCCGTACGGCGGGTTGCAGATCACCAAGCCCTTCTGGTTCTGGTCCGGACGCGGCTCGAAGGTGGCGACTTCGCCTTGATAGATCTTGATCCATTCGCTCAGGCCGGCACGTTCGACGTTGTTGCGGCCCGGTTGAATCAGCCGTGGGTCAGCTTCGTAGCCGCGAATCCACAACGGTGGCTTGGCCAACCCGGCCTCAGCACGAGCGGTGGCCTCTTCGTGGAGTTTCTTCCACAGCGCCGGCACGTGGCCGAGCCAGGCGGTAAAGCCCCACTGCTGGCGACGCAGGTTCGGCGCCATATCGGCGGCGATCATCCCGGCTTCTACCAGGAACGTGCCCACACCGCACATCGGGTCGGCCAGCGCCCCGCCTTCAGCGGCAATGCGCGGCCAACCGGCGCGAATCAGGATCGCGGCGGCGAGGTTTTCCTTCAGCGGCGCGGCACCTTGCTGCAGGCGATAACCGCGCTGGTGCAGGCTGTGGCCGGAAAGGTCCAGGGAGAGAATGGCTTCGCCACGGTCCAGGCGCAGGTGGATGCGCAGGTCGGGGTTGAGCTTGTCGATGGACGGTCGCTCGCCCGACGGCGTGCGCAGCTTGTCGACGATGGCGTCCTTGACCTTCAAGGCGCCGAAATGGGTGTTGTCGATGCCCGAACCGTGGCCACTGAACTCCACCGCCAGCGTGCCATCGGCCAGCATGTGGTCTTGCCAGTCAACATCCAGCACGCCGTGGTAGAGGTCTTCGGCGTCCTTCATCGGGAAGCGCTTGAGCACCAGCAGCACGCGGTTGGCCAGGCGCGACCACAGGCACAGGCGATAGGCCGTTTCCATGTCGGCCATGCCGCGCACCGCCGAGGTGTGCTCGCGCGCTTCTTCAAGGCCAAGCCCGACGGCTTCCTCGATGAGCAGGCCTTCGAGGCCCTTGGGGCAAGTGAGGAAGAGTTCGAAACGATCGGACATGGGGATTCCAGAGCCTTTGGCTAAGTGGACCGGGCAACGCATTGCCGGGCCAGGTTCAATCAGGTGCTTTTCTCAAGAACACCCGTGTGGCACGAAAGTGTGCCGTGCCACCCTCGCCGCTCAGGTTAAAAGAGCTTAGATGCGAAGGCAGAAAAAAAATTCTGTGCAACAAATTGTGAAAACTCGACCCTTTCGTCGAATAGTACCCGAGTGCAACGGGAGGACATTCTCATCCGAGCCAGACCTACCCCTTTCGGCGCAGGGCCGATCATACAGGGGTCTTGCTCAAAAGCGGTCAACGAACATCAAGTTACTTATCGCCCTAACATCTTTATTGTTACGTGCTTATGACAAAACGATCATTCCATCCATGTGACGCTTTGGTTAGAACTCAACACAGGTTGACGTCGCAACGGCGTCAACACCTCGGCTCGTCACGCCGGCAACGAGCCACCAACGGCAGAATGATTCTGCCCCGGCCTCGATAGAGGTCGACGCTAAGTAACAGTCAACAAGTGAGGGCAACACCCTATGAGAAGACTTAAGCGTGATCCGTTGGAAAGAGCATTTTTACGTGGTTACCAATATGGCGTTGGTGGTAAATCCCGTGAGCTTTGCCCCTTTACTCTACCGTCGGTACGTCAAGCCTGGATCAATGGCTGGCGAGAAGGACGCGGCGACAACTGGGACGGTATGACCGGCACTGCGGGTATCCATAGACTCAACGAACTTCACGCCGTCGGCTGACACAGGGCTTAATACTCAAGAACTCGACAATTTGACACCCATATCGATTTAACCACGCACGTCCCATCCGGACGGCGGGCTACGGCCCAGGGGGCTCCTTCGAGGAGCCCTTTTTAATGCCTGGGCTTTATGTCATTGCCTGAGCTGCGAACACTGTTGTGGCGAGGGAGCTTGCTCCCGCTGGGCTGCGCAGCAGCCCCAAAAAGCCATTGCACGGTGAGCCAGGCAAATGGCGTCAGCCGGTTTCAGGACTGCTGCGCAGTCCAGCGGGAGCAAGCTCCCTCGCCACATCCAGCGGAGCAAGCTCCCTCGCCACAAGGTTCCACCCAGCCTTAAGTCAACGCAACGCCGCGATCGCATCCACCGACTCACGGATCAACGCCGGTCCTTTATAGATAAAGCCCGAATAAATCTGCACCAGGCTCGCCCCGGCGGTGATTTTCTCGGCGGCATGCCGGCCTTCGGTAATCCCACCCGCCGCAATGATCGGCAAGCGCCCCGCCAGTTCGGCGGCCAGCACCTTCACGGTATGAGTGCTCTTGTCACGCACCGGCGCGCCAGACAACCCACCCGCCTCGTCACCGTGCTCCAGCCCTTCGACGCCTTCGCGACCCAGGGTCGTGTTGGTGGCGATCACCGCGTCCATGCCCGTCTCGATCAGGGCCTGAGCGACCTGGGAGGTTTCTTCGTCGGTCATGTCCGGGGCGATCTTGATCGCCAGCGGCACATGCCGGCCATGCATCACCGCCAGCTCGGCGCGTCGCCGGGCCAGGTCGGCCAGCAGTTGCTTGAGGGAATCACCGAATTGCAGGCTGCGCAGCCCCGGGGTGTTCGGCGAGCTGACGTTGACGGTCACGTAGCTGGCGTGGGCGTAGACCTTGTCCAGGCAGATCAGGTAATCGTCGACGGCACGCTCCACCGGGGTGTCGAAATTCTTGCCGATGTTGATGCCCAGCACGCCCTTGTACTTGGCCGCGGCCACCCGGGCCAGCAGATTGTCGACGCCCAGGTTGTTGAAGCCCATGCGGTTGATAATCGCCTCGGCCTCGGGCAGACGGAAAAGCCGTGGCTTGGGATTACCCGGCTGCGGGCGCGGGGTGACGGTGCCGATTTCCACGAAACCGAAACCCAACTGGGCGAACCCGTCGATGGCCGCACCGTTCTTGTCCAGCCCTGCCGCCAACCCGACCGGGTTGGGGAATTCCAGCCCCATCACCGTCACCGGCAGGTTCACCGGCGCCTTGCACAGCAAACCGTTGAGGCCCAAACGTCCACCCGCGCCGATCAGGTCCAGGGACAGATCGTGGGAGGTTTCCGGGGAAAGTTTGAACAGCAGCTGACGGGCCAGGGTGTACATGGGTGGGTTTGACTCGATCGACGAAATGAGGCGGGGATTATAGCCGGGGTAAAGGGACAGGAGCGAGCAACCTATGGCTGCTCGCTCTTGGGGCTGGATCAAGGCGTGTTAATACCCTCCGGAGTAAAGGTTCGGCCGGTTGCCTTTAGGTTGGTAAAAATGAGTGGAAAGTAAAGAAGCATCATCATTACGGCGAAACAGCCATTGAGAACATGGCTCTGGGCATCCTCACCGATCTCGGACTCACTCAACAAAGCTGCTGCCGCACCTACGAACAGGCTGACAGTGTGCCCAAACGAAAGGCGTGCCCCTGCAACATTTATGAATGCATCGGCCAATTGCGTTCTGGTGGGCCACTGAACACCAGCGCGTACCTCCAGGGCCGTCTGTTGTAAAGACTCCGGATCAGAAAAGACCGAATCCGGCCCTAACTTGCGTGATAGCACATCCAAACTTTTGCAGGCAGTGAAGGTAGCTACATCGGCTATCATTCCAAGAGCATTCAGCGCGGCTTGAATAACGTCCGCCCCGAAATTGTAACCAAGCCCCTCGGCTGCCCTGGCAGGACCACTCAATGGCATGGCCTTACCCAGTTCTGCCAACGCAAATTGAACCGCGCCATAAGCCGCAGCTGTAACCCCGGTTACCGCTGCGTTCGCGGGACCTGCGTTGTCTTTCAAAGTGAAGAAGGACTGAGCCAGCGCCCGGGCCATGATGTAGACGACTCCGCCGGCCATTGTAGGGAAAAGCTTTGCCGCCGCTCCCGTGAGAACAGCCCCAAGCGTGCTTCCAAACACAGCAATCGCCATGAAAAGACTTCCCGCCCGAGACTTCCAGGTCGACTCCCCTGCGACCTCCCTGCGGACAGCCCCCATCAGCGTCAACGCTGGCCCTATCATTGCCAGCGCAACGGTCGCCCATGTCCGAGCGGCCTCAGGTGTATCACCTTCGCGCATAGCCTGCTCGACGAGATAGCCAACGTACTGACGCAAACCGGTGGCCAGCGCAATGATCATCCCCGTGTGCCCGGCGACATTCAGCAGGTTGAGCCCTGGCCCTTTGGCGGCTTCGAGCAGTTCCAGGCCGGCCTCGAGCACAGCTTTCAAGCGATCCTCGCGGTTTCCGGTGCCTGCTGCCCCTTCATCTACAAAGCTAAAAATTCCGCTTCTTTCGGCGGGCAGATTACCCTCTTCAACAAATTCGGAAATCCGGGACCTTATAACCAGATCTTCCTGCCCCTGATAAGTGGCGAGACTCTCCAATCCAATGGCTGCTGCACGATCTAAATGCTCAAGACCCGCTGCGATCTGCTTAGGCGACCCCAATCGGCTCAGTTCAAACCCCGAAGTATCCAGCTTTCCAGCGTCAAGCGTCTCTAATGCCCCTGCCGAACCATTTGAAGATGAAACGAAGTCGCTCTGGACAGCCCTCGTAGGAACGCTCGCCCCATTCACAATTTGCATGGTTGTTTCTCCATATTGTTATGTAAACCATCAAAAACTCCTCACCACTCACTCCTCTCCCAAGCGTCATCCCCCATGGGCTGAAACACATCACGCATAACGCCCAATACATAGACTTCCATGGCAAACGCCAGGCCATTGGCCCCGCGGATTTCCTTATAGAGCTGCGACTTTTCCAGGCCCTCGTCCTTCAACCGAACCAATACCTGTTGCGTGATCGTCTTCAATGCCATCGCGGTGGGGTACGCAGCGGTTTCTCCGTCCGCCCCACGCAGTGTGCGAAGAAACTCATGAATCGCCTTCTCGCCCTGCCCTTCCATGGCCAGCAGCAATTGATACAAGTGCTCGAACTCAGGGTCCGGACGTTTGCTTTGCTCACCAGCAGCCAGCAGGCGCGCTTCCAGCGTCTCCACCGCCGGACTGACGCTGCGATCCAGCGTGCTGGAATCGCTCATGGTTTCAATCTTCATGGTGAACCTCGGTTGCCGTGGAATCGGTGGGGCGCTCGACGAAGCTTGAGCACAAGTCCGCCAGGGTCTGTAACGATGACTGGTCCAGGGCGCGAACCGACTCCGGCAGGGCGGCGATGCTCGCCAGCAACCTGGGCGCCAAGCGTTCCTGGATGGTTTCAACGTCGAATTCCAGCAGTTGATCCGCGAGCCGCAGCACATAGCGCTCCTGCGGGTGATATTCCAGAATCAGTTCGCCGGCCCATTGCTGGCGCAGGCTGTCCCGCAGTTCATGGCCGCGCGGGCGGCAATGCAGCGGCACCAGCACCTGCAGGACTGCGGTCGAATCGACCGGGTGTGCGGCCAGCCAACGTTCCAGCATTTCATCCAGCCATTGCGGCTGGCTCAAGGCTTGGGCGAGCAGATCACGCGCGGCCCGAGCCAGCGCGTGGCGCAATTGCAGGCCCAGGGTTTGCGACTTCAACAAACCGTCAGCCAGTTGCCCGGTGGCGCGCAGAATGCCCTCGGCATAACCCTGTTGAAACGCCTGGGCGTGCAGCGCTTCGGCATCGCGCCGGGCCTGCTCGACACACTCGCGGGCGCGGCGTTGGGCCTCACGCTGCAAGCGCTGGCGGCGACGGGCAGCGGCGATGTCCTCGCGCGCCAGGCGCGCGTCCTCGCCCACAGGCAGGTCAGTCAGGGAGCGGATAGAGTCGAGCATGCTGCACCGCCAGAAAGAACAGGCTTGGATTGGGCTTCGTGAGCGGCCATTGCCGATGCAAGCGCACGACCGCCTCGGAAAATTGCAATGCCAGACGATCGAGCAGCGCGGCGGGAACCTGTTCGTGCCAGCTCCACAACGCATTGAGGCCAGCCGCTTCAACCTGGGCCACGACAACAGGTGAGCGGTCGATCGGCAGACCGCCTCGCCCCCCTAAGCTGTAACTCGCGAAACGACGAACCGACATCGGCAGGCAACCCAGCGCAGCGCCTCGTGCCAGATCGGGCATCAAACGATAAGCGCCCATCAGCAAGGCGATATAAGGCAATCGTCGCCAGTGACGAACCCATTGTTTCGCCACGCCGGTCAGTGGCATCGATGGCCAAGGCCCTTGCATCGCCAGCCCTTCGAGCACGATCCGGTTAAGTAGGCTCCACGCCTCGGCCCCCTCGAATCTCGCGGGCACCACCAGGCGCTGAGGATGCAGATACCCCAAAGGCTCAGCGAGAATCTGCTGCAAGCAGTCAACGTCCGTCATCACGCCGCCCTGCACTTGACTGACGATAGGCCCAGGCACCAGCGGCCAACAGCGACCCGCCGATCAGCGCCAGCCACCACGGCCAACTCGGACGCCCCTGAGCTGCGATAACCGTTGGCGCGACATGCTGGATGGACGCGCGCTTGGACAGCACCACCGAGACGTTCTCGTACTCCACCGCCGCAAAACTGTTCTTGAGAAAACGCTTGATGTCGGTGATCAGCAACTGCGGTTCGACATCGCGCTCATGCAGCACCACCGCCGAGAGATGGATAGGCGGCGACTTGCGCCCGCCTTCACCGGCATCCAGGTCATAACTGACATGCACCCGCGCGGAAACCACACCTTCGAGTACCGCCAGCGACTGCTCGATGCGCTGCTCCAACGCCGAATACAACCGGGCTTTTTCCGCGCGGGGCGAGGCCACCAGGGAATCGGCGGGAAACATCTCCGCGACTTGCAGGCGTGGTCGGGACGGCAACGAATAAAGGTTGAGCAGATCGACGGCGGCGGAAAAATCCGACTGATCGATTTTCACCGCATAACCGGCTTTGCCGGCGTCGACTTTCACCGCGGCGATGTTGTTGCGTTGCAAGACCGAAAGCACTTCATTGGCCTGCTGCTGATCCAGCCCTTCAAGCAGGCTCGGTTGGCGACACCCCGCCAGCGCCAGGCCCAACAGCAGCAACACCACGCCCGCTTTCATGACGCACGCAACAAGGTTTCTGCCGTGCCTACGGCCTTGCGCACCAGCACGTTGAGCAAGTTGATATCGACGTTGTATTGCCCGGTCATCTCCTGCAACTGGGCCAATACTTCAGGGTCGCTGATATCCGGACGCAGCAGCAACTGATTGATCGCGGCGACTTCCTGGCCGCTGTCCACGGCGGAACCGGCAAACGCCTCGATCAAGCGCGATTCCAGTGACACGACCGGGCCTTCCTGCGGACCGCGCAGTTCAACGAAGGTCGAGCCGTGAACAAGCGAAGGGGAAACACTGAGGATGGACATAGGATGCACTCATGAAAAATGGCCATCGTCACGGCGATGGCCAATCGAAAAAAGCCAGCGTCAGCGGGCCGCCTGGATGATCGCCATGTCGATGTCCTTGAAGCCCTTGACCGTGTTGGTCTGGGCATTTCGGAATACTGTGTACGACGAAAACGCGGTCTGGTAGGCCGCTAGCAGCCCAGGGTCAGAGGCATCTTTTTTCAGGTCCTCCAGCGCTTTATCCAGGACGTCCTTGAGTTTCTGTGCACCGAGTTCGAACGCAGCAGCTTGCTCGCCGAGAAAGTCGTCGGGAAATGTGATGGGTAAACCGATACCAGCCATTGCTCACCTATTGTGTCTGTTTGGAAAAAACCAGGACGAAGCACTCGTCTTGACGTAGCCCTGCGGGCCGGTTTGAAACGACAGGCCCTTGAGCGCGTCGTCCTTGAGCTCGACAGTGAAATGCACGTAGCGATCACCCCACTGCCGGTAAAAGCGGTCGACATACTGGCGAGTGGCGGCCAGTTCGGAATCCTGCAGGTTGCCCTCGACGGCGAACGTGACACTGTCCGCGTGCTCGATCCGGTTGAAGGCCAGGGCCAGGCGTTGCAAGCCGCCCTGCGCCAGGTCGGCGAGCAGCGTGTCATCCTGCATCTGCACCACGATGTCGCGGGCATAGGGTGCCGCCGCGAGCAGCACCTCGAGCAGCTGCGCCTGCTTGTCCGGCGTGAGCAGGTTGCGCTGGGTGCTGAGCAACAGGCGCGGTGTCGACGGGTCCTTGAGGTCCAGGAAATGCCAGGCCAGTTGCGGATAGTGATCGATCAGCACCTGCTCCAGTCGACGACGCTCCTGGTCCCTCATCAGCACCTTGCCGTTCAGGGTGTTGTGGCGCGTCAGCACCTGTCGGCTCCAACCGGCATCGCGTTCGGAAGCCACAAAAACATAGATCGAATGATCGCGTCCCGGCAGCACCTGAACTTCGGCACTGGTGCCGGTGATCAGCGTGCGAATATCGGTTTCCGGCGCAGGCCCCGGCATCGACCAAAGCCCCATCACGGTAACCAGAACAATCAGCGCCAGACCGCCGGCGCCCCAGCGCATCCAAGGGGCCCGCCAACGCTCGAGAGCGCTGGCATTGGACGGCGTCTCGGGTGCTTGACCGACACATTCGGGAGCCCAGGGTTGATCCTCCGGACGCAAGACGATTTGCAGGCTGCCGATCTGCACCCTGGCCTGGAAGGCACAATGGCGTACCTCCACCGAATCGCCGAGCAACCGCAACGGCACACCGTCCGCCGTGGCCTGGTCGGCCAGCACCTCGAAATTGTAGCCACCTTCCTCCAGGGGAACGAAGATGGTTTCAGCCGGAACGCTGGCAGAACGGACGCCGTCCCCGAGCACATCCACAGCCCCCACCACGAACAGGGTCGCGCCTTCACCCAGCGGGAACTCACAGCCTTGCAACGGGCCATTGAGTATCCGCAAGACGCAGGGCTGTAGAGGGAGGGCCGTCGGGACTGTCACCGTCCTAACTCCAGGGCAGTCAAATGAGCAGGCAGGTTAGAAAGGCCGGCCCCAGGGTTCCTGATGCAAATCTGCCGATTGCCTCCCGCAAAGGATCAGAATCCCTGGACCGGCCCGGCTCACGGTGCTGCCATTCGCGCCTGGGTGAACGCCTGATAGCGTTTCCAGACTTTGCGGGCATAGCGAAGCCGCGCCGCTTGACGGTGAGGCGAATGACCGGCGTTGTAGGCGCCGACTGCCGTCCAGTTGTAGCCATAGCGGGCGATGAATTCGGCCAGCACCTGGGCACCGACTTCCACCGACAGGCACGGCTCATCCAGCAGACGCTGCTCGGTAATGCCCTGGGCATTCAATCGGGGCAGGTGGATGCTGTTGATCTGCATCAGCCCGATATCGCGGGTGCCGTTGCGGTTGTGGTTGATTGCGTCTGGCCGCTGCCCGGATTCAACATCGGCAATCGCTTGCAGCAGCTCGGGTTCGATGGCATGCAACTGCCCCGCCCTGCTCCAGCACCAGGCGTGCGCCTGGGCCATGCCAAGCCCCAAGCCCAGACACATCGGCACGCATAACCACTTGCTCCTGCGCCGCCTCATGCCAGGCGCCGCTCGCTGATCCACGTCAGCTGTTCGTGAATACGCCCCCGCAAGATCTGCGCCCGGACACAACCGGGATCATGCCGCAGACACTGGTCGATCAACTGCGCCGCCTGCTCGTTGCGCCGCCAGAACCAATGATGCCAGGCATGAAAATACAGCACGTCAGCCTGATCCGCCGACAACAGGCAGCGTCGGAACAACACTTGGGCCGCCTCCTCGCAGCCACGCAAACTGGTGAGCAACGCCAGGCGCGTCAAGGCCGGGAGACTGCCGGGGTCCAGCGCCAAGGCATTGGAAACCGCTGAATGCGCCTCTTCGATGGCACGCTCCGGGTCACCCAGGCCCATCAGCGCCTGCCCCAGCCACACATCCGCCAAACCGCACCAGGGCGGCGCGTAGCCGGCATCGAGTTTCAAACACTGGCGAAACAGCACAGCGGCATCGCCGAGGCTTTGCGCCGTGTGCTGCTGCACGCTGCACAGCCCATTGAGATACGCCACCGCCACCGGGTACGACCCACAACGATCACCGACCGGACGCAACCCGGCGACACGCTGGGCCACCAGGCAGGTCAATGCGCCCAGGGCCTCGCCAGGATCATGGGCGTCCAGCGTCTGCCCATGGACCAGCGCCTGGTCGCTGCCACGAATCAATTCCACCGACCAATGTCGCTGTCTGCCCGAACCGATGAACCGCCCGCTCAAGCAGTAATCCGCCGACAACCGCCCGGCCAGCGAGCGCACATCCTCCGGTGCCCCATAGGTCGCGATCACCCCCGAGGGCATCACACGCAAAGCCTCGCCGAACGCGGTGGTCAACTGACGGATCAGCACATCCTGCAGATCCAGCGCCGCCGTCTCGTCCAGGTTACGAAAAGGTAGGACCGCCAACGAAGGCGCCACCGCCCCCGTCTGACTCGGCACGTCGAGCTCAACCACTGAGCCAGTGAATCGATAACCCTGGCCGTAGACCGTCGCAATGTAGTCCTTGTTTTCCTTGAGCAACTTGCGCAAAGCGTAGATACAGCGTGTCAGCGACTCCTCCGCTGCATCCATCTGGGACCATACATGGCTCAGCAAATAATCCTTACTGACGATCGTACCCGCTGACTGCAACAACAGGCGCAGTACGTGCAGCTCTTTGGGTGGAACATGAACTCCTTGTCCATCTCGCATCAGCGTTCCATCGCTTTGCAATAGCCAGTGGTCAAAGACGAATGACGTGACTGGCGTTTGTTCAGTTGCACTGTCCATACTCTGGGACTTCTCTATAGAAAGTTACTGAGCGCGATTGAGCCTGTGGGTAGGCTCGGGGTGACGAGCTGCGTGACTATAGGAAGATGTGTGGGGGGATTCCGTAGGGCTTCCAATCTTATTGATGTAGGAAACCACGACATACAACGTAGGGCCCTCGGGGGATGCCAAGAAGAGAGGCTTCTGCAATTAAGGCGTCACCGCCGCAAATTGCTCACGGCGGCTATCGCTCCATCAAGCGCCTCTCGCAGCCTCAACCGAATGGATGATATCGGCCACCGACCTCCAAGCCTCCACCTCATGTGAAGGCAGTTCAACATTAAATGCTTCGTCAACAATCATGATGATTTCCACCACATCCACGGAATCGAGATTCAGATCCTCCACTAACCGCGAATGCCTGCTTATCTTCCGTTGGATCGTCGAAAAATAGCCAGACAGCAGCTTTATCACTTCCGACTCGATACACATTTCAGTCACTGACGCACCCATCGATCACCGCACAGTCGTGAAGTTAAAAATTCAACATCGCCCTCAACATGTCCGCAAACTGATTCAAATGTGCCGACAGCGTCTTATTGAAATTGTCATGGTACGAATTGGCATTCGAATACTTCTGGGTAAGGGACTGCAGCATGTTTTTCAGGCGTTCTTCCTGGGCGTTGAAGCCGGTTTGCCATTGGTTGTACTTGGCGGTATCCCACGTCACTGTGCCTCCGCTCGGCACGCTACCTAGCATGGTCGTCAATGGGCTGAGGTCGATGACGACACACCAGCCGCTATCCGGCGGAGGATTCTGTTTCAGACAACTGGCGGGCAAGCCCAGGGCCTTGAGCCATTTCTCTGCTTCTTCCTTGCTCGCTGCGCCGTCGCCAGGTTTCGGAAAGAGTACGGACGCGGAGTTGGGGTGGCTGTATTTATTGATCAGACTGGTCAACGCGGCGCGCAATCCGCTGACACTCACCTTGACCTCTTTACCGTCGTTCGTCCCCTCGATCCAGTCCTTCATCTTCGCGGTAATTAGAGCGTTGAAATCAGCAAAGAAGTCGGTATAGGCCTTGATGATGTGTTCGTAACCGGCCAGGTAGCCGTTCTTGATCAGGTCGATCAGCTCGAGCAGTTTGTCGAAGAAGTCATTGGAGGAATTGATCCCGGCATCCAGGGCCTCCGCGATTTCGAAGGGTTTGTCCTGGTCCACGGCTTGCTTGAGGCTGCGCAGGATCTCGCCTTGTTCCTCATTGAGCTGGCGCAGTCGACTGTCGTCCAGAAGCGTGGACTTCATGCTGTGGCTCATCACCGCACAACACTGGTGGGCGCGTTGGGCCCACAGGTGTGAGCGATCGCGCTTGGCGTGGATCTGTTCGAGAAGCTCCGGGATAAGTTGCGCCATGGACTCGGTGGTCATGCCTTCCAGCGACTTGGCGTTGAATGGGCCCCTGAGCAGATTGGCGAGGCTGCGATTGAGTGCGCTCACGGAGCGGTCGAGCAACTGTGTCAGAGAGCTGACCGTTTGTACTTCAACGGGAATGTCCACAGGCAACGGCGTATCGACCGTGGCGTCGATGTTCGGCAGCAAGACGACAGGTGTCTGTATGAATCTGGTGATTTCCATATTCCTCTCCTCAAGCCGTCACGGCGCGAATAACGTCACTGCGTGATTGAAAAAGCTGCATGACCATGTCCATCAGTTTTTGCAGCAATGCGGCATCGGCGGCGTCCTTCTGAGCGACTTCATCCCCCAGGCTCTTCTGGCTGTTCTGCGCACTTTGCTGCAGCACCTCTTTCTCCCGCGCGGTGTACTCAGCCAGGCGCACGATGCTTGAGACCACCTGGCTCAGGTTCGTCGCCATGGCGCTGAGGGCGCGGCCGATTTCCAGTTTCCTTTCAATACCCCGGCTGCCCATCTGGCTCAGCCAGTCGGAGGTCTCGCTGACCTTTTGCGCGTTGGATATTTGCTTTTCGAACCAGGCCTGGTCCTTGGCTGAGAGGGGCGATCCCTTGGGTTTGAAATCGACCAGCGTCGGACGACCGAACGCGTCGAACGTCCTGATCTTGTAAGTGGTGTCCGAATTCCAGTCCGTGCGGTCGCGTTCAAGCTTGAGGTCGCGTTCGATGTTCCTGGCGTTCAGGGCGTTGGGCTTGTGCAGGTTCAATCGGTTCTGGGGGTCTGTCTCGCTCAGCCACTTGGCGTTGCGACCGACCTCCTGTGCCTTGAGGATTTCCTTGTCGAACCAGGCTTGGTCCTCGGGTGGCCGGGGTGAACCGCTGGGTTTGAAATCGACCGTCTTCGCGCGACCGAATTCATCAAGAGTCTTGATCTTGTAGGTGCCCTGCGGATTCCACTCGCTGCGACTGCGTTCAAGCTTGAGGTCGCGTTCGATATTGCGAGCGTCCATGGCGTTGCGTTTGTGCAGGTCGATGTCAGCATGCTTCAGCGTTTGCCCCTGGAAGGTCTTGAGCAAGGCGAACCCAGAGATCGCGCCGGAGACGATGGCCCCGGTGATAGCGCTGTACAGTGCCGCCTGGCCTGACTCGACAATGGCCGCACCTTGGGCCTTGGCCGCCTCGGAGGCCATGACGCTGAAATGTCCACGCAGTTGAGCGTTGGCGACCCGCGCGATGTTCAGCGCGATGATCGCGGCCACCAATACGTTCGCGTGTTTCTCCCAGGCGCCTGGATCGAAGATCAGCTCGTTGCGCACTTCATCGCTGAGCATCATCGAGGCGGCCATGAAGTCCTGCCAGTCCGACTCGGTGGGCTGGTAGGCGTTGATCGCGCTCTCCAGCTCCGCAGCTGAAGGCGCCGTGATGCTGGGGTTCTGGAGGACTTGTCTTGCGGTGATCTCGCCGAAAACCGCTGAATCGGAGAGGGACTTCCTTTTGGGAAGGTTTGAAGATTCAGTTTGAGCGGTTGACACGTTTTGCCCTGTATCGCGGACAAAAACATGCGTGCTCGAAGTGTCAATAGCCTTCATCGTAGGTACCTGCTATCCGTGATTTTCAAACGTTCCGAACCATGTTCAGGCTGACGTTGTGACTGCGCTGCAGATCGGCAAACACCTGCTCGATCTGATGGGTTCGCTCCCGCATCGCCTGGCCGTAGTCGTCGACTACCTGGGTCAGGTATTTGCTGATTTCCTCGCTGATCGCCATGCGCACTCGCACATCGGCCAAATGCACGGCCGCCTGGGCCTGATGCCGACCGGCCTCGATTTGCATCACGCCCTGCGCCGCGACATGGCCGAACTCGGTGACGGCCTGGGCGATCTCCAGGTTGGCGGCGTAACGGGCCAGCGATACCGCATCGGCGCCGTTGGTCACCAAGCTGCGCAGCTGCGTGAGCATCTGAGTCACCGATTTGCCCACCGAGGTTGCCACCTGCTTCATGGCTTGCATTGCGGCGGGCGCGGCCTGGGCGACCACCGACCCCAGTTTCGAGGCGACGGCGCTGACCATCGGCCCGATCACCGCCGTCCCGACAACCGCCACCAAGGCAATGGCGGCCAGCGTCGAAACGACGCCCTGGATCATGCCGGCGATCTGCGCGATTTCCTTGGCCTTGTCTTCATCAACGCCCACCTCTATCAGTATCTGGGTGTAGAGCTCGGTGAAGAACTCGATGGCCTCTTGCATGGCGACGGTCAGCGGCTTCATGGCCTCGGCCATGAACGATTTGCCGGTTTTCTCCTCGACCACCGCATCGGCAATCATTACCGCCGCGCCAACCACCCCAACCACGATCAGGGCCACGTTGGCGGTCAGGACCCCGGCGACGATGGTGGCGGCGGCCAATATCGCCCCGACGATCTTGCCGATGCAGCCCATGGTTTTCTGCAACGCCTCGGCCTTGCGCACTTCCTCCAGGTATTTATCCGACTCACGCTTCATGTGCTCCTGAAGCTTGACCTGCAACTCCTGGAACAACTCCCGACTCAGTTCCTCCTTGTTCTGCGCGGCGTCGCCAAGCAGTTCGATGATCTTCAAGCGGTTGAGCAAGGCCAGTGCACTGCTGCTGAGGGCTTTTTCGTCGGTTTCCTTGTGGTCGGGGTCTGCGCCGCCGGACACCACCACTTTCGCGATCACCCCGCTCAAGGTTTTGGCAAAGGTATTGGCGATCTCGATCAGCTTCAGGTGCGCGGCGGTCGCTGCGTTGAACGTTTGGGTGTGGCTCGCCAGTTCGCCCTTGAGCTGGTCGCGACGGGCCAGCTCTTCGGCGTATTCGGGCGAGTCAGGGTCCAGTTGTGCCAACCGCGCTTCGCTGTCTGCCAGCAGACCTTGGAAATGCAGGACCCGCTCGTGCAATTGGTCGAGTTGCGCCTGGCTGCTGCCGACATCCCCCTCGGCATCCGCCATGGCCTGGACGGCGGCGGCGTATTCGGCCGAGAGGTTTTCAAGCCCCTGCTGGCGGGCACCGGCCATGCTCTGCAACATCGCCAGGCGGTTTTTCAGTTTGTTGACGTCGACCTCACCGATCAGCTCGGCAATCATCGCCATCAATAGGGTGAACAGGTCACCGTTGGTTTCCTGCTTGTTGCCATCGGCCCGTGGCGGTGGTGCGTGCAGTACGGGTCGGCCGGTGCTGGCGGTCGGGCCAGCGTGACCGTCGTATTGCACTGACATCAGGTCCGCCAGGGCTTTGCGACCGGCCTCCTGATAGTCCGTGGTCCTGGCGGCCTTGCTGGCCGCCGCGCCGTACTTTTCAAAGGCTTCGGTGCGGCTCATTCCCCCCAGGAAGGGAGCGCTACGGGTACTTCCTATGTCAGTCATGTTCAGTCCTCCGAACAGTGCAGTTCCATGTGGGCCAAGGTGTCGAGATACACCTTGGCCTGCTCGCGCAGATCGTCTTCCGCGGCTTGCTCGATGACGTATTCGAAACACAACCTGGCCTTGCCGACCTTGCCCAGGGCCAGATGACACTGGCCGGTGTAGAGCATTGGCCGGTAGTCGTTCTTGCCTTGGGCAAACGCGATGGCATACAGGTCGATGGCCTTCTGGTGGTTTTGCTTGAGCTGGTGCACCGCCGCCAGTCCCATCCAGTAATGGCTGTTGTAGAAGTCGTAGATGCACAGGAAGTGGAAGAACTTCTCGGCGTCGTCCAGCCGTCCTTGTTCGTAGAACTGGAAGGCGAAGGCATAGAGGCTGTCCATGTGTTCGTCACTGATGCCTTGCACGTCTTTCAACGCCGCGCCACCGAGTACCGCGTCCACGACCTCCAGGGCCACCTGCTCGTCTTGTTTGTTGTCGCGACTCATCGGCCACACTCCTGAAAAAGCGTCAGCGTTGCTGACGGGTGCATTGAGCCAAAACGCCGATAGTCACGCTGCCAAATTGCGCTCATCCTTGCCTTTGTGGCGAGGGAGCTTGCTCCCGCTGGGCTGCGCAGCAGCCCCCGGAGGTCACTGCAATCAACCTGATACACCGCGTCGTCGGGTTTTGCTTCTGTGGCGAGGGGATTTATCCCCGCTCGAGTGCGCAGCGCTCGCCGCTTTTTTGGGGCGGCTTCGCAGCCCAACGGGGATAAATCCCCTCGCCACAGGTATACGGCGCTGTCGAGGGTGAGTTGGCCTCACGCCTGTTCGACCTGTTCCAGCCAGATCAGCAGGCGCAGCACTTCCTCGACTTCCTGCACCTGGAGGAAGCTGTAGCGCTGGTGGGTCTTGAAGATCCGTCGGGCCAAGGCTTTGTCGTTGATCACCGGCACACCGACTGCCTTGGCATACGCCCGCACGGCCAGGGCGCGTTGGTTGGTTTCCATCAGGGAGATGAACGGCAGCAAGGTGATTTCCGGGCGGAAATACACACCGATGGCAATGTGCGTCGGATTGGCGATGATCATGCGCGAGCTGCGCACGTCGGATTTGACCTGCTCCGACAACAGCTCCATGTGCAAATCACGGCGGCGGCCCTTGATCTGTGGGTTGCCGTCCTGCTCCTTGTGTTCACGCTTGACCGCGTCCTTGTCCATCATCTGGTCTTTCATGAACAACCAATATTCGCTAAGGGCATCGAGCACGACGATCAGCAGGATACAGGCCAGGAACGCCAGCACCAGCACCAGCAGCAGATGGCCCCAGATCGCGAACAGGTCCGCTGCCTGGGCGAACAGTTGGGCAAACAGCAATTGCCGCTGCGTGACCCAGACGATCCACAGCGCCATGGCAAAACTGCCCAGGTACAACAGCGCCTTGAAGGTGTCCTTGACCGTGCGCAGGCTGAACAATTTCTTGAAACCATTGATCGGGTTCAACGCGCCGAGATTCAGCTTCAACGCTTCGCTGGCCAGGGCAAAACCGCTTTGCAGCAGCGCCGGCAACGCACTGGTCAGCACGCAGACCAGCAACAGCGGCAGCAACGCCTTGAGGCCGACCAGCACCAGCATCGCCGAATAGGTTTGCAGTTCAACGTCAAAATCGCTGGCGATGATGCGCCGGTAGACCTCCATGATCTCGAACAGCGAGCTGTTGAAGACCAGGTAACTGATGCCGCACAGGGTCAGGCAGGTGATGACCAGGTCCTTGGCCTTGAACGTCTGGCCCTTGCGGGCGGCATCCCGCAGGCGCTTGGCGGTAGGCTTTTCAGTCTTCGAGGCGCTGGATGACATGATCGCCCTCCCCATCGCCCAGAGACTGTGCCAGCCCCTCGGACATCCCGCCCATGCGCAGGACTTCGTCTGGCAGGTGCACGCCGAAATACAGCATCAACACCACCAGCGCCACCAGGCTCTTGACCGTCAACGACACGGAGAACGCATTCATTTGCGGCGCATACCGCGAGAGCAAACCGAGCAAGGCTTCGCTGACCAGCAAGGTCGCCACCACCGGCGCACTGATCACCAGCGTCTTGCTCACCAGCACATCCAATAGCGCGTGGAGAGCCGGCAAGTGCATCACGCAGTCGTTGCCCGGCGCACAAATGCGATAGCTCTGCGCGACGGTTTCCAGCATCAACAGCATGCCGCCACCTTCGAGATACACCGCCGCCGCGAACAACTGGAGAAAATTCGCCAGCTCCGACGTGTCGACACCGTTCGCCGGATCCACCGTGCTGCTGAGCATGGCGCCGCGCTGGTTATCGATCAGGTTGCCCATGGCATGCAGCACCCAGAACGGCCAGCACAGCAGCACACCCAGCAGCACGCCGATACTCACCTCCCGCAGCATCAAGCCGAGGAACGCCAGGCTGTCGAGGGCGGGCGTCGGCACGCCGACGTAGGCCCAGAACCCCAGCGCCACCAGGACAATCACCGCCTGGCGCGCGACACCGGTCAGCACGCCGCTGTTGAGAAACGGCAACATGAAGAAAATCGGCGCCAGGCGCGCCACGCCCAACAGCGCGGCGGCAAACCCCGCATACAGCTCGAAGAACAGCGTCACCGTCATCGGCCTAACCCAACGCCAGGCGGATGACTTCGCGGCTGAAGTCCAGCAAGGTTTCGCCGTACCAGCCCGAGAGCAGGAACAGGCACGCGGCGACCGCCAGCAGCTTGAAGCCGAACGGCAGGGTCTGTTCCTGCAACTGGGTCACGGTCTGGATCAAGCCCACCACCAGGCCGACCACCGTGGCGACGATGATCGGCCAGGCCACCATCAGCAGGATCAGGTACAGGGTCTTGTTGCCGGCGTAGACCAGATCGTTCATGGCTGCGCCTACGCCAGCAAGGCCAGGTATTGCTTGACCAACCCGGTGGACAGCAGCGCCCAGCCATCCAGGGCGACAAACAGCACCAGCTTGATCGGCACGGAAATGATCACCGGGCTCATCATCATCATGCCCAGCGCCAGCAGGATGCTGGAGATCACCAGGTCGACAATCACGAAGGGCAGGTACAGGTAGAAGCCGATCTTGAAGGCACTCTTGATTTCACTCAGGGCGTAGGCCGGCAACAGCGAAAACAGCGAAGGCGCCAGTTCTTCATCGACAGGCCAATCGGCGTCGGTTTCATCCTGGACCGCCTGGGCCCGCTCGAAGAACAGCGCCAGCTCCGGGTCGGTGTATTTGCGCAGGTAATCCTTGTAGCTGCCCAGGCCGTTCTCGGCGAAATTCACCACCGATTCGATATCGGTAAAGGCCACCGCCTCGGTCTTGTAGTAGTCATGGCCCTGCTTCACGACCGGCGTCATGACGAACACCGCGAGCATCAGGGCAATCGCATTGAGCGCCATGTTCGACGGCACTTGCTGCAAGCCCAAGGCGTTGCGCACGATGACGAAGACAATCGAGAACTTGAGGTAGCAAGTGCCCGCCGCCACCAGGAACGGCAGCAACGAAGCGAACGCCAGCAGCGCGATCAGCGAAACGTCATTCATCGTCACCGTCCCGATAGACCTTCAGCAATTCGACGCCCAACTGTCCGTCCAACTGCACCAACTCGCCCAGGGCCACGGGCTTGCCGTTGGCGCGCACTTCGATGTGCCGGGCCGCGTCGTCAGCCAGCGGGATCAGTTGCCCGGCGATGATCTGCGACAGCGCGGCCAGGTCGAGATCATGGGTGGCGAGCAGGAATTCCAGGCGCACCGGGAGCGATCCCAGGTCGATTTCCACGGCAGGTTCTGACGGGCTTTCTGAACTGGCCTCGGCCATGGTCGGTTGCATGTGTAAACCCTCTTCGGTAAAGGTGAAAACGCCAAGGCATTGGCCCGCCACAAAGCAGCGTTGCATGGGCTGGGCGATGCGCAGCACGTCGCCCTCCCCCAGCCGTATTCGACTGGCAAGGCTCAGGTGACTGACGCCGAGGATCAGTTCCAGGCGCATTGGCAACGTCTTCAGCCATGAGTCGGCGGTTACGGGGCCGCGCTGGGCATTCCTGGGCGGCAATTGGGTCAACCACACGCGCCCTCCGGGGGTGTCGAGCCACGGCACTTCGCCCGTCGGCAAGCGCGCCGGGGCCACGGATTCGATGTCCGACAGATGGCTGTAACGCAACTCGTCCACCTCCAGTGACAAGGGCCGTGGCACCGCCCGGAACAACTCGACGATACGGGGCAACGGGCACGGCTGCGTCAGCAGCGCTTGCAAGGTCGGGAGCGAATGGTGCAACCAGTCACGGGCCCTGATCAGCCCGCGCCAGGGCCCGCCATCACCCTGTGCGCAGAAGCTCAAATAGTCGGAACGCTTGGGCACCTTGGCCAGATCCGCGTCCCGACCGCCGCGCCGCCAGCGTTGAATCGCCTGGGCGTGGGCATGCACCAAAGGCTCGACCCGACGCAGCTGCAATGCGCTCATGCCGCAGGCTCAGCCTGTTCGTCCGGATCCTCGTCCGGCCCCTGCTGCGAACCCTGGCGCGGCTGCTCGCCGCCGCTGTCGGTCAGCCGCCAGGCAGGCTCCCGGGCCAGGGCGAAAGGTTCCTTGAGTTGCTCGAACACCAGGGCATTGCTGGGGCTGAGCGTCAGGGGTCGAGTGGGCTCTTCAGACCCGCGGCTGATCGTCACTTGTCCGCTGGCCCCCGCTCGGTTGAAGGGGACTTGCAGGAACCCTCGATCCGCACCCGGCAACGTCTCGATCACGACATCGAGCGCGGGTGGCGGCGTCGATGCAGGGACGGATGCCGTGGCAACCGTCGGTGCGTGACGCGTGCCTTGGAGGCTCAACGGCGCCTGGGGCAGCGGTTCATCGCCAAGGGCCAGCGACTGCTCACTGGCAGCGGTGAACGGCTCATGCCGTGGCGGCTCGATCGATGCCGAGTAGGTCGGCAGCGTTGATTGATCCCCCGCTGGCTCCAAGCGTTGAGACAACGGAGGGCGTGCCATCTGGCTGAGCGGTGGGCCGGCGTGTGGAAAAGTCATTGCGACCTGGGCACGGGGTGGCGCGCGAACGGCTTCAACCTCCACCGCTTCGCGGGCACCCGAGCGCTCCCCATCACGCTCAACCTCCGCGCCGCCCTGAACAATACTCATCGAACGCCAGGCCAGCGCACGGCCATTGTCCATCGGCTCGCGATGAGGCCGAACCAGCGCAACCATCAGGTCCAGCACGCCCTGTGGCAGCTCATCTTCCTGCACCGGGATAAGCAGGTCTTGCAGCTCATCCATCGGGCCCTCGTCGACGGGGTCCAGGACCTGGACCGGCCGAGCGGGAACCACTGAGAGCTCTTTCATCGCCGTCCCTCCATCATTTCTTCCAGCTCCCGCTCTTCCCGGCGCACCGCTTCAAGCCGTTGAACCCGTAACAGTTGCTGGACGGAACGCTCGTACTTGTCGTGTTTGCGCAGCAGCCCACGCAACCGCTCGCGCTGCACCTGCAACTGCTGCTCGACCTGTCGGCACTGCTGATCCACGCGGTCACGCTCGACCCGCAGCAGATCGATCCGCCGACGGATCACCGCCTGGGTACGCAACAGCGCCAACAGCTGCCCGTGATCCAGCACGCAGTCATTGGCGCGATGGCTGGCCAACAGGTCTTGCAGCGCGGCTTCCTGCGCCTCGAAGCCGTCGCGCTCCGTCAGCAGCGGCTGCAATTGGCGCTGGACGTGCAGCAGCGCCTGCTCGCCGCGTTGCCGCCGGAACTCGCTGAAGGCCAACAAGCGTCGCTGCTCAGGCAAGGATTTCATGCAGGCTCCGTAAGGTTTCGTCCGGCTCGCAACACTCGCCCGTCGGCTGGCGCAGCCATCGGTCAAGGGCATCACGCCGGTGCATCGCGTGGTCATTGGCCGCGTCCGCGCCCGGGCTGTACTCGCCCATGTCGAGAAAGACCTGCAACTGTTCAAGACGGGCCAGGGTTTCCCGGGTCGACGCGGCCAGTTGCTGCACCTGCGGCGTGGTGACTTGGGTCGCCACCCGGCTGACGCTGCGCAGGACATCGATGGCCGGGTAGTGCCCCTTGGCCGCCAGGGCACGGCTGAGGTAGACATGGCCATCGAGGATGGAACGAATCTCCTCGGCGATCGGATCCGGCTCGTCGTCGCTTTCCAACAGCACCGTGTACCAGGCGGTGATGCTGCCGGTCGCGGTTACCCCTGGTCGCTCCAGCAAGCGCGGCAAGGCATCGAACACCGAGGCCGGATAGCCGCGCCGCGCCGGGGCTTCACCGGCCGCCAAGGCCAGGTCGCGACGGGCGCGGGCGTAGCGGGTCAACGAGTCCAGCAACAACACCACGCGCCGCCCCTGGTCGCGAAAATACTCGGCGATGGTGGTGGCTTGCAGCGCCGAGTTGCAGCGATCCACCGAGGAAAAATCCGAAGTGGCGAATACCACCACGCAACGAGAATGCTTGGGCGACTGGCGCAGGTGCGCGATGAACTCAGTCACCTCCCGCCCACGTTCGCCAATCAGGCCGATCACGAAGACCTCTGCGTCGGTGTGCTCGATCAGCATGTTGATCAAGGTGGTCTTGCCGGAACCGGCGGCGGCAAAAATGCCGATGCGCTGACCGACACCACAGGTCAGTAAGCCATCGATGACGCGGATGCCGGTGCGCAGCGATTCCGCCACCGGGCGTCGCTGCTGGTAGGACGGCGGGTCGGCATCCACCGGACAATCCCGTTGCGCCACCGCCGTCGAAGGCGCCAGGCGCTCGACGATCGTGCCCTGGGGATCGACCACACTGCCGAGCAAGGCGTCACTGCAGGTCAGTTGCAAGGTCGAGCCGGTGGGCACGATCATCGACTCCCGGGACAAGCCTTTGCCATCACCCAGCAGGCTGAGCAACACGGCACCGGGCTTGAAGCCGATCACCTGCGCCCTGGCCGCGACCTCGGGCGAGCGCCAGTGCCGACGCACTTCGCAGACTTCGCCGACCACCACCCCGGGCAGCGCCGCTTCTATCAGTGGTCCGCTCAAGCGCAAGGGGTGGGCCGCCTGTCGCTCCAGGCGGAGGCTATTTCCAACCGCCATGTGCAGTGTCCTCACAGGGTTTTGATGACATTGACGGACACGCTCTCGGAGATTTCGCCGAACGACATGACGTCCAGCTCCCGGAAACGTCCCTCGATGAGTTTCTTGATGTAGCGCCGCACATCGACCGAACACAGCAACACCATGTCCTTGTGGGCGATGTGCACGCTGTCCAGGCCGACACTGAGGCGGTCCATCAGTTCTTCCGATTCGGCCGGTTCCAGGTTGAGGAAACTGCCGCCGGAGGTTTGCCGGATGCCACGGCGCACCACTTCTTCGAACTCTGGCGACAACAGCAGCACGCGCAGGTCGTTGCCCTGGGCAAACTTGTTGCTGATGTAGCGGGCCATGGCGCCGCGCACGTGTTCGACCAGCGCCAGCACGTCCTTTTCCCGGGAGGCCCAATGGGCAAGGGATTCGAGGATCAGCTTCATGTTGCGCACAGAGATGCGCTCGCCGATCAGGCGCTGCAGCACTTCGGCGATTTTCTGCACGGTGACGTGGCGATAGACTTCCTTGAGCAGGTCGGGGCAGCGGGTTTCCATTTCGTCGAGCAACTGCTTGGTTTCCTGCACGCCGAAGAACTCCTGGATGTTGCGCGCCAGCAGCGTGACCAGGCAGCGATAGCATTCTTCATCGGCGGGCCGTAGGTGATAGCCCAACTGCTGCACCCGCTCGCGGTCGGCGGCGCTGACCCAGACACCGCCCAGGCGATTGCTGTCGTTGCCGCGCACCAAGGCAAAGCCCAGGGGGTCCAGCTCCGGCGAGTAATCCAGCAGGCGCCAGTGATCGAAATGAATGTCGAACTGCTCGGCCCGCACTTCGTTGATCAACACCGCCACTTGATGCGCCGGCAGCGCCTCGCTGGCCCGCAGCCGTGGCTCGGGGATGCGCAAGCCGTAGTCGACGAAAAACTGGCTGCGAAAGCGCGCCGCCCAACGCTGCTTTTCCAGCGCTTCGAGTTGCGTCTTGGGCACCAGCAGCATCAAGGCAATGGTTTCTGTCGCGAGGTTGTCGACGTCATCGAGCAGCCCTGACTCGCTCGGCAGCGTGTTTTGCTCGGCGGCTTCGGCGCGGCTTTCGCCCGGACTAGCCTGTCGCGACGATTTGCGCTGGCGCACAAACACCACCAGGCCCAGCACGCCGGCAATCGACAGGAACGTCAGCAACGGGAAACCCGGCAACAGCCCCACACCCACCGCCAGCAAGGCGGTAACACCAAGGACGAACGGGTTGCCGAGCATCTGGGTGAGCATGTTGCGCCCCAGGTTGCTGTCGTCGCCGTTGACGCGGGTGACGATGAAGCCGGCACCGATGGCGATCAGCAGCGCCGGGATCTGGGCCACCAGGCCATCGCCGATGGTCAACAGGGTGTAGGTCGACAGCGCGGTGGACAGGTCCATGCCCAGCTGGCCGACGCCGATGGCCATGCCGCCGATAAAGTTGACGAAGATAATGATGATCCCGGCGATGGCATCGCCCTTGATGAATTTCATCGCCCCGTCAAAAGACCCGTACAGCTGGCTTTCGCGCTCCAGCACGCTGCGTTTTTCCCGGGCCTGGGCCGCGTCGATGGCGCCGGCCTTGAGGTCACCGTCGATGCTCATTTGCTTGCCCGGCATCCCGTCCAGGGAGAAGCGCGCGGCGACTTCCGCCACCCGCTCCGAGCCTTTGGTGATCACGATGAACTGGACGATGGTGACGATGGAAAAAATCACGAAGCCCACCACCAGGCTTTCGCCGATCACAAAGTCACCGAACGAGGCGATGATCTCGCCGGCATCGGCTTGGCTGAGGATCAGCCGGCTGGTGCTGATCGACAGCGCCAGGCGAAACAAGGTCGTCAGCAGCAGCAACGCCGGGAACGTCGAATAGCTGAGGATGCGCTCGATGTAGAACGAGCCCATGAACACCAACAGGGAGATGACGATGTTCAGGCCGATGAGAAAATCCACCAGCACCGTGGGCAAGGGGATGATCAGCATGGCGATGATCATCACCATCAAGGTCAGGATCAGCAGTTCCGGGCGAGCGCCGACGTTGCGCAAGAACCCATTGAGCAGGGTCATGGGCAACCGCCCGAGCGGCGCTGATCGATGCATTCATGGGCATAGGCGACGTCCGCCAAGCGGGTGAACTGGGTGGCCAGGCGCTGTGGCGCCTCCTCATCGGCAAACAGGGGCAAGGGCAACCGCAGGCTGAGCCGGCGCAGGGTCTGCAAGAGTATCGATCGCTCACGGTGGGCACTGAGCAGCACTTGTTCGCCCAACGCACCGAGCAATAACTGGTCGAGATCATCGGGGTAGGTCAACACGCCGAAGAGGAACACCAACCAGTTGGACTCCTCGGGGTTGTGTCGGCAGATGACGGCATCGCCAAGCACTGCGCCGATAAACAGCTCATCGGCCGAACGCAGGCGCTTGAGGTCGGTCACCTTTGCTAGCAATTGGCCGAACTCGGCGCGCGAACAACTGGGGTCCTGGGCGCTGATGTCGGTGAGCACCGCCGCTTCGATGAAGGCCAGCACCCCGCTGCGTTGCGCCGCGCCATACAGGGCGATCCAGTCCTGGTAACAACTGAGCGGGCCTTCGTCGGACTCGAGGAAATCCCGGTAAGTCTCGCGCAACAGGCCGGCTCGCACCGCCAGGCTCTTGCCGAACATCCGGGCCTTGAGCGCCGCGTTGATCCCGGCGTTCAAGCGCTTGGGGGAGGCTTGGGCAACCACCGTCTGCAACAGCGTTTCGAGGCGCTGCCGGGTCAGCGTCTCCAGGTTCTTGCGGCGCAACAACGCCCGTAGCACCAGGGCCAGGTCGCTGTCGTCGGGAAACAGGCTTCGCGCCATTTGCAGTAACCAGGCGACGGGTTTGTCCGCCAACCGCGCCAGACTCAGCACCTGCCGCGCCTTGGGCACTGTGTCGTCTTCCAGCACGCGCTCGAAGGTGTCGGTCATGGCCTCGGATTTGAGCTCGAACAACCGGCGGCCACGGAACTGGGTCAATGCCGCCGAGAGTTCGTCGCTGATCTGTACGAGGCGCTGCGCCACCGCAGCCGTTGCGCTGTCCTCCGGCGCCTCGGCATCGACTGGCGGCTGTGGATGTTCGGCGGCTTTCTCGGCATTCAGCCGCGCCTGGGCGGCCCGGCCACCGAGGGAAACCGGGGGCAGCATCATTTCTCTGACATCCGGAAGTACATCCGACGCACCCGTTCGTGCTGCTGCGGGGTCAGTAACTGCCCGCCCGGCTCGCTCGTGGCCGGTTCAAAAGCCTCGCGAATCTCCTTGGGCTGGATCAGGAACACACGCACCGTGTTGGCCGAGCGCCCCTGACGATAGCTGAATAACCGACCGATCCAGGGAATCGCCCCCAACACCGGGACGCGCCCGATCTGCTCGCCGTGGTCATCGCGGGTGAAACCGCCCACCAACAGACTCTTGCCTTGGGGTACTCGCGCTACGGTACTGATGCGGGTGCGACCGACCGTCGGCAACGCGCCCTGGCGCTCACCCTGGCCCGGACTCTCGACTTCGTTGCCGTCCTCGATATTGAGCGACATCTCGATCTCGTCCGCGTGGGCGAAACGCGGCAGTACATTCACCAACGTGCCATAGGTCACATGCTGCAGATCGACACTGCGCTCCCCGACCAAGGGGGCATAGAAGGTGCGGTTGTTGTCGAAGATCGCCGGCACGTTCTCTTGGGTCAGGATCACCGGGCGCGAGACGACATTGGCCCGCTGGGTCCGCTCCAGGGCCATGACCTGGGTGACGAACGAGGCGCCATCGAGGGTGGTCGCCGAGCCGGCGTTGAGCGATGCGCTGAAGGTGGCCCCGGACTTCACCGCGCCTTGCCAGTTGATGCCCAGTTGGTTGAGCTCATCCTTGTGCAGGTCGATGATCCACAACGACAACTCGACGTGGCGTTTCGGCGTGTCCAGGGCATTGACCAGGTTCTCGATGAAGCGCACCTGCTCCGGCAGCCCCTTGACCAACAGGCTGTTGGTGTCCGGGTAGGCCACCACCCGAATGTTGCCGGCGGCCACCTCCCGCGCAATGATTCGCGGGGCCGTCGGGTCTTGGTTCGAGGGGGTGTCCGCCAGGCCCTCCAGGGGAAACAGCGGCATCGCGCCCCGCACCCCCGACGCGGTGCCTTGCGCCACCGACGGCTCGACCTCGTGCTTTTCGCCGCGCAACAGGGCCTCGATCACAGTGGCCAGCCCTGGAATGGTCACCTTGTCGTCGCGCAGCTCATAGTTGCGGTCACTGACAAAGGTGTTTCGCACTTGGATCACACCGATCTGCTGCTTGCCCAGCAGCAGCTCCGAGCGCTGGTTGTCCATCAAGCCGGCGGCTTGCACCACCAGGTCGACATAGATCGGCGGGCCCGAGACATGGAATGTCCGCAGACCGTCGTGACGCAACGGATACCGGACATCGTGCAGCCCCGAACGCCCCAGGAAGGCCTGGAGCTTGGCGACGGTCAGGGTCTGCAGCGACATCATCGCGCTTTTGATTTCCGAGGCGTCATACAGATAAATCGCCTGGCCATCGCTGTACCAGATCAGCCCCATCTGCGCGCTGACACGCTCGAAAGTCCGTTGCGGGGTGCGCAGATCGAACGTACCGCCGATCCGTTTGGCCGCCGCGGCCTTGCTGACAATGACCGGCTTGCCCAACGACCCGGACAACTCGCTGAAAAAAGTCCGCGCGCTCTGCTCTCGGGCTTCGAAGGTGTAGACATCGGCCCGGGCGGCCAATGCTGGGAGCAGCATGGCGGTACTCAGGCACAGCCATGAAAGGGTCAGGGAAAATCGTCGCTGGCTCATCGACTCACTTGCCTGGCAGGTAGGTGATATCCGCCAGGCTGCTGGGGGCGAAGCCCACCAGTTCGCGGACTTCCTTGGAAAAGTGTGAAGAGGAGGCAAAGCCGAACTCCAGCGCCACGTCGGTCAACGAGCCGTCCTGAAGACTCATGTTCAGCAGCGCCTGGGCCGTGCGCCAGCCGCGCAGCACCGGTTTGGCCGCGCTCCCCAATGCCTGTTGGCACAGCCGCCGAAAATGCGAAACCGACACGCCGTAGCGCTGGGCCAGCGTGTTAAGTTTTTCGCTGTGCGTGCCTTGTTCCAATAAAAACCGTACGAGCCCGTAGCTCTCGTGATGCCGCAACAGGTTGGCAGCCGCGTGATAGGCCGCGGTGCCGCCCAGCGCCTGGCCGATGAACCAGCGTTCGAATCGTTCCTGGGAGCGGACGACTTCCTCGGTCACCGGCAACAGGGCCCACGGTCCAACTGCCCCCCGTTGCCCGACCTCGACGAAGGCATTGCTCATGTCGAAAAAAGCCTGCAACTTCACCAGCGGCGCCGCAGTCACAGGCTGGACCTGCAACGGGCCACCACTCCAGCGCAGCGAATCACCCGCCACCACCACCCCTTCCCAACCGACCGGCAGGCGATGACTGACGCCAAACCTCGCGGCGCTCAGTTGAACCGGGCTTTGCGCGACACGCAGGTGCAGCACCCGTTCGCGCTGTTCAGGCAATGCCGTGGAGCGAGATGATTTGTCCTGCACACCGGTCTCCTTTGCTACGTAGCCTTGGAAGGGCCGACAGGATGAAAGACCCGGCGTCTTGAATCTTGATGGAAAGGTGATGGGGCACGCACTGGCATATGCCTTGCACCCTTTTCGTTCATCGGCGCCCATGCCAATGGCGGAATGAGTGCCACACTGATTTAAAGGACAACGGCGTCGTCATCCGGCCCTGCCCTGGCAGCGCTGGGTACGGCGCTTTTTTTACGTGGAAGGTGATGCGCGATGAATGAAGTTCCAGCCAATCCCCTGGCCTGGGTCAACGGTAGCGATGCCCCGGAAAAGAGCGCAGTCAACCTGGGTTTCATGGCCTTGAGTGACTGTGCCCCGGTGGTCGTGGCCGCCACCCAGGGCTTCGCCCAACCCTACGGCCTGACCCTGAACCTCAAGCGCCAGACGTCCTGGGCCAACCTGCGGGACAAGCTGGTCAGTGGTGAAATCGATGCCGCCCACAGCCTGTACGGCCTGATCTACGCCGTGCACCTGGGGATCGGCGGCGTCGCGCCGACCGACATGGCCGTGCTGATGGGCCTGAACCAGAACGGCCAGAGCATCAACCTGTCCCATGGCTTGCAGGCCCAGGGCGTGACCAGTCCTGAGGCACTGGAACGGCACGTGCACCAAACTCGCCCGAAACTGACCTTCGCCCAGACCTTCCCCACCGGCACCCATGCCATGTGGCTGTATTACTGGCTTGCGGCCCAGGGCATCCATCCGTTGTCGGATGTCGACAGCGTGGTGGTGCCGCCGCCGCAAATGATCGCGCACCTGCAAGCCGGACGTATCGACGGTTTTTGCGTCGGTGAACCCTGGTGCGCCAGCGCGGTGAAGCAGAACCTGGGTTTTACCCTGGCGACCACCCAGACCATCTGGCCCGATCACCCGGAAAAAGTCCTGGGCTGCACCCGCGCATTCGTCGAGCAGTACCCCAATACCGCCCGGGCCCTGGTGATGGCGATCCTCGAAGCCAGCCGCTTCATCGAACAAAGCAGCGAAAACCGTCGCAGCACCGCACAACTGTTGAGCGCGCCCGAATACCTCGACGCACCACTGGACTGCATCGAGCCGCGCTTGCTGGGGATCTACGCCGATGGCCTGGGCAACAGTTGGCAGGATCCCCATGCCATGCGCTTTCATGGCAATGGCGAGGTGAACCTGCCGTACCTGTCCGACGGCATGTGGTTCATGACCCAGTTCCGCCGCTGGGGCCTGTTGCGCGAAGACCCGGATTACCTGGCCGTGGCCCAGGACGTCCAGCAGCTCAAGCTGTACCGTGAAGCCGCTGGCGCACTGGGCATCGTGTCCCCGCGCCAGGACATGCGCAGCAGCCAGTTGATCGATGGCACCACCTGGGACGGTTCGGACCCGGCCAAGTATGCCCGCAGCTTCAAACTGCACGCCTTGAGCGATGCGGCTCCCCTTTTCGCCAGCCGCTGACAGGAGCCTCGACCATGCTGCGTATCCTGCTGATCAACGACACCGCGAAAAAAGTCGGCCGCCTCAAAGCCGCCCTGATTGAAGCCGGATTCGAAGTCATCGATGAATCCGGATTGACCATCGACCTGCCGGCGCGCGTCGAAACGGTGCGTCCGGACGTGATTTTGATCGATACCGAGTCACCCGGACGCGATGTCATGGAGCAAGTGGTGCTGGTCAGCCGCGACCAACCACGACCGATCGTCATGTTTACCGACGAGCACGACCCCGACGTGATGCGCCAGGCGATCAAGTCGGGGGTGAGCGCCTACATCGTCGAAGGCATCCACGCCGCACGCCTGCAACCGATCCTCGACGTGGCCATGGCCCGCTTCGAAAGCGACCAGGCCCTGCGCGCCCAGCTCCTGGCCCGCGACCAGCAACTGGCCGAGCGCAAGCGCATCGAACTGGCCAAGGGCATGCTGATGAAGATGAAAGAATGCAACGAAGAACAGGCCTACACCCTGATGCGCCGCCAGGCCATGAGCCGCCAGCAGAAGCTGATCCAGGTGGCGGAGCAGATCATTGCCATGAATGAGCTGCTGGGCTGAAAGCCTTGTAGCGCCTGCCTTACCGCCCTACTGATGATCGTTCCCACGCTCTGCGTTGGAATGCATCCTGTGACGTTCTGCGTCACCTTGTGAAGCGGAACGCGGAGCGTCCCTGGCGCGGCATTCCCGCGCAGAGCGTAGGAATGATCGTGACAGACTTGGCACAGATCTCGCTTAAGCAAACCCACAGGTAACCAACGGCGGTTGCCCCACCTACGACAAAGACGTCGCACACCCTCCTTGCCTCTCTGGCGATCCGGGTTGCGGCGTTTTTTTGTTTTGGCCCCTCGGGGCCGGTGGTGCGACCACAGGCGGCGCACTGCTCAAAGCACTGACTCATTTCTCGAGACTTTTACAGCTGAGGTGCGCGATGAATTCAAGCTTCTGGAAATCCGGCCATACCCCGACACTGTTCGCGGCCTTCCTCTACTTCGACCTGAGCTTCATGGTCTGGTACCTGCTCGGTCCACTGGCGGTACAGATCTCTGCCGACCTGCACCTGACCACCCAGCAACGCGGCCTGATGGTCGCGACGCCGATCCTGGCTGGCGCCGTACTGCGGTTGTTCATGGGCCTGCTGGCCGATCGGATTTCGCCGAAGACTGCTGGCATGGTGGGCCAGGTGATTGTGATCGGTGCGCTGTTCTGCGCCTGGAAACTGGGCATCCACAGCTACGAGCAAGCGTTGTTGCTAGGCCTGTTTCTGGGCGTGGCCGGCGCTTCGTTCGCCGTGGCCCTGCCGCTGGCGTCCCAGTGGTATCCGCCACAGCACCAGGGCAAGGCCATGGGTATTGCCGGTGCCGGTAACTCGGGCACCGTGCTCGCGGCGTTGATCGCCCCGGTGATGGCGGTGGCATTCGGCTGGAGCAACGTGTTCGGCTTCGCGCTGATCCCGCTGGTGCTGACCCTGGTGCTCTTTGCCTGGCTGGCCAAGAACGCTCCCGAGCGGCCGAAAGCCAAATCCATGGCCGACTACCTCAAGGCCCTGGGCGACCGCGACAGCTGGTGGTTCATGTTCTTCTACAGCGTGACCTTCGGCGGCTTCATCGGCCTGGCCAGCGCCCTGCCCGGCTACTTCAACGACCAATATGGCCTGAGCCCGGTCACCGCTGGCTACTACACCGCCGCCTGCGTCTTCGGTGGCAGCCTGATGCGTCCATTGGGCGGCGCCCTGGCGGACCGTTTCGGCGGCATCCGCACCTTGCTGGGCATGTACACCGTCGCGGCCGTCTGCATCGCCGCAGTGGGTTTCAACCTGCCGAGCTCCTACGCCGCCCTGGCTCTGTTCGTCTGCACCATGCTCGGTTTGGGTGCGGGCAACGGCGCGGTGTTCCAACTGGTGCCACAACGCTTCCGTCGCGAGATCGGCGTGATGACCGGGCTGATCGGCATGGCCGGCGGCATCGGCGGCTTCGCCCTCGCGGCGGGCATGGGCGCGATCAAGCAGAGCACCGGCAGCTATCAACTGGCACTGTGGTTGTTTGCCAGCCTCGGTGTCCTGGCCTGGTTCGGCCTGCACGGCGTCAAGCGCCGTTGGAGGACCACTTGGGGTTCGGCCGCCGTCACTGCGGCTCGGGTATAAATAGCCTCCATGAGCCTGCAACTGAGTTTCGCCGAAGCCAGTGCCATCGGCCCGCGGGAGGAAAACCAGGACGCCCTGCGCCTGGTCACCCCCGCCCCGGCCCTGGCCGCCAGCAAGGGATACCTGTTCGCCATCGCCGACGGCGTGAGCCAATGCGCCGATGGCGGGCTGGCCGCCCGTTCGACCTTGCAGGCCCTGGCCCTGGATTACTACTCCACGCCACAGACCTGGGGCGTGGCCCAGGCATTGGACCGGTTGCTGTTGGCGCAGAATCGCTGGCTGCAAGCCAACGGTGGCGGACAGCCGCTGCTCACCACCGTCAGCGCCCTGGTCCTGCGGGGTCGGCGCTTCACCTTGGCCCACGTCGGCGATTGCCGGGTCTACCGCTGGCACGCCGATCATCTGCAACGGGTCAGCGAAGACCACGTCTGGGAACAACAGGGCATGCAGCATGTGCTCAAGCGTGCCCTGGGCCTGGACCAACACCTGATCCTCGACTTTCTTGACGGCGAACTGCGCATCGACGAAACCTTCGTATTGCTCAGTGATGGCGTCTGGGCGGTGCTGGGCGACACGGCCATTGCCGGCATTCTTCGGGATCAACCGGACCTGGACGTCGCCGCCCAGACCCTGGTCAACGCCGCGCACCTGGCCGGCAGCCAGGACAACGCCAGTGCCTTGCTGGTGCGGGTCGACGCGGTGGGCGAAGCGAGCATCGGCGATGCGCTGATCCAGTTGCAGCAATGGCCCCTGCCGCCTGCGCTGAAACCGGGCCAGGTGTTCGAGGGCTGGCAGATCGAAAGCCTGCTCGGCCACAGCCAGCAATCGTTGCTCTACCGGGTACACGATGGTCAGGGCCAACCTTGGCTGCTGAAAACCCTGCCCGCGCAACTACGGGACGATAGCCGCGCGGGGCAGGCGTTGCTCTCGGAGGAGTGGTTTCTCAAGCGCGTCGCCGGGCGGCAGTTTCCCGAGGTCCATGGCGTTCCCCAGCGTCAGCATTTGTACTACGTGATGCGTGAATATCCGGGCGCGACCCTGGCCGAGCTGTTCAACCAGGGCGGGCCACTGCCTCTGGCCCAGTGGCTGGACCTGGCGCAGCGGCTGGTACGGGCAGTAGGCCTGTTACATCGAAGGCAGATCTACCACCGCGACATCAAGCCGGAAAACCTGCACCTGGGGGATGACGGGGAATTGCGTTTGCTGGATTTCGGCCTGGCGTACTGCCCGGGCCTGTCCGAGGACCAGGCCAACGTCTTGCCCGGCACCCCCAGCTACATCGCCCCGGAAGCCTTCGGCGGCGCCGCACCGACGGCGCAACAGGACTTGTACTCGGTCGGCGTGACCTTGTACTTCCTGCTGACCGGGCATTATCCCTACGGCGAAATCGAAGCGTTCCAACGCCCGCGCTTTGGCGTACCGGTCAGTGCCAGTCGCTATCGGCCGGACCTGGCCGAATGGCTCGGGCAAAGCCTGGAACGCGCTGTCGCCGCAGACCCGGAGCAACGCTTTGAAACCGCCGAAGAGTGGTTGTTGCTGCTGGAGCAGGGTGAACGCCGCAGCTTGAACGTAAGGCCCCGGCCACTGTTGGAGCGCGAGCCGCTGAAGGTCTGGCGGACCTTGGCGCTGGTGTCCCTGGTGGTGAACATTGTCCTGCTGTTTTTGGTGTTTCACGGCTCATGATTATTGTGGCGAGGGGATTTATCCCCGCTGGGCTGCGCAAGCAGCCCTAAAGCAATGATCTCAATCTTCCTGGCACACCGCGTTGCCTGGCTTGGGGCCACTTGCGCAGCCCAACGGGGATAAATCCCCTCGCCACAGGGCCTAGTTCACTACGCTCCATTACCGGGCAACACGCTTTGATTCGGTGCAATAAATCCCTCCCCAATCCGCTCAACCAACCCGCAGCTCAATAAATCCGCACCTTAAAGCCACTTGGCACAACCACTGCATAACCTCTCTCACCATACATAAAGCAACGCCTCCAACGATGAAGGCGGTGCTTCCCGAGAGAACGGGACCAGGACAAAGGCGTCCTCGCTAGCTTGCTAGCGGGACGCCTTTTTTTGTTTTCGTAAAAATTGCCGAGCCAGTCCGATCACCGTGATAAAGCGGACCTGAGCTTGCGGAGAACCCTGATGAAAAAACTCAAACTGGTAATGATCGGCAACGGCATGGCCGGGGTTCGAACCCTCGAGGAACTGCTCAAGCTGAGCAACGAGCTGTACGACATCACAGTGTTCGGCGCCGAGCCCCACACCAACTACAACCGCATCCTGCTCTCGCCGGTGCTGGCCGGTGAGCAGACGTTCGAGGAGATCGTGCTCAACGACCTGAGCTGGTACCTGGACAACAACATCAAGCTGCTGCTCAACCGCAAGGTGGTGGAGATCGATCGGGTCAAGCGCCGGGTTATCGCCGAAGACGGCAGCGAAGCCGAATACGACCGCCTGCTGATCGCCACCGGCTCCACGCCCTTCATCCTGCCGATTCCCGGCAACACCCTGGAAGGCGTGATCGGCTACCGCGACATCGCCGACACCCAGGCGATGATCGACACCGCCAAGACTCACAAGCACGCCGTGGTCATCGGCGGCGGCCTGCTCGGCCTGGAAGCCGCCAACGGCTTGAAGCTGCGGGGCATGGACGTGACCGTGGTGCACCTGGGCGAATGGCTGCTGGAACGGCAACTGGACAAGACCAGCGGCCAACTGCTGCAGACCGCCCTGGAAAACCGGGGCTTGAAATTCCGCCTCAGCGAGCAGACCCAGGCCCTGCACGACGCCGGCAATGGCCGGGTCGGCTCGGTGCAGTTCAAGAACGGCGACATCATCCCCGCCGACCTGGTGGTGATGGCCGCCGGCATCCGGCCCAATACCGAATTGGCGGAAAAATCCGGCATCCCCTGCAACCGCGGGATCCTGGTCAACGACACGATGCAAACCTACGACCCGCGCATCTACGCCATCGGTGAATGCGCCAGCCACCGTGGCACCGCTTACGGCCTGGTGGCGCCGTTGTTCGAACAGGCCAAGGTCTGCGCCAACCACCTCGCACAACTGGGCTTCGCCACCTACAAGGGCTCAGTGACCTCGACCAAACTCAAGGTCACCGGTATCGACCTGTTCTCCGCCGGGGACTTCATGGGCGGCGAAGGCACCGAAACCATCACCCTTTCCGACCCGATCGGCGGCGTCTACAAAAAGCTGGTGATCAAGGATGACGTGCTGGTCGGCGCCTGCCTGTACGGCGATACCGCAGATGGCGGCTGGTACTTCCGCCAGATCCGGGAAAACCACGGCATCAGCGAGATCCGCGATCACCTGATGTTTGGCGAGAACGCCTTGGGCGACGTCGGTCACCAAGGCCAGGACAAAGCCATGAGCATGGCCGACAGCGCCGAAGTCTGCGGTTGCAATGGCGTGTGCAAGGGCACCATCGTCAAGGCGATCCAGGAACACGGGTTGTTCAGCGTCGATGACGTGAAGAAACACACCAAGGCCGCCAGCTCCTGCGGCTCCTGCGCCGGCCTGGTGGAACAGATCCTGATCAACACCGTGGGTGGCGCGGCAGACGTCAAGCCCAAGAGCGAAAAAGCCATCTGTGGTTGCAGCGACCTCAACCACGGCCAGATCCGCCAGGCAATCCGCGACCAGCACCTGCTGACCATCGCCGGTGCCATGAGCTACCTGAACTGGCGGACCCCGAACGGCTGCGCCACCTGCCGCCCGGCACTGAACTACTACCTGATCTCCACCTGGCCCGGCGAAGCCCAGGACGACCCGCAGTCGCGCCTGATCAACGAACGCGCCCACGCCAACATCCAGAAAGACGGCACCTACTCGGTCGTGCCGCGGATGTGGGGCGGCGTGACCAATCCTTCGGAACTGCGGCGCATCGCCGACGTGGCCGACAAATACAACGTACCCATGGTCAAGGTCACCGGCGGCCAGCGCATCGACCTGCTGGGCATCAAGAAGCAGGACCTGCCCGGCGTGTGGAAAGACCTGGACATGCCGTCCGGCCACGCCTACGGCAAATCCATCCGTACCGTGAAAACCTGCGTGGGCAGTGAGTTCTGTCGCTTCGGCACGCAAAACTCGACCCAACTGGGTATCGAACTGGAGCACGACCTGTTCAACATGTGGTCGCCCCACAAGGTCAAGCTGGCCGTCTCCGGTTGCCCGCGCAACTGCTCGGAAGCCGGCATCAAGGACGTCGGCATTATCGGTGTCGACTCCGGCTGGGAGATGTACATCGGTGGCAACGGCGGGATCAAGACCGAGGTCGCCGAGTTTTTCGTCAAGCTCAAGACCGCCGAGGAAGTGCGTGAATACAACGGTGCCTTCCTGCAGCTGTACCGCGAAGAAGCCTTCTACCTCGAACGCACCGTGCACTACATGCAGCGGGTCGGCATGGAGCACATCAAGAAAGCCGTGCTTGAGGACCCGGAACGGCGAAAAGCCCTCCATGAACGCCTGAAGTTTTCCCTGTCGCTGGAACAGGACCCTTGGAAACAGCGCCTGGAACAACCCCAGCTGAAAAAAGAGTTCGAGGTCATCCCCGTGAAAAACCTGGAGGTGCCGGCATGAACTGGCTGGATATCTGCGCACTGGAAGAGATCAATATCCTCGGCTCGCGCATCATCAATGGCCCGAAAGGCGATATCGCGATTTTTCGGACCAGCGACGATGAAGTCTTCGCCCTCGATGACCGTTGCCCGCACAAGGGTGGCCCGCTGTCCCAAGGCTTGGTCTATGGCAAACGCGTGGCCTGCCCGCTGCACAATTGGCAGATCGACTTGGAAACCGGCCAGGCCCAGGCTCCGGATGTGGGCTGCGCCCATCATCATTCGGCACGGGTCGAGAACGGTCGGGTGCAGCTGGCATTGCGGGACGCAAGCTGATGAACCGCCAGATCACTGCCTCGACCTGCTGTTATTGCGGGGTCGGTTGCGGCGTCCTGATCGAGCATGACGGCGAGCGCATCCTCGGCGTCAGTGGCGATCCCGCCCATCCGGCCAACTTTGGCAAACTGTGCAGCAAGGGCTCCACCCTGCACCTGACCGGCGACCTCGCCGCTCGCGCCCTCTACCCGGAACTGCGCCTGGGCAAAGGCCTGGCCCGGGCCCGCAGCGACTGGGACAGCGCCCTCGATCACGCCGCCAGCGTCTTCGCCGAGACCATCGCCGAGCACGGCCCGGACAGCGTGGCGTTCTACATCTCCGGCCAATTGCTGACCGAGGACTACTACGCCTTCAACAAGCTCGCCCGGGCATTGGTCGGCACCAATAACATCGACAGCAATTCGCGGCTGTGCATGTCCTCCGCCGTGGTGGGCTACAAGCGCAGCCTCGGCGCCGACGCCCCGCCCTGCAGCTATGAAGACCTGGAGCTGAGCGACTGCGTGATGATCGTCGGCAGTAACATGGCCTACGCCCACCCGATCCTGTTTCGCCGCCTTGAAGAGGCCAAATCCCGCCGGCCACAGATGAAAATCATCGTCATCGACCCCCGGCGCACCGACACCTGCGACCTGGCAGACCTGCACCTGGCGATCCTGCCGGGCACCGATGTCGCCTTGTTCCATGGGATTCTGCACTTGCTGCTGTGGGAAGACTGGATTGACCGCGACTTCATCAAGGCCCACACCGAAGGCCTGGCGGACCTGAAAAACCTGGTGCGCGACTACACCCCGGCGATGGTCGCCCAGTTATGCGGCATCAGCGTCGAACAACTGCATCAGTGCGCCGAATGGGTCGGCACGTCGCCAAGCTTTCTGTCGTTATGGTGCATGGGTTTGAACCAGTCCACCGCCGGCAGCGCCAAGAACAGCGCCCTGATCAACCTGCACCTGGCCACCGGGCAAATCGGTCGGCCGGGTGCGGGACCGTTCTCGCTGACCGGCCAACCCAATGCCATGGGCGGACGGGAAACCGGCAGCCTGTCGAACCTGCTGCCGGGCCATCGCGAAGCCGCCAACCCGGCGCATCGCGCCGACGTCGCCCGTTACTGGGGCGTCGAGCAATTGCCCGCCACCACGGGCTTGAGCGCCATCGAATTGTTCGAGCAGGTTCGCAGCGGCAAGATCAAGGCCTTGTGGATCGCCTGCACCAACCCCGCCCAATCGATGCCGGACCAGACCGCGGTACGTGAAGCCCTGCAAGCCTGCCCGTTCGTGGTCCTGCAGGAGGCGTTCCGGACCACCGAAACCGCCGCATTCGCCGACCTGCTGCTGCCGGCGGCCAGCTGGGGCGAGAAAGAAGGTTCGGTGACCAACTCCGAACGGCGCATTTCCCACGTCCGCCAGGCAATCGGCGCGCCGGGTGAAGCACGGCCGGACTGGGCAATCACGGTGGATTTCGCACAACGCCTGGAGAAACGCCTGCGGCCCGGCCAGCCCAGCCTGTTCGCCTTTGAAACCCCAGCCCAACTGTTCGATGAATACAAGCAACTGACCCGGGGTCGCGACCTGGACTTGTCCGGCATCAGCCATGCGTTGATCGATCAACTCGGTCCGCAGCAATGGCCCTTCCCGGAAGGCGCGACCGTCGGAACGGCGCGCCTGTACGTGGACGGGATTTTTCCCACCGACAGCGGCCGCGCCCGGTTCGTGGCCGACCCGTATCGCGCCGCCAAGGAACTGCGTGACGCCCGCTACCCGCTGACCCTCAACACCGGTCGGCTACGCGACCAATGGCACGGCATGAGCCGCACCGGCACCGCCGCCCAGTTGTTTGGTCATGTGAACGAAGCGGTACTGAGCCTGCATCCCGACGAACTGCAGCGCCATCGCCTGCAAGCGGGCGACCTGGTCAGCCTCAAGAGTCGTCGCGGCAGCGTGATCGTGGCCGTGGACAGCGACGATAGCGTGCGTCCCGGCCAGGCGTTCCTGCCCATGCACTGGGGCGACCGGTTCCTCAAGGGTGGGGTCAATACCCTGACGCAACCCGCCTTCGATCCCTTGTCGAAACAACCGGAACTCAAGCACAGCGGTGTGCGCCTGGAAGCGGTGAACCTGCCTTGGCAGCTTTTCGCCTTGATCGAAGGTGATGTTCAACAGCATCTGGAGGCCCTGCGCCCCCTGTGCGAGGCGTTTTCCTACGTCAGCCTGAGCCTGACTGGCCGTGAGCGTCCCGCATTGCTGATTCGCGCTGCCAGCGCCGTTGCCCCTGAACCGCAACTGCTCCAGGCCATCGACGAACAATTGGGTTTGATTGATGGGCCGGTGCTGGCCTATGACGATCCGCGTCGCTCCATCGGTAAGCGGGTGCGCATCGAAAACGGCCGCATCACCGCTATTCGCCTGGCCGGCGAAACCCTGGCCCGACACTGGTTGCAGAACCTGTGGCTGGAAGGTCGTGCCGATGAACAACTGCGGCGCTGGCTGCTGGCGCCTTTGAGCGCGCCGCCGGGCAATGTCGGCGCAGCAACGGGTGGCAGCAAAACGCTGTGCAACTGCATGAACGTCAGCCAGCGTGCGATCTGCGCAGGTATTGAACGTGGCCTGGACTTGCAGGGGCTCAAACAGGAGCTGGGCTGTGGCACGCAATGCGGCTCCTGCGTACCGGAAATCAAGCGTCTGCTGGTTGCCACTGCGCAACCACTGGCGGCTATCTCGTGAGGAAAACACTATGAACGCAAAAGTCTGGCTGGTGGGTGCAGGTCCTGGTGACCCTGAATTACTGACCCTCAAAGCCGTGCGCGCCCTGCGCGAGGCCGACGTGGTGTTGATCGACGATCTGGTCAACGCAGCGGTGCTGGAACATTGCCCCGATGCGCGCATCATTGCCGTGGGCAAGCGCGGCGGGTGCCGCTCCACACCCCAGGCCTTCATTCATCGATTGATGCTGCGTTATGCCCGCCAGGGCAAATGCGTGGTGCGCCTCAAGGGCGGCGACCCCTGCATCTTCGGCCGCGGTGGTGAAGAGGCGCAGTGGCTGCGCGAGCAGGGTGTCGAAGTGGAGATGATCAATGGCATCACCGCCGGCCTCGCGGGGGCGACCCAATGCGATATTCCACTGACCCTGCGCGGGGTTGCCCGGGGCGTGACGCTGGTGACGGCCCACACCCAGGACGGCAGTAGCCTGAACTGGCAAGCCTTGGCGCAAAGCGGCACGACGCTGGTGGTGTACATGGGTGTGGCGAAACTGAGCGAGATCCGCGAACAGTTGCTGGCCGGTGGCTTGGCGGCAAACACGCCTGTCGCCATGATCGAAAATGCGTCCCTGCCCCATCAACGTGACTGCCGCAGCGACTTGGCCTCGATGGAAGCCGATGCGAACGCCTTTCAACTCAAGAGCCCGGCGATCCTGGTGATTGGCGCGGTGGCAGCGGCCGCTGAACTCGCCGGATCGCAGCCTGCGTGGGTCCAGGCGTCGGCGCTATAACAAACCACACCGAACCTGTGGGAGCGAGCCTGTTCGCGATAGCGGTGGGTCCGCATCATTGATGTTGACTGATACGCCGCCATCGCGAGCAAGCCCGCTCCCACAGGTATTGTTTTGTCTGGCACAAGCTGCGTCCCACAAATCGCAGACAAAGAAAAGCCCGGCCTAGGCCGGGCTCTTCCAAAGCTGTGGGCTAATTACTTAGCTTGGGCTTCAACCTGCGCTTCTACGCGACGGTTAACTGCACGACCAGCTTCAGTGGCGTTGTCGGCAACTGGGCGGGATTCGCCGTAGCCAACAGACTGAACGCGGGACGATTCAACACCGTACTGGTTGGTCAGAACGTTCTTGACGGCGTTTGCACGACGCTCAGACAGTTTCTGGTTGTAAGCGTCAGGACCGACGGAGTCAGTGTGACCTTCAACAGTGGTGCTGGTGGATGGGTACTGCTTCATGAAGTCAGCCAGGTTCTTGATGTCGCCGTAGCTGTTAGGCTTGACAACCGACTTGTCGAAGTCGAACTTCACGTCCAGCTCAACACGTACGACTTCAGCAACAGCTGGGCAGCCATCAGCGTCAACGGTTACGTTGGCTGGGGTGTCAGGGCACTTGTCGACGTTGTCGCACACGCCATCGTTGTCGCTGTCGGAGCAGACTTCAGCCGGAGCTGGAACTGGAGCAGCAGCAGGCTTGGAGCCGCCACCGAAGTTCACACCGATACCGACGCTTGGAGCCCACTCGGTGTCGCCCTGGTCGATGTTGTACTGAGCTTCAACGCCGGCACGGGCGTAGAAGTTCTCGGTGAAGTACAGCTTGGCGCCGCCGCCAACGTTGGCGAAGGTGGAACGGTTACGACCGTTGCTGCCATTCTGGTCGATGCTCTGGTCGGAGAAACCGGCAGAGACGTAAGGACGCAGCATGTCGCCTGGGTTGTTGAAGTGGTACAGAGCGTCCAGAGCGGTGTTGGCGCCTTTGACGTTGGTGCCGTCGTCAGTACGGGCGTTGTGCACTTCGTCGTAGGCCAGACGCAGTTCAACGTCGTCGGTCAGGAAGTAACCAACCGAACCGCCGAACAGGTTGCCGTTGTTCTTGAAGTTACGAGCGCTGTCGAATTGTTCTTTCTTGGCGAAGCCTTCGATTTCAACTGCGCCTTGGCCTTGTGCCAGAGCGCCGAACGAAGTGGCAGCAATCAAAGAACCAATGGCAAAGCCCAAGGTGTTTTTCAGTTTCATCCGTTAAATCCCCATCTGGTGATTGTGAAGCAGTCCCGCAAACCGGGGGACAACTCGGCGGCAAGTCTATCAGAACTTGCCTACACGTAAGAGATATTTGCGCCGAACTTAAGTTTCAGCAATGCCCGCAAATTTCTCACGCAATTTGTCGAGCGCGCGCTTGTAACGCATTTTTGTCGCGCTCAAACCCATATGCATTATGTCTGCGATCTCCTGGAATTCCAGCTCTGCGACAAATCGTAGCACCAGAATTTCCCGATCGATCGGGTTCACATAGACCAGCCAGCGATCGAGTCCCCCCTTCTCCTCGGGCTTGGGCGCCTTATCTTCCGACGCTTCCTCCAGAGGATCCAGGCTCAAAGCGTCCATCAAGCGACGCTTTCGCCGTTCCTTGCGATACTGCGTGATGCATTCGTTGTAGGTGATGCTGTAGAGCCAGGTCTTGAACTTCGATTTCCCCTCGAAGTTCTTCAGGCCATACAGCACCTTCAACATCACCTCCTGACAGACATCATCAGCATCGCGATCGTTCCCAAGATATCGTGCACAAACGTTAAATAATGTTCTCTGGTAACGGCGCATCAATTCTTCATAGGCGCGCGTTACGTGAAACAGCTCGGTATGCGCGCGCGCGACCAACTCCTCATCGGAGAGATCACGGGGGTCGTAGCGCGTAGATAGCGATTGGGGTTTGTTCAAAACAAGTCGGGCCGACAGTCTAGGTCAATGTGCGCCGCAGCCTGCGATAGCAGGCATTTTGCGGCGGCATACATTAGCAGGATTTGCCGGGTTAGCGGCTACTCACATGCTGTTCCAGCAGGATCCGATTGGAAAGCGACACCAGCTCGCCCTCCTCGGTCAGCAATGTGGTCTTCACCGTGCCAATCTCTTCGATCTGGCCTTCGACCTCGCCTACACGCACTTGTTGCCCAACCTCATACAATTCACGCACATAGATTCCCGCCAGTATCTGACCGGCGATTTCACGACTCCCCAATCCCATTGCCAGCGCAACCGCCAGACCAACGGTAATCAAAACGATCACGATCACGTGGTTGAGCAGGTCTGTCTTGACCTCCAACTGGCTGATCGCCACCGAAATACTGATGATGATCACCAGGCCCTGGGCAATTCGCCCTACGCCAGCGGCGTAGTCCAGCCCCACGCCCTCGGCCGCGCCGCGCACCAGCCCATTGGCCAGTTGCGCCAGCAGAACGCCGACCAGCAATACCAGCGCAGCACCAAAAACCTTCGGCAAATACAATGCGAGCATATCGAGCGTCGCCGAAACTCGCTCAAGGCCAAGGGATTCTGCTGCGGAAACCAGGAAAATCAGCAATACAAACCAGTACACGATCTTGCCGACCAGGGTCGAGATCGGTACCTGGATGCCGCCACGGGACAGCAACTTGGTCAGGCCGGTGCCGCCCATCAGGCGATCGAGGCCCAGCTTGGCGAGCAACTTGGACAGCAGCGTGTCCAGCAGCTTGGCCACGACAAAGCCCAACAGCAGCACCACCAGGGCGCCGAAGAGATTCGGGATGAAGTTAGCTACTTTGGTCCACAACGCAGTCATCGCCGTGACGAGGCTCTGGGTCCAGAGATCAAGTTCCATATTCAATCAGCCTTATCAGCGGTGCGAGTAACAGGTTTACGGCGGGAAACCGGCGAGAGATGGGCCGATCCGTTATTCAGGGCAATCATCAGCGCGGGCAACCAGCGGCCCAGCAGGCTGAACAGATCGCCGGCGCCGACCTGGCGGTTGGCGGTTTTCAGTACACGTCCCAGGCATGCATCGTCGTCCCGGCTGGACGGCGAAGCCTTGAGCATGTCGCGCAAAGACTGTTCAAACGGATCGTGCATACGCACCTCTCGTGATGTCTGTGGAAGACGCGATCAAATTTCGTCGGGTCACATGAAACCCCATCACACCCAGCGCAAACGACGGAACAACCACCACTGCCCCAGCGCCACGCAGATCATCAGCAAGCACGCGACCATAAAACCGTAGGGGCTTTCGGAAAACGGAATGCCGCCGACGTTGATACCCAGAAGGCCGGTGAGAAAACTCATCGGCAGGAAAATCCCGGTGATGATGCCGAAGCGGTACATGGTGCGATTCATGCGCACCGAAAGGCGCCGGTCTTCGGCCTCCAGCACAAGCCCCACGCGCTCTCGAGTCAATTCCAGCTCCTCGAGGTAACGGGTCAGGCTGTTGTTCAATTCGTTCCAGTAGTCGCCGTCATCGTCGCAAAACCATGGCAGTTTGAGCCGCGTCATCTGGCCGAAGATGTCCCGCTGTGGCGCCAGGAATCGCTTGAGCCCGGCAGCCCGTCGACGGATGTGCAAAATGGCGTCGTGCTCGGGAGTATACCGTTCGTCGGTATCGAGTTTTTCTTCCTCGCCATCGACGATTTCGGAGAGGCAGGTGACCAGGTCCTGCACCTTGTTGGTCAGGTATTGCGCCATGTAGAGGATGAGTTCGGACGCCGTCTTCGGGCCCTTGCCCTCGGCCAGTTGCGCCAGTAGCTCATCGGTGGCGCGCAACGGGCGCAGGCGCAGGGAGATCACCCGCTGGGCGGACGCAAAGATCCGTACCGACACCATATCTTCAGGTTCGGCGCCCGGGTTGAGATTGATCCCCCGCAGGAACAGCAGCAGCTCGGCATTGGGCAACGGCAACAGCCGCGGCCGGGTGTTTTCTTCGAGCAGCAGGTCGCAGTTGAACTCGCTCAGGCCACTGGATTTGCGCAACCAGGTGTGGGTTTGCGGATGACTGCGATCCCAGTGCAGCCACAGGCTTTCATGGGCCTGCAACTGCAAATCGTCGAGTTCGGTCCGGGCTATGGAACGCGCGCCGCCTTTACCGTCCAGCACCAGGGCATGCACCAGCCCCCACTGCGCGTTTTCTTCCTCGAACATCCTCATCCCTTATGGCTGTACTGCTTCATTCAGGCATTTTCAGCGGGCTTGGCGAGACGATCACGCCGTTATTGTCCGCATAGACATACTCGCCCGGACGAAACGTCACGCCGGCAAAGGTCACAGGCACATTGAGTTCGCCAACGCCGCGCCGGTCGGTCTTCATCGGGTGACTGGCCAGGGCCTGGACCCCGAGGTCCGTCTGGGCAATGATGTCGACGTCGCGGATGCAACCGTAGACCACCAGCCCTTCCCAGCCGTTTTTCGCGGCTTTTTCCGCCAGCATGTCGCCCAGCAGCGCCCGACGCAGGGAACCGCCGCCATCGACCACCAGCACCTTGCCGTTGCCCTTGAGTTCAACCTGCTCCTTGACCCGCGAGTTGTCCTCGAAGCACTTGATGGTCACGATTTCGCCGCCGAAGGAATCGCGGCCGCCGAAATTGCTGAACATCGGCTCCAACACCTGCACCAGTTCCGGGTAGGCGTCGCATAGGTCGGGCGTGAGGTAATGGTTCATCGAACAACTCCTGAAAGGCTGGAACGTCGGACTGAATGAGCAACCGTTTGTGACTGGAACCGCTTGAAGCGTCATATCTTAGCCGCAAGCCGACCAGAGCGAAATGCCCTTGTCAGAGCCTTCGCCTCAAACCGCCTCGGCCAACTGGGGCTGTTCCGCCAGCAAAGGGGCCTGCTGATCCTTGAGCCAACGCACCACCAGCGGCCAGACTTCAAGATGCGCGGCCTTGCTCACCAGCATCTCGACGTGACCAAAGTCTTCGGTGAACCCCTGTCCCCGGCCCAGGCAGACAAACTGCTTGTGCTCGGAACCGATCTGATCGAAGAGTTTGCGGCACGCCCAGGTCGGGTCCTGGTGATCGCCTGCGGCACTCACGGCCAACACCGGTAACTGGACATCGGCCAACCCGGCCCACCAGTTCTTCTCGGCATCGCCGAAACGTCCGAACAGGCCGTACCAGCGCATGCTTTCCAGGGCCAGGCCGATGGGCTCGTCCTCGGGGCCGCGCTTGAGCCTTGAACCGGACAATTGGGCAAAACGCTTGAGAATGAAGCGACCGCTCCACTCCACTGGCGGAATCTTCAGCGGCCAGTAGGTACGGCTGACCTGGGTACCAAAAAACGCCGCCGAAGCCACCGCCGGCTTGCCCAGGTAATGGCCGCCCAAGGCGGCCGCCAGGGTGATGCCCCCCAGGGAATGACCGATCCAGTGAGGCACTTGCCCGCTCTGCTCACGCACGAAGGCGCCAATGGCCGGCAAGTCGTAGCGGGCGTAGTCGGCCACGCGATTGTTGCGATAACCCTGGTTGCGCTGGGACAACCCATGGCCGCGCATCTCGGGGATCCAGACATCGAACCCCAGGCGTGTCAGGTACGCGCCCAGGCCCAGGCCCTTGGGGGAATACCAGAAGCGCCGATTGGAAAAACTGCCGTGCAACAGGATCACCGGGACCCCGCGGGTTTCGCAGGCGTCGGCCATGCCCAGCCGGGTGACGGCCAGTTCGACGCTGGCGTCCGGGCTGTTGCCGGGTTTCAAGCGATAGACGTCTTCGCTCAGATCACCACGCCGCTCGGCGCTGATCAGGGCGACAGGAAAGAGGTTGCTGCTGCTTTGCATAATGCTCTTGCACAAAAAAGGGCGGCATCTGTCAGGAGCCCGCCCTACTTCAATCAAAAAGGGGTCGTGTAACTGTAACGCTGCTCATTGAAGAGGATAAGTGAAACCGTGGCGAGGGAGCTTGCTCCCGCTTGAGTGCGAAGCGCTCACAAGAAAGGGACTGCTACGCAGTCCAGCGGGAGCAAGCTCCCTCGCCACAATGAACTTCACCGACCTGTAAACAGTATTACCGTTGACCGCCCCTTCACTCGATCAGACCGCCGCCTGACCCTCAGCCAGGAAGAACCAGGTTTCCAACACGGAGTCCGGGTTCAACGAAACGCTTTCGATGCCCTGCTCCATCAGCCACTTGGCCAGGTCCGGGTGGTCCGAAGGGCCCTGGCCGCAGATGCCGATGTACTTGCCGGCCTTGTTGCAGGCGGCAATGGCGTTGGCCAGCAGCTTCTTGACCGCCGGATTCCGCTCATCGAACAGGTGCGCGATGATCCCGGAGTCGCGGTCCAGGCCCAGAGTCAGCTGGGTCAGGTCGTTGGAACCGATGGAGAAACCGTCGAAGAATTCGAGGAATTCTTCAGCCAGGATCGCGTTGGATGGCAGCTCGCACATCATGATCACGCGCAGGCCGTTGTCGCCACGGGCCAGGCCGTTTTCGGCCAGCAGGTCGACGACCTGGCTCGCTTCGCCCAGGGTCCGGACGAACGGCACCATGATCTCGACGTTGGTCAGGCCCATTTCGTTGCGCACACGCTTGAGGGCGCGGCATTCGAGCTCGAAGCAGTCGCGGAACGATTCGCTGATGTAGCGCGAAGCACCACGGAAGCCCAGCATCGGGTTCTCTTCTTCCGGCTCGTAGAGCTTGCCGCCGATCAGGTTGGCGTATTCGTTGGACTTGAAGTCCGACAGGCGCACGATGACCTTTTTCGGCCAGAACGCCGCCGCCAGGGTGCTGATGCCTTCCACCAGCTTCTCGACGTAGAAACCGACCGGATCGTTGTAACCGGCAATGCGCTTGTCGACGCTGTCCTTGATGTCCTGCGGCAGACCGTCGTAGTTCAGCAGTGCCTTGGGATGCACGCCGATCATGCGGTTGATGATGAACTCCAGGCGGGCCAGGCCCACGCCAGCGTTCGGCAGTTGCGCGAAGTCAAAGGCGCGATCCGGGTTGCCGACGTTCATCATGATCTTGAACGGCAGGTCCGGCATGGCATCGACGGAGTTCTTCTTGATGTCGAAGCCCAGTTCGCCTTCGAAGATGTAACCGGTATCGCCTTCGGCGCAGGAAACGGTCACGCCCTGGCCGTCTTTCAACAACTGGGTGGCGTTGCCGCAACCCACCACAGCCGGGATACCCAGTTCACGGGCGATGATCGCCGCATGGCAGGTGCGCCCGCCACGGTTGGTGACGATGGCGCTGGCGCGCTTCATCACCGGTTCCCAGTCCGGGTCGGTCATGTCGGAGACCAGTACGTCGCCGGCCTGGACCTTGTCCATCTCCGAGACGTCGTTGATGATCCGTACCTTGCCGGCGCCGATGCGCTGGCCGATGGCACGGCCTTCCACCAGCACGGTGCCGGTTTCCTTGAGCAGGTAGCGCTCCATGACGTTGGCCTGGGTGCGGCTCTTCACGGTTTCCGGACGGGCCTGCACGATGTACAGCTTGCCGTCGTCACCGTCCTTGGCCCATTCGATGTCCATCGGGCACTTGTAGTGCTGCTCGATGATCATCGCCTGCTTGGCCAACTCGCTGACTTCGGCGTCGCTCAGGCAAAAACGCGCGCGCTCGGCCTTGTCCACGTCGACGGTCTTCACCGAACGACCGGCCTTGGCTTCGTCGCCGTAGATCATCTTGATGGCCTTGCTGCCCAGGTTGCGGCGCAGGATGGCCGGACGACCGGCTTGCAGCGTGCCTTTGTGGACGTAGAACTCATCGGGGTTCACCGCGCCCTGCACGACGGTTTCACCCAGGCCGTAGGCGCCGGTGATGAACACCACGTCACGGAAGCCCGACTCGGTGTCGAGGGTGAACATCACGCCGGCGGTGCCGGTTTCGGAGCGGACCATGCGCTGCACACCGGCGGACAGGGCAACCAGCTTGTGGTCGAAGCCCTGGTGCACGCGGTAGGAAATGGCACGGTCGTTGAAAAGGGAGGCGAAGACTTCCTTGGCGGCACGGATGACGTTTTCCACGCCACGGATGTTCAGGAAGGTTTCCTGCTGGCCGGCGAAGGAGGCATCCGGCAGGTCTTCGGCGGTGGCCGAGGAACGCACGGCGACAGCGATGTCGGGATTGCCTTCGGACAGCTTGGCGAAAGCGGTGCGGATCTCGGCGTTCAGTTTTTCGGGGAACTCGGCTTCCATGATCCATTGGCGGATCTGGGCGCCAGTCTTGGCCAGGGCATTGACGTCATCGACGTCCAGGGCATCGAGCGCATCGTGGATCTGCTTGTTCAGGCCGCTCAGTTCCAGGAAATCACGATAAGCCTGGGCGGTCGTGGCGAAGCCACCTGGTACCGATACACCGGCACCGGCGAGGTTGCTGATCATCTCGCCCAGGGATGCGTTCTTGCCCCCCACATGCTCCACATCATGGACGCCGAGCTTATCGAGGGAAACTACGTACTCTACCAAGGTGATCTCTCCACTAACTGTGTTGGAAAAGCTCAAGGCACCGGTGGCCCCAGGGGAGCGATGACCGGCGATATGGCCTGGACCTGGAAAATAAGTGAGAATGCGGACCACTGGCGGCCAGCAAATCGCGCCTATCATATCCAAGAATCGTCACTAGCTCACTAGCTTAAGGCCCAAGGCGCAAATGAAACGATCTGCTTTCTTTATCTCCGACGGCACCGGCATTACGGCCGAAACGCTAGGCCAAAGCCTGTTGGCACAGTTCGAAAACATTACCTTCGCCAAGTTCATACGGCCGTACATCGACAACGTCGACAAGGCGCGGGCCATGGTACAGCAAATCAATAAAGCCGCCGAAACCGACGGTTTCCGCCCGATTATCTTCGATACCATCGTCAATCAGGACATCCGTGAGATTCTCGCAACGTCCAATGGTTTCATGATCGACATTTTTTCCACGTTCCTGGCGCCCCTGGAACAGGAACTGAGCGAGCATTCCTCCTACTCGGTCGGCAAGTCCCACTCCATTGGCCACAACTCCAACTACATGGAGCGGATCGAGGCGGTCAACTTCGCGCTGGACAACGATGACGGGGCCCGCACGCATTATTACGACAAGGCCGACCTGATCCTAGTGGGGGTGTCGCGCTGTGGTAAGACGCCGACGTGCCTGTACATGGCGATGCAGTTCGGCATCCGTGCCGCCAACTATCCGCTGACCGAAGACGACATGGAGCGCCTGCAACTGCCCAGCGCCCTGCGCGCCCACCAGCACAAGCTGTTCGGCCTGACCATCGACCCGGACCGCCTCACCGCGATCCGCAACGAGCGCAAGCCCAACAGCCGCTATTCGAGCTATGCCCAGTGCGAGTTCGAAGTGCGCGAGGTGGAAAACCTGTTCCGGCGGGAGAATATTCCGCACATCAATTCCACGCATTTTTCCGTGGAAGAGATTTCGGCGAAGATCCTGGTGGAGAAAGGGGTGGAGCGGCGGTTCAAATAACCAGACGGCGTGCCGGAAAGCCTGTGGGAGCGAGCTTGCTCGCGATGACGGAGTGTCAGCCAACATTGATCTTGCTGACCCACCGCAATCGCGAGCAAGCTCGCTCCCACAAGGGATAGGAAGCCTTCCGGCCTATGGTTTCAACCGCTTGAGCAACGCCTGCCCCACCTCCAGCGCCGACGCCGGGTTCTGGCCGGTAATCAGTTCCCGATCCTTCACCACATGGGATGTCCATGGCGCGGTATTGCTGCTGTAGCGCCCGCCCGCCTGCTCCAGCGCGGTCTGTGGATAGAATTTCATGGTCCCGCCGCCCAGCAACCCCTTGGCGAGTTCTTCCTCCTGGTTGCTGATCACCGTCATGTTGTACCCCTTGTAGATCCAGTCGGACGGGGGCGAGGCCTGGCCTTTGCTGGCCAACCGACCGACGAAGCCCTTGGCATCAGGCAAGGTCGACAGCAACGCGATCGGGCCGTGGCAGACCAGCGCGGTGGTCTTGCCCTTGTCATGGAAATGCGTCAACACCCGCCCCAGCGGTGCGCTCGTGAGCAAATCCTGCATGGGCGCATGCCCGCCGGGAATGTACAGGGCATCGAACTGTTCCAGACCGATCTGCTCGACACGGGCCAGGCTGATCACCGGTGAGTCCTTGGCCGAAGTGATATTCAGTTGAGCCAGTAACGCCTGGTAACGCTCCAGCTCCGCCGGGTCATTATTGAAGTACATCTTGTCCACCGAGGACCGGTCCAGCGTCGGCGCCTTGCCCTCCGGGGTGGCGAACGTCACTTGGTGACCGGCATCGAGCAACAGCTTCACCGGCTGCAGCAATTCGTTGAGGTAAAACCCGGTGGAGAAGACCTTGCCATTGTTCAGATCCAGATGATCGGAATCCGACAGGACCACCAGCACGTTATCGGCATGGGCCGCGACGCCAATACCCGCCAGAACGACAGACGTTGCCAAGGTCGTGAGCTTTTTCATGATGACTCCAGGATGTTTCGATAAAAGATGCGCTTACTGTATTGATGCCCCGACCGGCGATAAACTGGCTCGCCGGAACATCACTTGGCCCCTGGAGGCAACAATGGCACGCCGATTCGATTATCTGGCCGACGTGGAAGCCTTCGTCACGGTCGTGGAAAAAGGCACCCTCAGCGCCGGTGCCGTGGCACTGGGGACCACGCCTTCGGTATTGAGCCGGGCCATCTCCCGCCTCGAAGCCCGGCTCGGCGTACAGCTGCTGCGACGCACTACACGGCGGCTGAACCTCACCGACGCCGGCACGTTGTACCTGGAACAGTCACGCTCGGCCTTTGCCCTGATTGACGACGCCGAGCGGCGAATCCAGGGCCAGGACGGTGTCTTGACCGGTCGCGTGCGCTTGAGCGTGCCGACCACCTACGGTCATTACCGCCTGCCCTCGCTGCTGTCGCGTTTCGCCGAGGCTTACCCGCAAGTTCGGGTCGAGTTGAGTATCACCAACCGCAACGTCGATCTGGTGGCCGAGGGGTATGACCTGGCGATCCGCCTTGGGCCGCTGCCGGACAGCGGCCTGGTCGGGCGCAAGCTCGAAGACGCTCGCCTGTGCCTGGTGGCCGCGCCGCATTACCTGGAACGCGCCGGAACGCCCCGGCACGTCGATGAACTGGCTGCCCACGCCTGCCTGCCTTTCGTAATGCCCAGCAGCGGACGCATCGCACCCTGGCTGTTTCGCGACAATCATGAAGACCGGGAATGGCTGCCGGCGGGCAATGTGCAAGTGTCCGATGATGTATTGGGTATCGTGTCCCTGGCACAGGCCGGGATGGGGATCTGCCAGACCTATGAGTTCATTGTCCGGGAGCGAATCGAGCGCGGGGAATTGATGGCTTTGCTGGAGGACTTTGGCGGGCGCAGCCGACCCTTTTCAATCATCTACCCGCCCCATCGGCAATTGCCGGCGGCGGCGAGGGCGTTGATTGATTTTTTGATCGAGCAATAGCGGGTAACGCCGGCCTTTGTGGGAGCGAGCTTGCTCGCGATTGCGGAGTGTCAGCCGGCATTGATGTTGCCGATCCACCGCTATCGCGAGCAAGCTCGCACACGGGGTTCTGATGTGGCTGCAAGATTTGTGTTCTCCCGCAGCCTTCCTGTGGAAAGCTTTCTTGCTGCCACAGGCTCTACATTTAGTGGGCCGCAGCCGCCTGCTCTTCCATCTTCTTGCGCAGGCTCAGCGGGCGCATGTCGGTCCAGACTTCTTCGATGTAGGCCAGGCATTCCTTCTTGAACCCGCTTTTGCCGACGGTACGCCAGCCTTCGGGGACGGCCTTGTAGTCTGGCCAGATCGAATACTGTTCTTCGTGGTTGACCACGACCTGAAAGACGATGTCCTCGCGGTCGAATACTGAAGTCATGGGTGTCTCTCCATCTTTGCTCGAGGTTCGCTGCGTCACATGCGCAGCCAGGATATGAAAGGAACGTACGGGGCCGGGTGAAAATTAGCTGTCGGTGACCGCCGCATGCAGGGCTCGCCCGAAAATCTCGGCGACCCGGTCGATTTCGGCCCGGGTGATGATCAACGGTGGCAGGAACCGCACCACGCCGCCCTGCCGGCCACCCAGCTCCAGGATCAGCCCGCGCTTGAGGCATTCACGTTGCAGCCGTGGCGCCAGCCATGCGTGCACCGGCGGATGGCCCAGGGCGTCCGGCTTCCCCGTCGGGTCCACCAGTTCAACACCGAGCATCAACCCGCGACCGCGGATATCGCCCAATTGTGGGAAGTCCCGCTGCAGGATGTGCAGGTGCTCGCTCAGGCGTTCGCCCATGGCGGCGGCGTGGGCCGGCAAGGCGTGTTCCTGCAGATAGCGCATCACCGCGGAACCGGCGGCCATGGCCATCTGATTGCCACGGAAGGTGCCGGCGTGAGCACCCGGCAGCCAGGTGTCGAGCCAGTCGCGATAAACCACCACCGCCAGCGGCAGGCTGCCACCGATGGCCTTGGACAGCACGACCACGTCCGGGATGATCCCGGCGTGCTCGAACGCAAACATCTTGCCGGTACGGCCAAAGCCGCTCTGGATTTCGTCGACGATCAACGCCACCCCCGCCTGCTCGGTGATCCGCCGCAAACCGCGTAGCCAGTCCAGATCAGCGGGAATCACCCCGCCCTCGCCCTGCACCACTTCGACGATGACGGCTGCCGGCAATTGCACGCCAGCCTCGGGGTCATTCAGCAGGTTTTCCAGGTAATGCAGATTGGCCTTGACGCCCGCCACACCGCCCAGCCCGAACGGGCAGCGGTAATCGTAGGGGTACGGCATGAATTGCACGCCATTGCTGAGCAAGGCGCCCAAGGGTTTCTTCGGCCCCAGGCTGCCCATCAGGCTCAACGCCCCTTGGCTCATGCCGTGATAACCACCCTGGAACGAAAGCACGGTGCTGCGGCCGGTGGCGGTGCGCACCAGCTTGAGGGCGGCTTCCACCGCGTCGGTACCGGTGGGGCCGCAGAACTGGATCTTCGCCTCGGCGGCAAGCGCCGCCGGCAACAAGCCGAACAGGTCCTGGACGAAACGGTCCTTGACCGGCGTGGTCAAGTCCAGGGTATGCAACGGCAGCTCATCGGCCAGCACCTGCTGGATCGCCTCGATCACCACCGGATGGTTATGCCCCAGCGCCAAGGTGCCGGCGCCGGCCAGGCAGTCGATGAAGGTGCGACCCTCGACGTCCTCGACATACAGCCCCTTGGCACGCTTGAGGGCCAAGGGAATCCGCCGTGGGTAGCTGCGGGCATTGGACTCCTGCCGACTCTGGCGGGCCAGCAGCGGCGACTCATTGAACTGGTAGAGCGTCTCGACCGGCGCAGGGCTGACCCGTGCCGGCTGTGCTTCGATAAGGCTGTTGGCGACTGACATCTCTCGACCCCCGCAATCCACTGTAAGTAGCGACCCAAATGGCACACCGCACAGGTGCGTATCCGGTCGGGCGCACATGCAGGTTTCCTGTTGAGGAAACGCATCAGCGCGGCAAGGATTTACTCCCGGGCCGTGCAATCGTGTCTCGATACCGCGCATTGCCTGGGGATTGTCCATGTTCTTGGGGGTTGGCCTGGATCATTGTGGCGAGGGAGCGAGCACGGTCGGCATCACCTGGCTGACCCATCGCTTTCGCGAACAGGGATAGGGGAAACCGCGATTGTGTGTCCAGCCCAATCCCTTGTGGCGAGGGAGCTTGCTCCCGCTGGACCGCGAAGCGGGCCCAAATCCGTCGCCCGGAACCGTCAGACTCACCGCGCCCCCTGGTTCTGGGGCTGCTGCGCAGCCCAGCGGGAGCAAGCTCCCTCGCCACGGAACCACTCACTTGAGCAGGGGCTGCTGCACCGGCACCGTCAACTCGACCCGCAGCCCATCCGGGCGCGTGTCGAAATGCAGGCCGCAACCGCAACGCTGGACGATGGCCTGGACGATCGCCAGCCCCAGCCCGCAGCCGGTGCTCTGGCCGTTGCGCCAGAAGCGCTGGGTCAGGTGTTGGATGTCGTCGGCGGCGATGCCGGGGCCGTGGTCGCGGACCTGGAAGCGCACGCGCTGGCCGACCATCTCCAGGCTCAGCTCCACCTCGGTATCGTCCGGAGTATGGCGCAGGGCATTATCCAGCAGGTTGCGCAAGGCGGCGATGGAGAGCACCGCCGGCATCTGCACCGGTGCATCGGACAACCCTGGGGATACGTGCAACCTGATCCGCCGGGAATCACTGCTGGCGGCATCCTGGATCGCCAGCCGGGCGACCTGCTCGGCGTTGCATTGCACGCCATCGTCGAACGACAGGCTACCTTCTACCCGCGCCAGCAGCAGCAACTGTTCGAGCGTGCGATGCATGCGGTCGGTGCCCTCCTCGGCCCGGGCCAGGGATTGGTCGCGGGCGGCGCCCTCGGTCATGCGCGCCACTTGCAGGTGCGTCTTGATCGCGGTCAGCGGGCTGCGCAGCTCGTGGGCGGCGTCGCCGGTCAGCCGTCGCTCGCGCTCGATGGTCTTGCCGATGCGCTGGAACAGCTGGTTCTGGGTCTCCAGCAGCGGTCGTAATTCGCTGGGCAGTGGATGGATCTGCAAGGGCTCCAGGGAATCGGCGCTACGCCGCATCAGCGCATCGCGCATGCGATTGAGCGGCGCCAGGCCCTGGCCGATGCCCAGCCACAACAGGCACAGGCAACCAAGCAATGCCACGCCCACCGGCACCGAGGCGGCCAGCAGTATCGACATGTTCAGGGCTTCGCGTTCGATCTGGCGGTCGGCGGTGGTGATGCGCAAGTCACCCCGGGCCAGGGTGAAGCTGCGCCAGGGCGCGCCATCGATCATCTGGTCGTGGAAACCCATTTTCTCGGCTTCCAGGGTTTGCTCTGGGGTGCCGTGGCTGCGGGCCAGAATCTCGCCGCGCAAGGAGCTGACCTGACAGGCCATGCCGCCAGGAATGCTCAATTGCTCGGAACTCAAATGCGTGCCGTCGCCCTTGCTGGGCAGCGGCGGCATCTGTTCAAGCAACCCGGCAACCATCCGCGCCGAGGCCACCAGGCGCTGGTCGAGGGAGAACATCATCTGGTTGCGCAGGTCACTGAGCATCCACGCCGCGGCCAGGGCCCAGATCAGGGCAAAAGCCGCGCCGAGGGTCAGGCTCAGGCGCAGTCGCAGGCTCATCACTTGGAGGGCTCTCCACCTTCGGCCGGCCCCAGGCGATAGCCCAGGCCCCGCACAGTCTCGACAATCCCGTTGCCCAACTTGCGCCGCAGGTGATGGATATGGACATTGAGGGCGTTGCTTTCCAATTCGTCGTTGAAGCCGTAGACGCTGTCCTTGAGTTGTTCGGTGGACAGCACCCGGCCGCGACTGTGCAGCAGCGCCTGCAACAGCGATTGCTCGCGCCGGGACAGATCCACCGGCTGGCCGTCCAGGGTGGTTTCCCGACTGCTGGGGTCGTAGGTCAGGCGACCGTGCTCGATCAGGTTGACGCTGCGCCCCGCCACGCGCCGCAGCAACGTGTGCAGGCGCGCCGCAAGCTCGCGCAGGTCGAAGGGTTTGAGCAGGTAGTCATCGGCGCCGGCCTGCAAGCCGTCGACCCGGTCGGTTACCGAGTCTCGGGCAGTGAGGATCAGCACCGGCGTCTGCATCCCCTGCTGACGCAGTTGCCTGAGCAGCTTGAGACCGTCCTCGTCGGGCAATCCCAGATCCAGCACCATGACGTCGAATTCCGCCACCCCGACCATCGCCCGCGCCGCCGATGCGGTGGCGACGTGCTCGACAGTCAGGCCCTGCGCCGTAAGGCCGGCAACGATCCCGCTGGCAATCAACTCATCGTCTTCGCAGACCAGTACGCGCATGGTAAGCCCCGTGGAAAAAGGTACATTAGGCCGCCGGCCGATTAAGCCGACATTATGCGACGAGTACGGCCAACATGGGCGATCATTGCTGCCTGCCGGTCGTCGCCGGGTTAATCGACGGTTAATCGCCAGCCGCCATTGTGTTTTCCACTTGCTTCGTTCTAAGGCTTTATCCATGCGTCGATTGTTTTTGCTGTGGCTGTTCCTGATCTCGGGCCTGGCCCAGGCCGCCAATCCCTTCGAAACCAAACCCGATTTCCTGCCGGTGGAAAAGGCGTTCGTGTTTACCTCCGAACGCCTGGACTCCGGTGAAACCCAGCTGTTCTGGCAGATCGCCGATGGGTACTACTTGTATCAGCAGCGGCTCAAGTTCGATGGCCTGGCCGAGGCGCAAAAACCCAAGCTGCCGGAGGGTGAAGCCCACAGCGACGAGTTTTTCGGCGACCAGCAGGTCTATCGCCAGGCGCTGGAGCTGAAGATTCCGGCCGGTGCCACGGGCAAGATCAAGGTCGGCTTCCAGGGCTGCGCCGACGCCGGCCTGTGCTATCCACCCCAGACCCAAGTGGTCGACCTGGGTGGCAGCGCACCGGTGGCGGCCAGCGGCGAGGCGCCGGACCAGGCCCTGGCCAGCGGCCTGCAACAACGGGCCTTGGGCTGGAGCCTGCTGGTGTTCTTCGGCTTGGGCCTGCTGCTGGCGTTCACCCCCTGTTCGCTGCCGATGCTGCCGATCCTGGCCGGGCTGGTGGTGGGCAGCGGCGCCGGGCCGAGACGCGGCCTGGCCTTGGCCGGCAGCTACGTGATCAGCATGGCCCTGGTGTACGCCGCCATGGGCGTGCTCGCCGCGCTGCTGGGCGCCAACCTCCAGGCGCTGCTGCAACAACCGTGGCTGCTGGGCAGCTTCGCGGCGGTATTCGTGTTGCTGGCGCTGCCCATGTTCGGCTTCTTCGAATTGCAATTGCCGGCCGCCCTGCGTGACCGCCTGGAAAACGCTGGGCGCCAGCGCCGCGGCGGCAGCCTGGTGGGTGCCGGGATCCTCGGGGCGCTGTCCGGCCTGTTGGTGGGCCCGTGCATGACCGCGCCGCTGGCCGGCGCGCTGCTGTACATCGCCCAGAGCGGCAATGCGCTGCACGGCGGGCTGATCCTGTTCACCATGGGCATCGGCATGGGCCTGCCACTGTTGCTGTTGGTGACCGTGGGCAACCGCTTCCTGCCCAAGCCCGGCGCCTGGATGAACCTGCTCAAGGGCGTGTTCGGCTTTCTGTTCCTGGGCACCGCGCTGCTGATGATTCGCCCGATCATCGACGGTTCGTTGTGGGTCGGCCTGTGGGGCGTGCTGTTGTTGATCGCCGCCTACAGCGCCTGGCGCCAGACCGAAGGGTTCGGCCGCATCGCCTATGTCTGCGGCAGCGCTTCGTTGCTGTTCGGCCTGTGGGGCAGCCTGCTGGTAATTGGCGCCGCGGGCGGCGGCGATGATTTCTTCCAGCCCCTGAAGGTCTACGCCGGCACCGAGGGCCGCGCGACCGTCAGTGCCCACGATGCGTTCGTCACGGTCAGCGAGCCCACCGCCCTGCAGCGGGAACTGGACGCCGCCAAGGCCCAGGGCCAGTGGGTGCTGCTGGACTACTACGCCGACTGGTGCGTGTCCTGCAAGATCATGGAAAAACAGGTCTTCGGTCGCAGCGAAGTGCTCGACGCCCTGAACGGTGTGCGCCTGCTGCGCCTGGACGTCACCGCCGACAGCCCCGCCAGCCGGGAACTGCTGGGCCGTTACCAAGTGCCGGGGCCGCCGAGCCTGCTGTGGATCGGCGCCGACGGTGAAGAACGCCGCAGCCAGCGGATCACCGGGGAAGTCGACGCCAAGGCGTTCCTGGAGCGCTGGAACCTCACCCGGGACGCGCTCTGATGCTGACGTTCACCTTGGGCACCTTTGCCATCGCCCTCAACCACCTGTTGCTCATCAGCGCCCTGGCGCTGGCGACCTTCGTGGGCTGGCGGGTGGCCAAGCGCGGGGGCGAAAACCCCGAGTCGGTACTGTTCGTGCTGTTTCTACTGGGCCTGCTGGCCGCACGGATCGGCTTCGTCGTCGCCTATTGGCAACATTACCGGGACGACCCGTGGCAGATCGTCGACCTGCGCGACGGTGGCTTCCTGGCCTGGCCGGGCATCGTGGCGCTGCTGATTGCCGCCTTGTTGTGGGCACGACGCCGCCCGCCCCTGCGCCGACCATTGGGCTTCGGCGTCGGCACCGGCTTGCTGTTCTGGCTGGTGGCGACCCTGTCGTTGACGATTTATGAACAAGGCACCCGGCTGCCAGACATCACCCTGCGCACCGCCGACGGCGAGACCGTGAAACTCACCGATTACCAGGGCGGCCCCCTGGTGATCAATCTATGGGCCACCTGGTGCCCGCCCTGCCGGCGTGAAATGCCGGTGCTCGAAGAAGCCCAGCAACAGCGTCCGGACCTGACCTTCCTGTTCGTCAATCAGGCCGAAAGCATGCAAAGCGTCAGCACCTACCTCGCCACCCAAGGCCTGAGCCTGGACAACGTGTTGTTCGATGGCAGCGGCCGCCTCGGCCAGGCTGTCGGCTCCATGGCCCTGCCGACCACCCTGTTCTACAGCGCCGATGGCCGCCTGCTGGGCAGCCACCTGGGGGAATTGTCGGAAGCGAGCCTGGCTCGCGCCCTGGAAAACTTCGAAACGCCGGACTCGTCCACAACGCCTCACTCCGCCACAAGGAAAACGCCATGCCCCGCCTCCGCCACCTGCTGACCCTGGCCGTCGCCACCGCACTGTCGCAGGCCCCGCTGCTCCAGGCCGAAGAATTGCCTGCAGCGATCAAGAAGATCGAAGCCAAGGGCGCGAAAATCATCGGCACCTTCGACGCGCCGGACGGCTTGCGCGGTTACGCGGCGCAATACCAGAACCGTGGCATGGCGCTGTACCTGACCCCGGATGGGCAGCACGTCCTGCTGGGCAACCTGTACGACGCCGACGGCAAGGACCTGAGCGCCGAGCCACTGCAAAAACTGGTTTATGCACCGATGGCCAAGGCCATCTGGGCGAAGATGGAGGGCAGCAACTGGATCGCCGACGGCAACAAGGACGCACCGCGCACGGTGTACCTGTTCAGCGACCCGAACTGCCCGTACTGCAACATGTTCTGGGAACAGGCTCGGCCCTGGGTCAAGGCCGGCAAGGTGCAGTTGCGCCACATCATGGTGGGCATCATCCGCGAAGACAGCCCAGGTAAATCCGCCGCCTTGCTGGCGGCCAAGGACCCGGAAAAAGCCCTGGCCGAGCATGAAAAGGCCGGCAAGGGCAGCCCGCTCAAACCGCTCAAGGACATACCGCCGGCCATCCAGGCAAAACTGGACGCCAACCAGCAGTTGATGGACGAACTGGAACTGTCCGCCACCCCGGCGATTTTCTATCTGGATGACAAAGGCGAGCTGCAACAGCAGCAAGGCGCGCCGTCGCCGGACAAGCTGGTGAAAATTCTCGGGCCGAAGTAAAGCCCTGGACAAACACCTGTGGCGAGGGGATTTATCCCCGCTGGGGCGCGAAGCGGCCCCAATGCTGTCGACTTGGTTTGTCAGGTTCACCGAGGTGTCAGGTTTCAGGGCTGCTTCGCAGCCCAACGGGGATAAATCCCCTCGCCACAATTTCAGTGCTTGCGCGTCAGGAACTCCAGCAACGCCCCGGTCACGAATTCCGGATTCTCCAGATTGGAAATATGCCCCGCCTCCGGAATCGACACATGGGGGCAACCGATCAGCTCGGCCATTTCCAGCGACTCGGACGGCGGACGCGGTTTGTCCTGGTCGCCGCACATCACCACTGTGCCCTTGGCATCCAGCGCATGCAGGCGTGGCAAGATATCGTCCCGACCGAAAATGATCCGCCCCAGCGGTACGATGCTGGCGCGCAGGCGATCGCTTGGCAGCGCGGCCAATGTGGCGCGAAACTGCTGGTAGAGCGCCGATTGCGGGTCGATACCCGGTCGGAAGAAGATCGGCACGACAATGTCCAGCAACGGCTCGGGAATGCTGCCGCTGGCTTCGATCTTGTCGAACAGTGAAAAGTAGTACTGACGGGTCTGTTCTGGCTCGACGCCCACGTAAGTGTCCATCAGCACCAGCGACTGGATCCGCGTGGGCGCCGCCAGCGCCAGCCGCGCCCCCCACATCCCGCCCACTGAAAGCCCCACCAGGTGGAAGCAGTCGATGCTCAAGTCATCCAGCAGCTCCATCATCTGGCGGGCCAGATCGTTCAGCGAACTCATGCCCTCCGGCATTTGCCCCGACTGGCCATGGCCCCAAAGGTCCGGAGCGATCACCCGGTAATGCCTGGACAACACCTCGATCTGCGGCGCCCACATGGCGTGGTCCCACAGATAGCTGCCGCCCAGCAGCACCACCGGGCCCTGACCCTGGTCCAGGTAGTAAAGGGGTTGTCCGTCGATCATTGCAATTGGCATCGAGAAACTCCTTGTCTGAATGTGCAAAGCCCCGGCAGCCTGACCCGATAAACGGCCAATCGTCAATCGCCACAGCTATCCCTACCTGAACGGACCTGTAAAGTCTGACAGTAGATTTGCCGCAGCGCCGGCGATAGCTTGGACACTCGGAACGACAGCGGATGGAGAATCCTCATGACTAAAGCTGAGCTTCAAGCGTTCGCCCAAGAGCAAGTTGATCTCCTGAAGCCCAAGGCTGCCAACACGGACAAACCGTCCGGCCAGCGAGCCAAGGGGAAACTGCAATTCTTCGAGGCGATTCTGGCCGCGTATGACAACTCCCAGACCCCGGAACAGTTCGGTTTGCTGGATGCGGTCAATGACAGCCTCCAGAAGATTGGCGCATTTGCCTCCGGCGTGACCTTTTTCAGTAAACCGGAAGAGTGTTGCAAAAAATAAAGTCATCGCAAGCAAGCTCGCACAGAAGATTCGCGTCGTACACAAACCACTGTGGGAGCGAGCTCGCTCGCGATGAGGTCTTCATAGACGCCGCAAAACTACATTCCTTCCAACTCCGCCATCAAATCATTCAACCGATCTACCTTCTCCTCGGTGATCTCGCTGGCCGCCAGCCCATCGATGTAGTCGGCCAGTTCCTGCACCGTGCTGCATTCGAACATCGCCCGCAGCGGTACGTTGCGTTGCAGGGCCTTTTGCACCCGTGAGGCGATTTGCGTCGCCAGCAAGGAATGCCCACCCAGTTCGAAGAAGTTGTCCCGCACCCCCACCCGCTCGACTTTCAGCACCTGGGCCCAGATGTCTGCCAGGATCTGCTCCAGTTCATTGCCGGGGGCTTGGTAGTCCTGGCTTTGCAACTGGCCGATCTCCAGGGCCGGCAAGGCCTTGCGGTCGAGCTTGCCGTTGGCGTTGAGCGGCAGGCGCTCGAGCCACAGCCAGTGCAGCGGCACCATGTATTCCGGCAATTCGGCCCGCAGGCGCTGCTTGATGCGTTCCAGGCGTTCGGCGGGTTTGAGCGCCGAGTCGGTGGCAACGAGATAGCCCACCAGATGTTTGCCATTGACGCCCTCCTGCACACCCACCGCCCCATCACGCACTTCCGGCTGTTCATGCAAGCGCGCCTCGATTTCACCCAGCTCGATGCGGTAGCCGCGGATCTTCACCTGATGGTCGATGCGCCCGACGTACTCCAACACCCCATCGCTGCGCCGCCGCGCCAGGTCGCCGGTACGGTACAGCCGCTCCCCCGGCGCGCCGAATGGGTTGGGCACAAAGACCGGGGCAGTACGCAGGGGATCGCTGACATAACCGCGGCCAACCCCGATGCCCGCCACGCACAACTCACCCACCGCGCCCAGCGGCACCAGGTCCAGCGCGCCGTCGAGCAGGTACAGGCGATTGTTGTCGGTGGGCGTGCCAATCGGCAGATACGTACCACGGGTCGAGGCCAGGTCCACCCGGAAGAACGCCACGTCGTCGGAACACTCCGCCGGGCCGTAGGCGTTGACCAGACCGATGTCCGGGTAACGCAACAACCACTGGTGGGCCAGTTCCGGCGGCATCGCTTCGCCGGTGGGCAGCATCCAGCGCAAGCCGTCCAGACCGATGCGTTCCTGGGCAAGCATGCCCTGGATCAGCGACGGCACGCTTTCCAGCACGGTGATGCCCTGCTGCTGCACATGCTCCAGCAGCCCTTGCGGGTCGTGGGCGATGGCGTTGGGCACGATGTCGACCCGGGCACCGAACAACGGCGCGGCCAGGAACTGCCAGACCGAAATATCGAAGCTCTGGGACGCCGTCTGGGCAATCACATCCACCTCGCTCAGCGCCAGGTACGGCACTTTGCTCAGTTGGTTATTGAGCATCCCTCGCTGCTCCACCATCACGCCTTTGGGCAGGCCGGTGGAACCGGAGGTGTAGATCACGTAGGCGAGGTTATCCGGCCCGCTGTAGACCCCTGGGTTTTCCAGCGAAAGAGCGCTGGCCTGGACGGCTTCCCACACCAGCAACTTCGGTCGTCCGGAGCAGGCGAACTCGTCCAGCAACGCCTGCGCCTGGGCCTGGCAGGCCTGGGTGCAAACCAGTAACGGCGTGCGACTCAATTCGATGATACGGCCCAGGCGCTGGCTCGGCAGGCCGGGATCCAGCGGCAGGTAGCCGGCACCGGCCTTGAAGCTGCCGATGATCATACCCAGCAGCTCGGCATCCCGTTCGGCCAGCAGCGCTACGGGCTGATCCAGGCCGACACCGGCAGCGATCAGGGCGTGGCCGAGGCGGTTGCTGCGTGCATTCAGCTCGGCGTAGCTGTAGCTCGTGTCCAGGCAACTGACCGCAGAGCGGTGGGGATGAGCCGCGACCCGCGCCTCGAACAGCTCGACGTAGCTCTGTTCCAACGGATAGGCATGTTCGCTCTGGTTGCAGCCTTCAATCAGGAAATCCTGCTCTTGGGCACCGATCAGCGGCAACTCGCTCATGTCACCGTGCAAGCCCTCCATCAGCGCCAGCAGCAGCCGCTTGAACTCACTCAGCAAGCCCTGGACGGTGGCCTCATCGAAGTAGCGCTGGTCGTAGGAAAGGTGCAGCCCCAGGTCATCGCCCGGGTAGCAGACCGCCGTCAGCGGGAAGTTGGTGTGGGTGCGGCCCGAGTCCGAAGTGGCGTTGAGGCTTTGGGCGCGGTCCAGCACCGAGACCTCCACGGGCGCATTCTCGAACACGAACAAACTGTCGAACAGCGGCTGGCCCTTGGGCAGTTCGCTGGCCTCCTGGATGCTCACCAGCGGCAGATATTCGTATTCGCGCAGTTGCATATTGTGGTCCAGCAAATCGCTGAGCCACTGGCGCACGCTGCAACGTTGATGGTCCTCGGGCATCTGCACGCGCAAGGCGATGCTATTGATGAACAGCCCCACAGTGCGTTGCATCTGCGGCAGTTCCACCGGGCGCCCGGCCACGGTGACGCCGAACAGCACGTCGCGGTCGCCGCTGCCCCGCCGCAGGACCAGGGCCCACGCCGCTTGGGCGAAGGTGTTGACCGTCAGTTGATGGGCCTGGGCCAGTTCCCGCAGCCGTGCGCCGTCCCGGGCATCGAGACGGGTGTAGCAGTCGCCGACGATCATGCCGCCGCTGTCACCGGCGTGCTCGCGCAGGAACGGCCGGTCGCCAGGGATCGGCGTGGTCCGCTCGAAACCTTGCAGGTTGCGCTGCCACCACTGGCGGGCTTCGGCCAGGCTCTGGCGCTGCAACCAGCCGATGTAGTCGCGATAGCGCGGCGGCACGGTCAACTGCGGTTCGCGGTTTTCACCCAGGGCGGTGTAGATCTCGAAGAAGTCGTCCATCAGCAGCGAACGGCACCACGCATCGATGAGAATGTGGTGGTTACTCATCATGAACCAGTAGCGTGCCGCGCCGACCCGAATCAGCCGCAGATGGAATGGCGCCTGGTTCAACAGATCGAAACCGGCCTCTCGCTCGTTCTTGAGCAGTGCCTGGAGCTTGGCTTCCTGGGCGTCTTCGGGCACCTCGGACCAGTCGAGATAATCCACCGGCGTGCTGCCGGGCCGGTGGATAATTTGCAGCATGTCTTCGCCAACGTTCCAGCAGAACGACGCGCGCAAGGCTTCATGCCGGGCGATAACCGCCTGCCAGGCCTGGGCAAAACGCTGCGGGTCCAGTTCGCTGTTGATGCGGTAGCGATCCTGCATGTAGTACAGGCCCGTGCCCGGTTCCAGCAAGGTGTGCAGAAGCATGCCTTCCTGCATCGGCGTCAGCGGGTAGACGTCTTCGATCTGCGCGGCCGGCACCGGCAGGCTGTCGAGCTGGCCCTGGGTCAGCTTCGCCAAGGGGAAGTCCGATGGTGTCAGGCCGCCCGCCTCGTCTGTCAGGCAGTGCTCGATCAGGCGTTGCAACTCATCGAGGTAGGCATCGGCCAGGGTCGCGATGGCCTGACGATCATGCCGTTCGCGGCTGAACGTCCAGCGCAGCACCAACTCGCCACCGCTGACCTGGCTGTCGATACTCAGCTCATTGGGCAGCGGCGCATCGGGATCGTGGATCGCCCCCAACGGCGCCTCCAGCGGCTGGAACAGCGCATCATGACCCAAGGTCTGGTCGAGCTGGCCCAGGTAGTTGAAGGTGATCGCCGCATGCGGCAGGTTGGCCATCGTCTGGCGAGTCGCGGCGTCGGCCAGGTAGCGCAATACGCCATGGCCGAGGCCCTTGTGGGGCACTGCGCGCAATTGTTCCTTGATGGCCTTGATAGACGCTCCGAAGTCTTCGGCCGCTGGGCTCAGGCGCACGGGATAGACACTGGTGAACCAGCCGACGGTGCGGGTCAGGTCAATGTCGTCGAACAGCGCTTCGCGGCCGTGGCCTTCAAGCTGGACCAGGGCCGAGGCATGGCCGCTCCAGCGGCACAGCACACGGGCCAGGGCGGTAAGCAGCAGGTCGTTGACTTGGGTGCGGTAGGCGCTCGGCGCCTGTTGCAACAGTTGCCGGGTGCGCTCGGCGTCCAGGCGCACGCTGACGGTTTCAGCATGACGTTCCAGGAGCCCGCCCTCGGGATTTGCGCACGGCAGCGGCACCTGCGTGCCGCTCAACTGTGCTTGCCACCACGCCAGTTCTTCGCGCAGAGATTCGCTGCCGGCGTAAGCCTGCAAGCGCGCGGCCCAGTCCCGCATTGGGCTGGTCTTGGCTGACAATTGCGCCGCCTGCCCGATGGCGAGCGGGCGGTAGACGGTTTGCAAATCGTCCATCAACACCCGCCACGACACACCGTCGACCACCAGGTGATGGATGACGATCAGCAACCGTTGCTGGCCGTCGGGGAACTGCGCCAGCACTGCGCGCAGCAATGGCCCGGTGGCCAGATTGAAACGGCTCTGCGTCTCGGCAAACAACGCTTCGCAATCCTGCGCGGTGTCCACGGACACGTGCCGCAACAGCGCCGCGTCAGACAACGGCTGGTGCTCGGCCTGCCAGTGCCCGGTGCTTTCGTCGAAGCCCAGGCGCAAGGCATCATGGTGCTGGAGGAGGCTGCGCAGTGCCTGTTCCAGCGGTTGCGGCGCCAGCGCCGTAGTCGGCTCCAGCACCAGCGCCTGATTCCAGTGATGCCGGTTGGGGATCGGGCGCTCGAAGAACCAGTGCTGGATCGGCGTCAGCCCGGACTCACCCTGCAACAGGCCCTGCTCGGCAAGCACCTGCTGGCTGCGCGTGGCAACCGCGGCCAAAGTCTGCACGGTCTGGTGCTGGAACAAGTCCCGGGGGGTGAAATGAATGCCCTGCTGCCGAGCGCGGCTGACCACCTGGATGGACAGGATCGAATCGCCGCCCAGCTCGAAGAAATTATCGTTGAGGCCCACCTGCGTCACGTTCAGCACGTCGCACCAGATCGCCGCCAAGGTCTGTTCCAGGGCATTGCTCGGCGCCACGTAGTGTTGGCGATTGAGTTCGGGATCGGGCATCGGCAAGGCGCGGCGGTCGAGCTTGCCGTTGGCGGTCAGCGGCATGCTCGCCAGCAGGATCAGGTGCGTGGGCACCATGTAGTCCGGCAACTGGGCCTTGAGGTGGTTTTTCAAGGCGTCGCGCAGGGCCGCTTGTCGCCCGTCGTCCTGGCTGGCGACGTCGCTCACCAGATAGCCGGCCAGTTGCTTGCCCCCCGGCGTGTCGAGGGCCAGTACCACGGCCTCGCGCACCGCGTCATGTTCCAGCAAACGGGTTTCGATTTCCCCCAGCTCGATACGGAAGCCGCGGATTTTCACCTGATGGTCGATCCGTCCCAGGTACTCCACCAGCCCATCGGCACGCTGGCGCACCAGGTCGCCGGTGCGATACAGGCGCCCACCGTCGGTGGCGAACGGGTCGGCGACGAAACGCTCGGCGGTCATCCCCGGACGCTGGTGATAACCCTGGGCCAGACCGGCGCCACCCACATACAACTCACCGGTGGCGCCTGGCGGCACCAACGCCAGGTCGGCGTCGAGGATGTACGCCATGCGGGCGCCAATCACGCTGCCAATCGGCACACTGGCCGCGCCCTCCTCCAATTGCTCGGGGGCCAGGCTCGCCAGAGGCATGACCACGGTTTCGGTCGGACCATAGGCATTGAAGAACAGGCTCGGGTTGAACGCCGCGCGAATGCGCTGCAAATGCTCGCCCGTCAGGGCTTCGCCACCGGTGATGCACATGCGCACCGGCAGGGTCTGTCCCTGGGTCGCCAGCCACTGCGCCAACTGGCTGCCGTAGCTGGGGGTGAAGCCAAGAATGTTGATGCGATGCTGGCGAATCAGCCCGCAGATTTCCTCGGCGTCCCATTGGCCCTGGGCCCGCAGCACCACGTGGGCGCCACTGAGCAATGGCACCAGCAGACGTTCAGTGGCCGCATCGAAGTTGATGGAATAGAAGTGCAGCTCGCAATCGTCCGGGCGCATGCCGAAACGCTGGATCACTGCCTGGCAATGCATGGCGATTTCACCATGGGACACCACCACGCCCTTGGGCTTGCCGGTGGAGCCGGAGGTGTAGATCAGGTAGGCCTGGTGTTGCGGCAGATTGATCAACGGCAGCGCGTGATCCGGGTACTGCGCCAAGGCCGGCGAATCATCTTCCAGGCACCAGCAGCCCACGCCGTCGGGCAATGCACCGAGGGCCTGGAGCATCGCCCGGTCGCTGAGCAACAGGCTGATGCCACTGTCTTCGATCATGTAGTGCAGGCGATCCAGCGGGTATTCCGGATCCAGCGGCACGTAGGCACCGCCGGCCTTGAGAATCGCCAGCAGGCCAATGACCATTTCCAGCGAACGCTCCAGGGCCAGGCCGACACGTACCTGCGGCCCGACGCCTCGCTCGCGCAGCATCCAGGCCAGACGATTGGCACTGCTGTCCAGTTGCGCATACGTCAAGGTCTGCCCGGCAAAAGTCAGGGCCGGCGCATCGGGACGCATCCGCGCCTGTTCGTCGAACAACTCATGGAGGCATCGATCCAGGCGATGCTCACCAGCCTCGACACCCAGGCTGTCGAGCAGTTGTTGCTGCTCGCGGGTGTCCAGCAACGGCAGTTCGCTCAGGCGTCGGGCCGGATCGTCCAGCAACGCTTCCAGCAGATTGCGCCAGTGCCCGGCCATGCGCGCGATGCGCGGTTCGTCGAACAGGTCGGTGCTGTAGGTCAGGCAGCAACCCAGGCGTTGGTCCAGGTCGGTGACTTCCAGGTTGAGGTCGAACTTGGTGGCCCGGGCGTCGTTGACCAGGTATTCCACCGTCATGCCGGCCAACGTGCGGCTCTGCTGGAACTCCCAGCGCTGCACGTTGCACATCACCTGGAACAGCGGGTTGTAAGCCGCACTGCGCGGCGGTTGCAGGGCTTCCACCAAATGATCGAATGGCAAATCCTGGTGGGACTGGCCTTCGATGACGGTGTGGCGCACCTGTTCGAACAGCTCGCCCACCGACATCTGCCCGTCGAGCTGGCAACGCAACACCTGGGTGTTGAGGAACGCGCCGATCAGCCCTTCACTTTCCGGGCGGATGCGGTTCGCCACCGGCGCGCCGATGCGCAAGTCGGTCTGGCCGCTGTAGCGGTAGAGCAACACGGCCAGGGCGGCGGTCATGGTCATGAATAAGGTCAGGCCCTGTTGCGCGTTGAAGGCACGGATCCGCGCGGCCAGCTCATCACTGAGGTCGAAACGGAACAGTTCGCCGCGATGACTTTGCACCGACGGACGCGGGCGATCGCCGGGCAGCTCCAGCAGCGGATGTTCGCGACCCAGTTGCGCGGTCCAATAGTCGAGTTGTCGCTGACGCTCGCCGGACTCCAACCACTGACGCTGCCAGACGCTGTAGTCCAGGTACTGCACCGGCAAGGGTTCCAGGGGCGATTCGCGATCGTCGATAAAGGCTTCGTACAGCGCGCTCAGTTCACGGGCGAAAATGTCCATCGCCCAACCTTCGGTGACGATGTGGTGCAGCGTCAGGACAAAGTAATGCTCATGCTCGGCGGTCTTGACCAGACAGGCCCGCAGCAGCGGTCCGGTTTCCAGGTCGAAGGGCTTGTGGGCCTCGCTGTCGGCCAGTTGCTGCACCCGCTGTTCGCGGACATCAAAGGCCAGCATCGAGAAGTCCTTCCAGTCCATGCGCAGGCCCGTCTCGCCGTGCACCTGCTGGTGGGCCACGCCGTCAACGCTCGGGAACGTGGTGCGCAGGGTTTCGTGGCGCAGGATCAACGCCTGCAAGGCCGCCTCGAAGCGCCCGACATCCAGCACCCCGCGCAGGCGCGCCATGCCACCGACGTTGTAGGCCGGGCTGTCCGGCTCCATCTGCCAGAGGAACCACATGCGCTGCTGGGAGTAGGACAGCGGCACCGGTTGGCTGCGGTCAACCTTCTCGATCGGTGGCTGGCGGTTGGCCTGGCCGCTGGCCTGGATCAAGCGCACCTGTTCGGCGAAGGCCCCCAGCTCACTGGCCTCGAACAAAGTGCGCAGCGGCAGTTCGACGTCGCAGGTTTGGCGGGTGCGGGAAATGATCTGGGTCGCCAGCAGCGAATGACCGCCGAGCGCAAAGAAATCGTCCCGCAGGCCGATGCGCGCAAGGCCCAGCACCTCGCGCCAGATGCCGGCGATTTGTTGCTCGAGGACGCTGGCCGGCTCGACGTGCTCGCGCACCTGCCATTGCGGTTCGGGCAAGGCGCGGCGGTCGAGCTTGCCGCTCGGCCCCAGGGGCATAGCGTCCAGGCGCAGCAGTTGGGTGGGTACCATGTAGTCGGGCAGTTCGGCGGCCAGGGCGGTTCTGAGTCGAATGTTCAACGCGTCCTGGTCCTGAGCGACATCCGGGGCGGTGTAATAGCCGATCAACTGCGGGCCAGCCGAGGTGTCGCGCACCAGCACCGCCACTTGGGCGACGCCGTCCTGGGCCAGCAGGCGCGCTTCGATTTCCTGCGGCTCAACCCGGAAGCCGCGCAGCTTGACCTGCTGATCGAGACGGCCAAGGTATTCGATCACGCCGTCGGCGTTCCAACGCGCACGGTCGCCGGTACGGTACAGCCGCGCACCGGACTGTCCCAATGGGTCGGCAACAAAACGCTCGGCGCTCAGGCCCGGACGCCCGAGGTAACCCCGGGCCAGGCCCAGGCCGCCAATGCACAGCTCGCCTGGCACACCGGCCGGCACGGGATTGAGGTCGCTGTCGAGTACCCGGCACAGGACATTGCCCAAGGGCCGGCCGATCGGCGAGCGCTCACCATCGGCCTCGGTGCAATGCCAATGGGTGACGTTGATCGCGGTTTCGGTCGGGCCGTAGCGGTTGTGTAATTGCACTGACGGCAGTTGCGCCAACACCCGGTTGCGCAGTTCGGCGGGCAAGGCCTCGCCACCAGAGAACAGCCGGCGCAGGCTGGTGCAGCGGGCGCTCAGTGGTTCATCGACAAACAGGCTGAGCAGCGGCGGTACGAAGTGCAGCGTGGTAACGCCAAACTGCTGCACCAACTGGGCGATGCGGTGCGGGTCACGGTGCTCGCCGGGGCCAGCCAGGACCAGTTGACTGCCGGTGATCAGCGGCCAGAAGCACTCCCAGACCGACACGTCGAAACTGATGGGGGCCTTTTGCATCAGCACATCGGTGGCATCCAGCCCATAGGTCGCTTGCATCCATTGCAGGCGCTCGGCCAGGGCCGCATGGGTGTTGCCGACGCCTTTGGGCTGGCCGGTGGAGCCGGAGGTGTAGATCACGTAGGCCAGGTGGTCGCCGTGCAGGTGCAGGCCCGGCGGGTTGCTCGGCCATTGTTCCAGGTGCAGGGCGTCCATGGCGATGACACTGACGCCGTCGCAGGCGGGTAAACGCTCCAGCAACGCGGTCTGGGTCAGCAGCAGGTCGACGCCACTGTCATGGAGCATGTAGGCCAGGCGTTCGGCCGGGTAGTCCGCATCCAGCGGCACATAGGCACCGCCGGCCTTGATGATGGCCAGCACACCGATGAGCAACTGCGGCGAACGCTCGGCGGCAATCGCTACGCACACGTCCGGGCCCACGCCCTTGTCCCGCAGGTAGTGGGCCAGGCGATTGGCCTGGGCGTGCAGCTCGGCATAATCGAGTTGACCACCGTCCCAGCGCAGGGCGATCCGTTGCGGCGTGCTGCGGGCCTGCTCGTTCAACAGCTCCGGCAGCCATTGGCTGGCCGACGCACACGGGGCCGCGCTCCACTGCTGCTGTTGGCTGTGTTCATCGGCGGTCAATAACGGTACATCGCCGATGGCTTGCTGCGGATCAGCACAGACCGCCCGTAACAGGTTGCAGTAATGCGTTGCCAACCGCTCGATGGTCGCCGCCTCGAACAGTTCGTCGGCGTAGTCGAACGACAGGGTCAACCGGCCATTGCGATCTTCTTCGCTGTGCAATTGCAGGTCGAACTTGGCTTCGCGGCTGTGCCACGACAATTCCTCGGCCAGCAGCCCCGGCAGACGGCGCAAGGCACCCAGGTCACGCTGCTGGTGGTTGAACATCACTTGGAACAGGCCTTGCTCGCGCGCCTCGGGAAACGCTTCGAGCAGTTGTTCGAATGGCAAGTCCTGGTGGGCCTGGGCCCCGAGCGTGGCTTCCCGGGCCTGGGCCAGCAGCGCGGCGAACGGTTGACGGGAATCGACCTGCCCGCGCAGCACCTGGGTGTTGATGAAGAAGCCGATCAGCCCCTGGGTTTCCAGGCGCGGACGGTTGGCGTTGGGCACGCCGATGCGAATGTCGGATTGCCCGGTGTAACGCTGCAACAGCGCCTGGAAGGCTGCTAGCAACAGCATGAACGGCGTCGCGTCATGGGCCTGGGCCACGTGGCGCAGGGCCTCGCCGAGGTCCTTGTCCAGGCGCAGGCTGTGCCGCGCGGCGCTGCGCTGGCGTTGCGCGCTGCGTGGGTGATCCGTGCCCAGCACCAGGGCCGATTGTTCAGCGCCCAGTTGCTGCTTCCAGTAGCTCAGTTGGCGCTCGGCCTCGCCCTGGGCGAGCCATTGACGTTGCCAACTGCCGTAGTCGGCGTATTGCAACGGCAATGGCGCCAGTTCAGCAACCTGGCCTTGGGAGGCGGCGGCGTACAAGCGGGAGAATTCTTCGATCAAGACACTCATCGACCAGCCGTCGGCGATGATGTGGTGCAACGTCACCAGCAGTTGGTGATCATCCTCGTCGAGGCGTAACAGGCTGACCCGCAGCAGCGGCCCTTTCTCCAGATCGAACGGCGTGGCCGCTTCGTCTTCTCGAACCTGCCGCGCCCGGGCTTCGCGCGAGTCGGCAGGCAGGTCGCCGAGGTCGATGACATGCAGCTTGAATTCCCCTGCTGGATCGATCTGTTGCAGCGCCACGCCATCGCGCTCCAGGAACCGCGTGCGCAGGGACTCATGACGCTCGATCAGTTGCTGGAAACTGGTGCGCAACGCGTCTTCGTCCAGCTCGCCGCGCAGGCGCAAGGCGCCGGGAATATTGTAGGCATGGCTCGTCGGGTCAAGCCGCCAGGTAATCCACAAACGGTTCTGGGCCAGGGATTGCGGCAACGCTTCGTCCCGCGACAATGCGCTGATCGCTCCTTGAGGCTGGCCGCCGTCCTGTTGCTGGTTCGCCACCGCTTCGGCGAACGCGGCCAGGGTCGGGGCTTCGAACAGCAGGCGCAGGTTCAGTTCCAGCCCCAGGATCTCCCGTAGTCGTGCGATCACCTGGGTGGCGGCGATGGAATTACCGCCCAACAGGAAGAAGTGATCGTCAGCCTGGACTTGTTCGACCTGCAGCTGCTCCCGCCAGATTTGGCCGATGAGCGTTTGCAGCTCGGAGGACGGCGCAGACTCATCAGCGTCTTCTACCTCGGCTGACGGGAACTGTGCATAACTGTCCAAGCTGCCGTCGGCCAATCGACTGCGACACGCCGAGCGCTGCAACTTGCCGCTGGAGGTCTTGGGCAACGCGCCGGGATTGAGCAGCGCCACCACGCTCGGGGCTTGCTGGCAGGCCTCGGCCACGGCCTGGCGAATGGCTTTGATCAAGGCTTCGGGCGGCAGGATTTTCTGCACGCTGCGGCTGATTTCCGCAGCGATGCCGATGCCTTCCTCGCCGTTGTCGTTGACCGCGAACGCCGCCACCCGGCCCTTGCGCACCACCTCCACTTCGCGCTCGATGGCTTGCTCGATGTCCTGGGGATAGAGGTTATGCCCGCGCACGATCAGCAGGTCTTTCAGGCGACCGGTGATGAACAGCTCGCCGTCGCGCAGGAAACCCAGGTCGCCGGTACGCAGCCAGGTCCGGCCATCGTGCTGGACAAAGGTCTTGGCGCTGGCTTCGGGGTTGCGCCAATAGCCCAGGGCGATGCTCGGGCCGGCAGCCCAGACTTCACCGACCTGATTGTCGGCCAACGGCTGCGCCGTAGCGGGCTCGACGATCAGCACCGCGTGCCCGGGCTGACTGACACCGCAACTCATCACCGCACTGCCCTGCCCCGGCTCGGCTCGGTTTTGCGCCAGTGCCGCATCATCCACCCGCAGCGAAGGAATGCCGTGGCGGCGTGGCGTGCCAGCGACGAACAGGGTCGCTTCGGCCAGGCCGTAGGAGGCCATGAAATTGTCCGGCGTGAAACCGCACCGGGCGAACTTCTCGGCAAACCGCTCCAGCGTGTCGAGGCGGATCGGCTCGGAACCGGAATAGGCCACGCGCCAGCCGCTCAGGTCGAGACGCTGCAGGGCCGAGTCACTGACCCGTTCGCTGCACAGCCGATAGGCGAAGTCCGGGCCACCGCTGATGGTGCCGCCGTATTCGCTGATCGCTTCGAGCCAACGCAGGGGGCGGGCCAGGAAGTAAGCCGGGGACATCAATACGCAGGGGACACCGCTGAACACCGGCTGCAACAGACCGCCGATCAACCCCATGTCGTGGTACAGCGGTAGCCAACTGACGATGACGTCATCAGGGTTCAGGTCGATGCCAAAGCCATGGCGGATCAGCAACTCGTTGGCCACCAGGTTGCCGTGGCTGACCTGCACACCCTTGGGCAACGCGGTGGAGCCGGAGGTGTATTGCAGGAAGGCAATGTCATCGTCCTGCAGCGTCGGCATCCGCCATTGCCCGGCGCGGGACGGGTCGAGGGTATCGACACACAACACCGGCGGCGCCGATTCGATGGCTTGCAACGGCTCGCGCAGATCACTGCGGGTGAGCAACAGGCGCGGTTCGGCGTCGGCAATGATCGACAGCAAGCGCTCTTGATGATGGCGACGGGTGGACTCCGGCGGATAGGCCGGCACGGCAATCACCCCGGCATAGAGGCAACCAAAGAACGCCGCGACGTAGTCAGGGCCGCTGGGGAACAGCAGCACGGCGCGATCACCCAGCGCGGCCTCGGCCTGCAAAGCGGCGGCGATGGTCCGGGCACGCAAGTCCAGGTCGCGATAACTCAACACCACACCCTGCCCGGGGGTGTCGGCAAGGAAGCGCAGGGCCACCCGGTCCGGCGTCAACGCGGCGCGGCGCTGGAGGGCATGAGCCAGGGTGCTGGGGAGTTCGAACGCGTCGGTCATGGGGGTTTCCTGCCTGAATTCGGCTTGCAAGTTGTCCCCCATGGAACGGATAACCGCGGCAAATAATTAGTCGGGCAGCCGACTCACCGAGGCCTGCTGCGAAGCAGCCAACTGCCAGGCACCGCGGCAATGGGTCGCGGTGCCGAGGCTGGACTTTATTGCATCAATAATTCTTCTTCTCAATTGACAATCATTATCATTAAGCCTAATTTGGCGCTCGATGTGTAGGACGGGTCCGGCATCCGGACGTCCTGCTAACTTTTTGCAGCAAGGTGAATTCCATGACGGAACAAGTATCCACAAGCAGGTGCGACTCACCGTTACTCCAGGCATTCGTGGACAACCGATTGATCCTGGTCAAGATCGCGGCACGCATTACCGGCTGCCGATCCCGCGCGGAGGACGTGGTGCAGGACGCATTTTTCCGGCTGCAATCGGCGCCCCAGATCACCTCCTCGTTCAAGGCGCAGCTCAGCTATCTGTTCCAGATCGTGCGCAACCTGGCGATCGACCACTACCGCAAGCAGGCGCTGGAACAGAAATACTCGGGGCCGGAAGAGGAAGGGTTGAACGTGGTGATCCAGGGTGCTTCGCCAGAAACCTCCCATATCAACTTTTCCACGCTGGAACACATCGCCGACGCGCTGACCGAACTGCCCAGCCGCACCCGCTATGCCTTCGAGATGTATCGCCTGCATGGCGTGCCACAGAAGGACATCGCCAAGGAACTGGGGGTCTCGCCGACCCTGGTGAACTTCATGATCCGCGATGCCCTGGTGCATTGCCGCAAGGTGTCGGGGGTTCGCGGGGATACCTTCGCCCGGCGTTGATTTTGCAGTGGCTTTGCTGGCCCCATCGCGAGCAAGCTCGCTCCCACAAGGGATTTGGGTGTTCACAACGTTGGTGTTCACCACAAATCCCTGTGGGAGCGAGCTTGCCCGCGATGGCGGCCTGATGACCGCCCCTACCCTTACATCAACCCACACCGATCAAAAAACCGCTCACGCCCCAGGATCATCAGCGCCGCGCGTTTGTGAGGGAAATCAAATTCCTTTTCACAGTGGAAACACTGGTTGTGCAGGTGCCCGATCATCCGGGCATTGTCGGCCCGGGGCTCGGCGACCACGCGCTGGGTGCGCGGATCGTCCAGGAACAGGTAATGCACCAGCGCCGACAGCCAACTGGCCACCTTGTGCGGCCCTCGGTGTTGCTCTTCACCCACCAACATGTGGATGCCGCGATCGTAGTTGCCGGCGTCATAGAACGGCGCGATCCGATCTTCCTTGGCCCAATAGGCTTCGAAATAAGCGAACGGCTGGTCATCGAAACAGCCGATCAGGGTCAAGACCCGGGGATCGGCCTGCAGCTTGCCCAGGTACTGGCGATGCTGTTCCAGGCTGCCCTCCTCCTGCCAGAAGCTCGCCACCCGCGGGCTGTTCTGCCAGCGGTTGAAACGTTCCAAGTCCTGCTCGATTTCCAGGGTGCGCAAGGACACCCAGGCCCCCAGCCGCGCATCGAAACGCCGATACACCTCGCCACGGGGTTTGATGGGCCGACGTGGATGGCGGCGGCCATCGGTGATGACCATCTGTTGCGGGTAACTGCCGTTGAACGACTCCCCCAGCCAGGGCTGCGGTAATTGCCAGAACATTGTGCGCTCGCAAAAGTACTCACCGGCACGTTCAGTGGCCGTCAACAAACCGCTGAGCAAGGCTTCGCCGGGGCGCTCGTCGAGGTGCCAGGTCAGGCGCTGGCAGTCGGGATGGCGAGCAAACAGCCAATAGCAGGCCGCCCATAGCGCCGGGCCTACTGGTCGGTCGTTGATCTCCTGCAAGTGCACGTGCAGCTCGGGACCTCGCGCAAGGCGCAGCCGGATCAGCGGCGCACCTTCGAGCATCAGGCTCAGGTGGCGTTCGGTTTCATCGGCGCCGAGGCGACGGCCGCCGGGCAAGGGCAACGTCGTCGGGTGGTTGAGGTTGGACATGGGAGGGGCTCGCGTATTCGTCGGTAGTCAACGTGGGACGTGAGCCAGGAAGGGAAATTTAGTGGCGCATTCAATGGGAATGCATGGGCACCAGATGAATCTGGTAGGGCTGGAAGATGTTCAGCAACTGACCGTTATCCCGCAGCATTTGCAGCAACTGTGCAAACGCCTCACTGGAAATGGGCGCCTGTGGCCGGATCAACGCGTAATGGTGGTAAACCTGATCGATGCGCTCAGACACCAGCAATTGCGGGCCGACTTCGGGATTGCGCAGCACGTAATCATTGAGGTACGAACGGGTCACCAGGGCGATATCCGCGCGCCCGCGCAGGACCATCAGCAGATTGCTATCGTGGGAATACGTCAGCGTGGCGTTGTATTGACCGGCGAGAAACTTGGGGTCGGCGTTGAATTCGGCAAAGGCGTAGTGATAACCGCTGAACAACGCCAGGCGCTTGCCCCTGAGGTCGGCGAAATAACTTTGCTGGCGTTCCGGTTGGCGCTGGGCGACGAAGACTTCCGCATCTTCCAGGCCCATGTCCACCGACGTGTGTGGCACATCCTGCCAACCCCATTCGGGATTCTCGAAAATCGCCATGTCGACCCGGCCCTGCTTGAAATCATTGAAGCGACGCGGGATCGATGTCGGCACCAGCACGAACTGATAGTCGGTTTGCGCCTGGTTCAAGGCCTCCACCATTTGCGGCAGCAGGCCGGTGTCGGCGCCGTTCTCAGGACGAACGGTATAAGGCGGAAAATGCGCCGCACCGATCCGTACCAGTTGCGCTGCCTCGGTCGGCAACACCAGGAAAACGGCCAGAGCAGCCAGCACCAGACGCGAGGTCATCCCCATCGGCGAAAACGTCAAGATAACCCACTCCCCAAAAGTCCCCATCAATAACAATCAAGCTAGGCGGTTTCAGTCACTTAGCCAGCCACGCACGGTCATTTAAGGTATTGCTCGATTATTGTTTTTCTTCAAGCACCAGGATCAGGGCTTGCTCGGCCAGCTCATCGAGGCTCAGGCTGCCTTCGGCGCGAAACCAGGTGGTGGTCCAGGACAACGCTCCCGTGAGGAACCGCCGGGTAATGAACACGTCACCGCGAATATACCCGGCCTCCTTGGCCTGGCCCAGGACCTCGAGCCACAAGTCTTCATAAATATCACGCAGGGCCAGCACGTGCCGCTGCCCTTCCTGCGATAACGAACGCCATTCATAGACCAGCACCGCCATGGCCTCGCCGGTACCGCCCATGATCGACTGCAATTCGCAGCGGATCAGCGCCAATACCCGCTCACGCACACTGTCTGCCTCGGCCAGGGCTGCGCGCATCAATGCGGTGTTGTAGCGGATGGTTTCTTCCATCACCGCCCGCAGGATGTCGTCCTTGCTCTTGAAATGGTGAAAAATGCTGCCCGACTGGATGCCCACGGCACTGGCCAGGTCACGCACCGTGGTGCGCTCGAAGCCTTTGTTGCGAAACAGGTGGGCGGCGGTCTGGAGCAGTTTGCCGCGAGCACTGTCCGGGTCGGTCAGTTGCCCGTTGTCGACCAGCTCCCGCATCACGCCCAGGGCTTTTTGCTCGTCCACCCATTCTCTCCTACAGTCGATCAACCAACGCGCGAGCAATTGCACACCAAACCATCAGTGGCGCGGGCAATTTAAGCTGACCGAGGCAACCAAGCAAGCGCTCGGCCAGAAGAACCAGCGGTCGTTTACAAACCAAGCGCTTGCTTGGTAGTCTCGAACCACCTTTGCCGGAGGGAACGCCATGCCCAAAACGATCCGTATCGGTTGTGCCAGCGCCTTCTGGGGCGATACCTGTACTGCGGCGGCGCAACTGGTCGAGGGCGGGGCGCTGGATTACCTGGTGTTCGACTACCTGGCCGAGGTGACGATGTCGATCATGGCCGGGGCGCGGCTGAAGGATGCTTCGAGCGGATACGCCACGAACTTCATCGAGGTCCTCACACCGTTGCTAGGGCGTTTGCATGACAACGGGATCCGTGTCATCAGCAACGCCGGCGGGGTCAATCCCCGGGCCTGTGCGAAGGCCCTGCAAGCGGCCTGCGACCAGCGGGGCGTGCCGTTGAAGATCGCCGTGCTGCTGGGCGATGACCTGCAACCGCAATTCGAACGGCTCGCCGCCCAGGGCATTCGCGAAATGTTCAGTGGCGAACCCCTGCCCTGCGCGTGCGTGTCTATCAACGCCTACCTCGGCGCGCCCGGCATCGTCGAGGCGTTGCGCCTGGGGGCTGATGTGGTGATCACCGGTCGCGTGGTGGACAGCGCCGTGGTCAGCGCCGCCCTGGTGCATGAATTCGACTGGGCCTGGGACGATTACGACCGATTGGCCCAGGCCGCACTGGCCGGGCACCTGATCGAGTGCGGCGCCCAGTGCACGGGCGGCAACTTCACCGACTGGCAGCAAGTGCCGGATTACGAGCACATCGGCTTTCCCATCGTCGAGGTCAGCGCCGACGGCCAATTCACGGTCACCAAAGCCGAAGGCAGCGGCGGATTGGTCACGCCATTGACCGTCGGCGAGCAGTTGCTCTACGAAATCGGCGACCCGCAAGGCTATCTATTGCCGGACGTGATCTGTGATTTCAGCCAGGTCAGGTTGATCCAGCAAGGCAAGCACGCCGTGCGCGTCCACGGTGCCAAGGGCTTGCCGCCCACCGATCAATACAAGGTCAGCGCCACCTGGCCGGACGGCTGGCGCTGCACCGCCACCTGCCTGATCGCCGGCATTGATGCGGTGGCCAAGGCCGAACGCATCAGCCAGGCAATCGTCGCCAAGACCTCACAGATTTTCAGCCAACGAGGCTGGTCGCCCTACAGCGAAGTGAACATCGAACTGCTGGGCAGCGAAGCCACTTACGGCCAGCACAGTCAGCGCCGGGACAGTCGTGAGGTGGTGATCAAGCTGGCGGTTCGGCACCCGGAGAAACAGCCGCTGGTGCTGTTTTCCAGGGAAATCGCCCAAGCCGCCACCGGCATGGCGCCAGGGCTGACAGGGCTGGTCGGCGGCCGGCCGACGGTGTCACCGTTGATTCGCCTGTTCTCGTTCCTGATCGACAAGGCCACCTGCCGGCTCGAGATTGAACTCGACGGCCAGCGTCACCCTTGTCCCCTGCCCGCTTTCAAACCGCTGCACACCATCGATCTGCCCGTCGCCCCGGACCTGCCCAAACCCCAAGGCCGGACCGATGCCAGCGTGCGGTTGGTCAAACTGGCGGTGGCGCGCTCCGGCGACAAGGGCAACCACAGCAACATTGGCGTGATCGCCCGGGACCCCGAATACCTGCCCTGGATCGCCGAGGCGCTGACCCCGGAGGTGCTGGTCGATTGGATGAGCCACGTGCTCGACCCGCTGCTGGGCCGGGTCGAACGCTGGTACCTGCCGGGCACCCACAGCTTGAATTTCCTGCTGGAAAACGCCCTCGGCGGGGGCGGTGTCGCCAGTCTGCGCATCGATCCCCAGGGCAAGGCGTTCGCCCAACAGTTGCTGGAGATCCAGATACCGGTGCCGCAGCACATTGCCGACCGGGTCGGCCAGGGAGAGTCGCCATGACCCGTGCCGCTCGGTCAAGCACATGCCCAGCAGCTTTTGTGTGGCGAGGGAGCTTGCTCCCGCTGGGTTGCGCAGCGACCCCGATTTTTGCGATTGCTGCGCAATCGAGCGGGAGCAAGCTCCCTCGCCACAGGGTTGTGCGCAGTTGTTCGAACATGAGGAACTCCAATGCCAGTCATCGAATCGCACCTTGACCCGCACTGCGCTGACTTCACGCGCAACCACGCGGCGATGCTGGCCGGTGTCGAACGGCTGCGCCAGCTCGAACAGGCCGTGCTGGAGAAAGCCGCCCAGGCCCAGGGCAAGTTCGACCAGCGCGGCCAATTGATGCCGCGCCAGCGCCTGAACCTGCTGCTGGACCCTGGCGCGCCGTTCCTCGAACTGGCGAGCCTGGCCGGCTACAAACTCCATGACGACAAGGACGGTAGCCAGGCCGGCGGCGGCCTGATCGCCGGGATCGGCTACGTGTCCGGGGTGCGGGTGCTGGTGGTGGCCAACAACAGCGCAATCAAGGGCGGCACGATTTCCCCCAGCGGCTTGTACAAGACCCTGCGCCTGCAACAGATCGCCATGGAAAACAAACTGCCGGTCATCACCCTCGCCGAAAGTGGCGGCGCCAATCTCAATTACGCCGCGCAGATTTTCGTCGAAGGCGCACGCTGCTTCGCCAACCAGGCACGCATGTCGGCCATGGGCCTGCCACAGATCACCGTGGTGCATGGCTCGGCCACCGCAGGCGGGGCTTATCAGCCAGGGTTGTCGGATTACGTGGTGGTGGTGCGCGACAAGGCGCGCTTGTTCCTGGCCGGGCCGCCGTTACTCAAGGCCGCGACCGGCGAAGTGGCCAGCGAGGAGGAATTGGGCGGTGCACAGATGCATGCGCAGGTGGCGGGCACCGCCGAATACCTGGCGGAGAACGACGCCGACGGCGTGCGCCTGGCCCGGGAGATTCTCAGCCTGCTGCCCTGGAATGCACAACTGCCACCGCAGCCCGAACGGAGCTGGCCGGAACCGCTCTACCCTGCCGACGAATTATTGGGACTGGTCCCCGACGACCCGAAGAAACCCTATGACGTGCAGGAAATCATCGCCCGCATCGCCGACGGCTCGAATTTCCTGGCCTTCAAAAGCGAGTTCGACGCCCAGACGATTTGCGGTCACCTGCACATTCGCGGCCATGCCTGCGGCCTGATCGGCAACAACGGCCCCATCACGCCGCAAGGCGCCAGCAAGGCCGCCCAGTTCATCCAATTGTGCGACCAGAGCCGCACGCCGTTGCTGTTTTTGCACAACACCACCGGGTTCATGGTCGGCACCGAGTCAGAGCGACAAGGGGTGATCAAGCACGGCGCCAAGATGATCCAGGCCGTGGCCAATGCCCGAGTGCCCAAGCTGACCGTCGTGGTGGGCGGCTCCTATGGCGCCGGCAATTACGCCATGTGCGGCCGTGGGCTGGACCCACGCTTCATCTTCGCCTGGCCCAACAGCCATACGGCGGTGATGGGCGGTGCCCAGGCCGGCAAGGTCCTGCGCATGGTCACCGAGGCCACGCAGATCAAGAACGGCCTGCTCCCCGACCCGAAGGCGCTGGACCTGCTCGAACAAACCACCGCGCAGAAACTCGACAGCCAGTCCACCGCCCTCTACGGCAGCGCCAGCCTGTGGGACGACGGGCTCATCGATCCGCGCGACACGCGCACTTTGCTGGGCTACCTGCTGGACATCTGTCACGAGGCCGAGCAGCGGCCACTGCAAGCCAACAGCTTCGGCGTGGCCCGTTTCTGAGGACGCTCCACGGCTCACAGGAGAACACTGAAAATGATCTTCACCCAGGAACACGAAGCACTGCGGCGCACCGTTCGCCAGTTTGTCGAGCATGACATCAACCCTTACGTCGACGAATGGGAGAAAGCCGGGCGTTTTCCCATCCATGAGGTTTTCCGCAAGGCCGGCGAGCTGGGCCTGCTGGGCATCTCCAAACCAGCGGCCTTCGGCGGCATGGGCCTGGACTACAGCTATTCGATCGTCGCGGCCGAGGAATTCGGCACCATTCATTGCGGCGGCGTGCCCATGTCCATCGGCGTGCAAACCGACATGTGTACCCCGGCCCTGGCCCGCTTCGGCTCCGATGAGTTGCGTGAAGCCTTCCTGCGCCCGGCCATCCGCGGCGAACAGGTGGGCTGCATCGGCGTCTCGGAGGTGGGCGCCGGCTCCGACGTCGCCGGCCTCAAGACCACCGCGCGCAAGGACGGCGACGACTACGTCATCAATGGCAGCAAGATGTGGATCACCAATGCGCCAAGCGCTGACTTCATCTGCCTGTTGGCGAATACCTCGGACGACAAGCCCCACGTCAACAAGTCGCTGATCATGGTGCCGATGCACAGCCCCGGCATCAGCCTTGGCCAGCACCTGGACAAACTCGGCATGCGCAGCTCGGAAACCGCCCAGGTGTTTTTCGACGACGTGCGGGTGCCACAACGCAATCGCATCGGCCAGGAGGGCGCCGGGTTCATGATGCAGATGCTGCAATTCCAGGAAGAACGCCTGTTCGGCGCGGCCAACATGCTCAAGGGCCTGGAGCATTGCATCGACAACACCATCGAGTACTGCAAGGAACGCAAGACCTTCGGCGCAGCCCTGATCGATAACCAGGTGATCCACTTTCGCCTGGCGGAGCTGGCCAGCGAGATCGAATGCCTGCGGGCGCTGGTCTACCAGGCCACCGAGCAGTACATCAACGGCCAGGACGTCACGCGACTGGCGTCGATGGCCAAGCTCAAGGCCGGACGCCTGGCCCGGGAAACCACCGACAGTTGCCTGCAATACTGGGGCGGCATGGGCTTCATGTGGGACAACCCGGTCGCCCGGGCCTATCGCGACGTGCGGCTGGTGTCCATCGGTGCCGGTGCGGACGAGATCATGCTGGGCATCATCTGCAAACTCATGGGGATTTTGCCGGGAAAGAAAAACTGAGTGCATCACCTGCCAGAGCGCCATCGCGAGCACGCTTTGCTCCCACAATGCCCAGTGAGTGCATTCGCCTGTGGGAGCAGAGCTTGCTCGCGATGAGGCCCATACAGACACCGCAAGACGCCAGGAATGAACCCATGCCCGCCTTCAGCAAAATCCTCATCGCCAACCGCGGCGAAATCGCCTGTCGCATCCAGCGCACCGCCCAAGCCCTGGGTTATCGCACGGTAGCGGTGTTCAGCGAGGCTGACGCCGACGCGCTGCATGTGCGCATGGCCGATGAAGCGGTGTTGATCGGCCCAGCCGCGGCGCAGCAGTCCTACCTCAACCCCTCTGCCATTCTCGATGCAGCCCGGCGCTGCGGAGCCGATGCGATCCATCCCGGCTACGGCTTCCTTTCGGAAAATGCCGGGTTCGCCAAGGCCTGCGAAGCGGCCGACATCGTGTTCATCGGCCCCAGCCCCGAGGCCATCGACCTGATGGGCAGCAAGCGCCGGGCAAAAATCGCCATGATTGAAGCCGGCGTTCCCTGCATCGCCGGTTACCAGGGTGCCGCCCAGGACGACGACACGCTGCAGCGCGAAGCCGGGCGTATCGGCTACCCGTTGATGATCAAGGCCAGCGCCGGCGGCGGAGGTCGAGGCATGCGCCTGGTCCAGCGGGCCGAGGACCTGCTGGAGCAGTTGCGCGGCGCGCGCTCGGAGGCCCTGCACGGTTTTGGCAGCGACGAGTTGATCCTCGAACAGGCGTTGATCGATCCGCGGCATGTGGAAGTGCAGATCTTCGGCGACCATCACGGTCAGCTGATCCACCTGGGCGAACGGGACTGCTCGATCCAGCGGCGCCACCAGAAAGTCATCGAGGAAGCGCCCTGCCCGGTCATGACCACCGACCTGCGCCGGGCCATGGGTGACGCGGCGCTCAAGGCCGGACGCGCAGTGAATTATGTCGGGGCCGGGACCGTGGAGTTCCTGCTCGCTGCGGACGGTCGGTTTTACTTCCTGGAGATGAACACGCGCCTGCAGGTCGAACACCCGGTCACCGAGTTGATCACCGGCCTGGATCTGGTGGCCTGGCAATTGGACGTCGCCGCCGGCAGGGCGCTGCCCCTGCGCCAGGAGCAGGTGACGCTTAGCGGCCATGCCATGCAGGTGCGGCTGTACGCCGAGGACCCGGCAGCGGATTTTCTGCCCCAGACCGGGCGGTTGATCGGTTGGGAGCCGCCCATGCAGGACGGCGTGCGAATCGACCATGGCCTGCTGGAGGGCCAAGCCATCACCCCGTTTTACGACTCGATGCTAGGCAAGCTCATCGTCCACGGCGCCACTCGCGAGGAGGCCCGACGCAAATTATTGCGAGCGGTGGAAGATTGCGTCCTGCTTGGCGTCCAGAGCAATCAGCGGCTGCTCACCGGGTTGCTGGTACATCCGCGGTTCATCGACGGTGACTTCGGCAACGGATTCATCGGGCAGCACTTTGCCGATCATGCGGCGCTCCGGCCCCTTGAGCCCTCTGCCGAACAACTCGCCATCGCCACGGCAGCGTTTTATCAGGCCTCGCAGGCACGGCATGCTCAGGGCCTGGGCGGATGGCGCAACAGCATCGGCGTGGCGCTGCATTACCGGATCGGTGTCGGGGAGCACGACTGGACGCTGAGCCTGATGGCCGAAGCCGACGGCACATTTAACATACGCGGTGCCGGGCGCTTGATCGAACTGAGGTTGCTCGACGCTACCCCCCATGGCGCAACATTGGTGATCGATGGGATTCGCCGGCGGCATGCGTGGCGCCTCGATGGCAACGATCTCTGGCTGTTCGCCTGCCCTGGTGGCCTGCACCTGCAAGATCGGACCCTGGCCCCCATCGCCGCCAAGACCAGCGCCAGCGACGGCACGCTCAAGGCGCCAATGGACGGCGCCATTGTCGAGCTGCGGGTCCGCGAAGGCAGCACCGTGCACCAAGGCCAGTTGCTCATGGTGCTTGAGGCCATGAAAATGGAGCACCCACTCAAGGCCGGCGTCGACGGCGTGGTCAGGCAATTGCAGGTCGCGCGGGGTGACCAGGTGAAAAAACGCCAGGTTTTGTTGCGCGTTGAAAGGGCCCACTAGTCGGATGCCGAGGGTTTGACTACGCTCAAACCCATCAGCACGCCGATACCGGGAACCCTGCAATGCCTCACTGGCTGGTGATTGATCTGGAGGCCACCACCGATGAAGGTGGCTGGCCGGTAACCGAAATGGAAATTATCGAAATCGGCGCCACGCTGGTGAATCGTGACGGCCGCGAAGTGGATCATTTCCAGCGCTTCGTGCGGCCCCTGAGGCGACCACTGCTCACGCCCTTCTGTCGCGAACTGACCCACATCACCCAGGCCAACATCGACGGTGCCGCCCCCTTGACCGAGGTCTGGCCGGTGTTCGAGCGCTGGCTGGCGCCGTATCAGTCGAAGCTGGAAAGCTGGGTCAGTTGGGGCGATTACGACCGCAAGCAACTGCTTCAGGAATGGCAGCACCAGCAATTGCACAGTGTCCTCGGCCAGGTGCCGCACATGAACCTCAAGCAACGCTTCGCCAAGGCCCGTCGACTGGAGCGACCGCTGGGGCTCAATGGCGCGCTGCAACTGGCGGGCCTGCAATTCTGCGGTCAACAGCACCGAGCGCTGGAAGATGCCCGCAATACCGCGCGGTTGTTGCCCCTGGTGCTTCCGGGTTGAGCGGCAGCCACCTCCCCGTGCGGCAGATGACGAATGTAGCGGCCTTGTGCATACTGACCGGCCTTTTTCAGCCCCTTTTTCGAGGAATCGCCCATGTTTAAAGTCAACGAGTACTTCGACGGCACCGTCAAGTCGATCGCTTTTGGCACTGCCGAAGGCCCTGCGACCATCGGCGTCATGGCACCGGGCGAATATGAGTTCGGCACGGCCCAACGGGAAATCATGCACGTGGTCTCCGGCGCCCTGACCGTGAAGCTGCCTGACAGCACCGACTGGGAAACCTTCGAAGCCGGCAGCCAGTTCAACGTTCCGGCCAACAGCAAATTCCAGCTCAAAGTGGCCGTCGACACCGCTTACCTGTGTGAGTATCGCGGCTGATTCTGTGGCATAGATACGCCGCTCATCTGTGGCGAGGGGATTTATCCCCGCTGGGCTGCGAAGCAGCCCCAGACCTGCCGCCCTCTGTGTATCAGGCTGATTGTGTTCAGCCTTTTTGGGGCTGCTTCGCAGCCCAGCGGGGATAAATCCCCTCGCCACACATTTTTGTTTACGGATCCTTTTATTCGAGCACTTCAACCGGCATGCCAACTTCAAGCCGACCGTTGCTGTCGTTGACCAGATTCTGACCGAACATCGCACCGTCCGGTGTCGAGCGGTACTGCTGCAACGTGGCAAAGGGTTCGCGATTCGGATCGCGTTCGCCGGTTTGCGGATCGACCGTGGTCATGATGCAACGTGAGCATGGCTTGACCAGCCGGAACTCAACCTCGCCGATACGAATGCGCTTCCAGCCGTCCTCGGCAAACGCCTCGCTGCCCTCGACCACCAGGTTGGGGCGAAAGCGCAACATTTCCAGCGAACGACCGACCCGACTCGACAGGTCCTGCAAGGACGCCTGGCCAATCAGCAGCAGGGGGAAACCATCGGCAAAGGCAACCTTATCGTCATCCTTGCCATAACCGGCGGCGGTGGTACGCGCCAGATCCACCGGCACATGCACCAGGCGGGTAGGATTGCCGATGAATTCGCTGACCCAGGCCGCGGCCTCGTCACCGGCATCCGGCACACGCAAGGTGTCACGCCAGATAATCACCCCGCGCCGCTGTTCCTCCACCACTGGCGGCAGCGGCACGTCGATGGCGCCATGGCCCGGCGCGCTGAGCGTCAGGCCGCCCGATTCGTTCCACAAGGCTGAGAGCTGGCTCATCTTCGCCACGGCTCGCTGGGTCAGGAAACGCCCTGTGCCCTCATCCACCAGCATCCAGCGCCGGTCACCGTCCAGCCCGAGCTTGTCCAGGCCGATCCCTTGCAAGGACTCGCCCTTGCCGGACTTCAACGGATACCGATACAGCGCGCTCAGCCGCAACATGGTCAACTTCCCTGGTGGCGAAAAAATGCCACCTTATACGAGCCGGCCATTGAAGCAAACCACCATCGGTTTCAGTCGAGCATCAGCCGCTGGCGCACTACATCGACCAGCTTGTCCGGCTGGAATTTGGAGAGGAAGTTGTCGCAACCGACCTTCTTGACCATCGAATCGTTGAAGCTGCCGGACAGCGAGGTGTGCAGTACGACATAGAGCCCACGCAAGCGCGGGTCGTTGCGGATTTCGGTGGTCAGCCGGTAGCCGTCCATTTCGGGCATTTCCGCGTCAGTGAAGATCATCAGCAATTTATCGGTCATGACCTCGCCGGTATCGGCCCAGGCCTTGAGCATGTTCAGGGCTTTGAGGCCGTCGCTGGCGATGTGCATTTTCACGCCCAGTTGCCCCAGGGTATCGCGCAGTTGCGAGAGCGCGACGTTGGAGTCGTCCACCAGCAACACTTCGCGACCACGGGCGCGCTCCAGCACCGGGTCCTCAAGCTTGTCCCGGGAGACCTTGGCGTTGTACGGCACGATTTCGGCCAGGACTTTTTCCACGTCGATGATTTCCACCAACTGATCGTCCACCTTGCTGATGGCCGTCAGGTAGTGCTCACGGCCAGCGCTGGTCGGCGGTGGCAGGATGGCTTCCCAGTTCATGTTGACGATGCGGTCGACGCCGCCCACCAGGAATGCCTGAACCGAGCGGTTGTATTCAGTCACGATAATGGTGCTGTTGGGGCCCGGCACCAAAGGACGCATGCCAATGGCCTGGGACAGGTCGATCACCGGCAACGTCTGGCCGCGCAGATTGACCACGCCGCACACGAACGCGTGACGCTGCGGCATCAGGGTCAGCTTCGGCAACTGCAGCACTTCCTGGACCTTGAACACGTTAATGGCGAACAACTGTCGACCCGCCAAGCGAAACATGAGAATTTCCAGGCGATTCTCACCCACCAGTTGGGTTCGTTGATCTACTGTGTCGAGAATGCCGGCCATTGATGACTCCTGGGCTTGTTCGGATGAATCCAATGAATGAGATATCGGCTGGACGGACCGAATCTTGACCCCCGGATAAAATACAAGCGCGGGGCATTGATGTCACATTAACATCATGCTTTACTGGCTTCATGATTTCATCTGCGATTTTTCCCTGCCACGCGACCCTCGCTTGTGTGCAAAGTTCCCCTGCCTAAGGGATTCCCCTAGGCACAATCAGGTCCAACCTGATATTCCCGGTATCCAATAGCCATTAATGTGACGCCATTCTCATTGCTGAACGGAGTCAGGCTTTTGTGCGCGACCACAGGACATCGGACCTCCAGTCCTTCGGCCGATCCCACCCGTGCAATTGTTTGCGAATTCACTTTCGCTGAACGGCAGGGATGTGTCGCCGTGCGTCCGACCGCGGTCGACCTTGAGATCCAGCCGTTCGCCATCAGCGGTTTCCTTTCGCCTGACATGATGTTGTGGAGATAAGCATGCCGAACGATCGCAGGAACTGGAGTCAGCGTCTTCCCGAGCTTCTGATCGAAGCCGAGACGCTGCTGGCCAAGTCGGAGGAATGCCTGAGCCATCTGCAATTGATCAACAACGACAAGGATGCCATCGATTGCATGCTCAGCACCTTGCTGAAACTGTCGAACAAGGCCAATGCCTTGGCGTTGGAAGCCGTTTCGGAGTTTTCACTGCACATCCATGGTTTGCTCAGTCACGCGCAAAACCACATGGAGTTGCATGACCAGGCCTTGGACGCCCTGAAGGATTGTTTAACCCTGATGGCCTGGCAATTGGAACTGGTCGATCACACCACCGGCCAGTTGGGCCTGGACACCAGCGAACAGATCTCGTTGATCGAGGCATTCGCTTTCCAGGTAGGCCAGAGCCCTGGCCAGGCATCGGCGGCGTCACGTCCGCTGGCCTTGGTACCCTACCCCCAGAAACAAGCCTGAGACGACGATGCCGGCTCAGTGCTGCGTGCCTGGTGCGTAGCGCTCACCGCGCCATGCCGAGCGCGACCAACGATAGGTGAAGTGGTACTATCTCGCGCGTCAGCCACTTCAAGACAGCGCCGTAAAAGCCGCCGACCGAAGCTGCCCTCGACCTGAAACGTTTACCCGACCGGGCCTGTCAGATGCGCTGACCGGCCAGCCCGCAGCGAACATTCATTGGCTCCATCCGCTATGTACGCCAGCCTCAAGTCATTCATCACCTGGCCTCCCTCCCGAGAAAACGCCCGTCGCTTCACATTATTATTGTGTATCTGCTCGACCCTCGGCTGCCTGCTGGCCTACCTGTTCGCCTACACGGTGCCGTTGAGCCTGCTGGTACTGAATGTCGCGGCCATGACCTGTGTGGCGATCCACCATCGATTGTCACGCAAATCCATCAAGTTCCAGCCTCAGGAACTGGCCGACCGGTTGCTTGAAGTCCAGGAAAACGAGCGCCATCGCCTCAGCCGCGAATTGCACGACGACATTGGCCAGTTGCTGACCGCAGCGAAGCTGCAAGGCGAATGGCTCAAGCGGCGGATGCCGGAAGAATTGCAAGGCCAATGCGCGCTACTCTGCGAGACCCTGGACGAAACCCTCAACAAGGTTCGCGACGTATCGGCGATCCTCAACCCCCGGCAACTGGCCAGCCTCGGACTGGAAGCCAGCCTGCGGGCGCACCTGCTCAAGACGCTGGCCAATGCCCCGGTGAAGTGGAGCCTCGATTGCCAACAGCGCATGGCAGGCATCCCGGAGGAAATGTCGGTCGCGGTGTTCCGGATCACCCAGGAAGCGGTCACCAACATCTTGCGTCATGCCCGGGCGACGAATCTGCTGGTACGCTTGCAACGCCTGCCTGACGGCCTGAGCCTGCTGATCAGCGACGATGGCCAGGGATTTGTCCCGGCCACCCACCCCGCTCGCGAAGGCCAACGGGGCATGGCCGGCATGTCGGAGCGGGTCGAACAGTTGGGCGGCACCCTCAAGGTCATCAGCGAGGCCGGCAAGGGCACGCACATCGAAGCACGCTTTCCCTGGGCGCCGCGAGCCCTGGAACGAGCCAGTAAGAATAAGGTTCTCCTTTGATTTGTAATTTGCTCCTGGTCGATGACCACTCCCTGATCAGGGCCGGCGTGCGCGCGCTGGTCATGGATATCCCGGGCTATGCCGTCATTGGTGAAGCCAGCGATGGCACGCGATTGGTCGAACTGGTCGAACGGTTGAACCCCGATATCGTGCTGCTGGACATTTCCATGAAGGACACCTGCGGCCTGGACGCCCTGCAACAGCTCAAGCGGGTGCGCCCCCACAGCAAGGTGCTGATCCTGTCCATGCATACGGATCCGGCGCTGATCATGCAGGCGCTGGAATCCGGAGCCCATGGCTATTTGCTCAAGGACACCACCGCCAATGAGCTGAAACACGCCTTGGAGGCGCTGCGCAACAACGAACGCTACCTGAGCCCGGCCATCGCCCATACCGTGATCAACCAGGCGCTGACCCGCGTCCAGAAGCATCAGTCGGACCCCGCCCGGACTCATAACCTGACGGCACGCCAGCTGGAAATACTGCGGCTGATCGTGCGCGGCAAGTCCACCCGGGAAATAGCCAACGGCCTGAACCTGAGCATCAAGACCGTGGAAACCCACCGGGCGCAAATAATGAAGCGCCTGCAGATCCATGACGTGGCCGGCCTTGTGCTGTTCGCGGTTCGCGAACAGATCATCAGCCTGGACGATTGAGCGCCGTCGCGCCACCCAACAGCGGCGAATCGGACGGCAGGTGCACGTTCAGTGCTTTTGGGCGGACAGTGAAACGCAGGGCGTCTACCTGCAACGGCTCGCCATCGAGATTGATATCCAGGCCTTGCGCGACCTTGATCTCCACCCATGGCAAGCGCGCGCGGACAAACATGTTGTCGATGCCCAGGCCACCCGCCAGCAAGTCCTTCAACGTACTGACCACCTCCTGAGGCGCCGGCAAGATGCTGATGTCCAGCAACCCATCATCGGCCAACGCCTGCGGGCACAGCACGTGGCCACCCCCCGCCTGACGGCCATTGCCGATGCCCAGCGCGAGCAAATCGCCTTGCCAGTGGAAATCGGGTCCCTGCAACTCACCATAGGCGGCACTCAGCTCACTGAATCGTGACAGGCCGGTGAACAGGTAGGCCGCGCCTCCCAGGACTTTCTTGAGATCCTCGGAAGTGTTCGCCGTCACTTGGCTGCCAAAACCGCCGGTGGCCATGTTCAGGAAAATCCGACCGCAGACTTCCCCCACATCCACGGCCTGCGGCGCAACGTCGAGCAAATCCAGGGCCTGCGCAGGCTCCAACGGAACGCCAGCCGCCCGGGCGAAATCGTTGGCAGTGCCCAGCGGCAGCAGTACCAGGCTGGCTTCACTCGAATGGAGGACGATCGCTTCGGCGATATCACGCAAGGTCCCATCACCGCCGCCGGCGATCAGTCGCGTATAACCGGCCTCCAGCGCCTCATCGACGCATCGTTGGGCATCACCGGCCTCCCAGGTCAACCGTACCGCCAGGTCCCAGCCCTGCTCGCGCTTGAGCATCACTGCCGTGCGAACCTCTTCGTTGAGCGCTTGCTTGCCATGCAAAATCAACAGCGCCTTGCCTTTGCTCATCGTTGTCTCCGTCATTGGAAGGTTCAGGAAATGGGACCACTCATTCGAGCGAAAAAGCCCGAAACATCTCAATTTATTAAAAAAGCAGGAAGGCTTGCCCCCGGGAAAAACCCGCAGGGCAGCTCGTTCGACCGGGACGTCTTGATTCGAAGAGTTTTCTTACACGATCTGGCGAATCAGCTCAATTGACCCTCTAGCGGTATTGAGACACCTTGGCCTTCTGTTTTGCTGGAACGCTAAAACCCTCTTCACACAAGGAAGCACTTACCCATGGATGGATACGTCACGGCCCGCTGGGGCCGGATCAGTCGTTTGAACAGTTATGGCCAAGGGGATGAACCGTCCCATGCATAACCGTGAATACAAGCTGTTGCCCCAGCAGCGCGCTCCCCTTGGAAGCGGGCGGGCCAATACTCAGAACGCATGCAAAAGTTGCAGTAATCCCGTTGGAGGAATTGATTTGGAACCGCGCGTCGTTGAACTGGAAACCCACCTCAAATACATCCGCAAAGACATGGATGAAATTCGCACCGACGTAAAGGTGATCCGCCACAGGCTGGCCTATTCGGCTGGCGCTGCAGCGGTGGTGCTCGGTCTGCTGGGCTGGATTGCGAACAATCGATTCGATCAGGTGGTGATGCTGCTCACACGATGAAGGTGAGAGGCGTGAAGGCCCGAGGATCCGGCTCGGGCCGCAGGACACCTGCCACGGTGCTAACCCAGGACTTCGCTCAAGGGAATGAAACCCACCTCATCGCCCTCCACCAGCGTCCGTCCCTCAAGCACTTCGACCAACCCTTCGGCCCAGGCGGCGCTGCGAAGGACACCCGAGCTTTGATTCCGGTAGATGATCGCTCGACCATTCTCCATGCGGCCTCGCAAGTATTCTCGTCGACTGCCAGCCTTCGGCCAGGCGAAACCGGCCGGCACCTTGAACATGAGCGGCGCCACCGACTTAACGCCCTGGCGTCTTAGCAGGTAGGGCCGTGCCAGCAGTGCGAAAGTCACGAGGGTCGAGGCAGGGTTTCCAGGCAGGCCTATGACCGGCACGCCACGGTAATGCCCGAACGTCAGCGGCTTACCCGGCTTGATGGCGAGTTTCCATAGCGCCAGCTCGCCGTCCTCGCGCAAGGCGATGCCCAGGAAATCCGCCTCCCCCACCGATACTCCACCGGTGGACAGGATCAGATCGACATCAGACAACTGTGCCAGGCGCTCGCGGGTGGCCGATAAATCGTCAGGCAGGATACCCGCGTCAATCACTTCACAACCCATGCATTGCAGCCAGCCACACAGCAGCACGCGGTTGCTGTTATAGATCTGGCCCGGGCCCAACGCCTGACCGGGTTCGACCAGCTCATCCCCCGTGGACAGGACTGCGACGCGAACTTTGCGCACCACTTCCAGCGAGGCACAGCCCAAGGAGGCTGCCAGCCCCAGCTCGATCGGCCCCAGGCGCGTACCGGCAGAAAGCACCTGCTCGCCGACGGTGGTCTCCTGTCCCTGGGGGCGAATGTTCTGCCCGCTGACCATGGGCTCGGTAAACCGCACCCGCTGGTCGTCTTCAACCACGGCATTTTCCTGCATCTCGACGCAATCGGCGCCAGCAGGGACTGGCGCCCCGGTGAAGATCCGCGCACACGTGCCAACCGCCAGCGGATCCGGGGCCTGCCCGGCAAAAATCCGCTGGCTGACCGTCAACGGCTCGCCGCTCCAGTCAGCCAACCGCAAGGCATAGCCGTCCATGGCGCTGTTGGGCCATGGCGGCAAATCAAGGGTCGACACCAGATCCTCGGCGAGCACTCGCCCTAGCGCCGCGGCCAAAGGCAAATGCTCGCGCTGGACAATCGGCGTGGCAGCCGCCATCTCGAGCAGTCGCTCCAACGCGACCTCAACAGCCATCAAGGCCCCGGCCTTGCCCGGTTTACCCACGGGATTCACAAGGCGCTGCCTGTTTCAAATGAGCCACGAAGTTGCACGGCCGATGCCGCACATCCAGCTGTTCGGCCAGGATGCCATCCCATCCGGTACGCACCGCGTTGGTCGAACCCGGCAGGCAACACACCAGCGTGCCATTGGCCAGGCCTGCCAGCGCGCGGGACTGCACGGTGGAAGTGCCGATGTCGGCCACGGATATCTGTCGAAACAACTCGCCAAAGCCATCGACCTGCTTGTCCAGCAGGCACGTGACGGCTTCCGGCGTGCTGTCACGCCCGGTGAAACCCGTGCCGCCGGTGATCAGCACCACCTGCACCACGTCTTCGGCAATCCAGGTCGCGACTTGCGCACGGATCTTGTACAAATCATCTTTGAGCAGGACCCGCTGTGCCAGGTTGTGGCCGGCCGCCGTGAGCCGATCGACGAAGACCTGCCCGGACGTATCGGTTTCCAGGGTACGAGTATCACTGACAGTCAGCACCGCGATATTGAGCGGCACGAAAGGTACATCAGCCTTGGCTTTCATAGGCTCGTCCAGTTGTGAAGGAAACAGCCCGGTGTTATATCACAGCGCTTCATTTTTGCGCCCGTGCGGAGACACGCCATGACCTCGATTACGCCGCTGCCATCCTGCTCCATTCTGCTCTTGGCGGGTGGCCGCGGGCAACGCATGGGCGGTCAGGACAAAGGCCTGGTGCAGTGGCAAGGCGAACCGCTGATTGCCCATATCCATCGCCAGACCCGCGCCCTGAGCGATGACCTGATCATTTCCTGCAACCGTAATGCGCAACGTTATGCACCGTATGCCGATCAGTTGGTGCATGACGAGGAAGGCGACTTTCCCGGGCCGCTGGCAGGTATCCGGGCAGGCCTCAAGGCTGCGAAGCATCCGTATTTGCTGGTGCTACCGTGCGACGTGCCGCAGATCGACGCAGGCCTGCTCGACAACATGCGCAGGACGGCCAGCCAGCACCCCGATCAGCCATTGATGGTGCGGCACGGCGAGCATTGGGAACCGCTGCTGTGTGTCATCCCATTGGCCCTGGCAGCGAGCTTCGAAAAAGCCTGGAGCGACGGCGAACGCAGCCCCGGTCGGGTTATGCGCGCGTTGCACGCCGTTGCCTTGCAATGCCCTGCCGACGACCCACGGCTGGCCAATCTGAACACCCCGGAGTTACTGGCCCGACATAAAGGCGTGTCAGATTGACACTAGCCAGGAACTTGCGCGCAATGTATACGTCTGAAGGTCAGTAACTTGAAGAATCCATTCGGAGAAACACCATGACACAACGGACCCTCGCCACGTTCATGCTCGCTCTGGGCCTCGCCACCCTTGCCGGGTGCGCTTCGCCAACAGTGATCACCTTGAATGACGGTCGCGAAATCCAGGCCGTCGATACCCCTCATTACGATGAAGAAAGCGGCTTCTACGAATTCGAGCAACTGGATGGCAAGCAGACTCGCGTGAACAAGGATCAGGTTCGTACCGTTAAGGATTTGTAATCTGTAACGCTGCTGCCCTAAGTCGCTAGAAAAAACGGCGCTTCCTGAAGAGGGGAGCGCCGTTTTTTTTGGGCTTGGTTTTGGGTGTATATCCGTTGCTGCGGTAACGGCCACTTAGGGTTCCGCCCTGACGGCGGGTCACTTTCGAAAAGCGCGAAAGTAACCAAAGCGCTCCTGCCCCACCACTCGGTGCCTCGCCTAGGCTCGGCATGCCTGAACGAAGGCATTGCTCCGTGGGCCGCCGCGAAGGGCCATCCATGGCCCAGCGCGGCTAACCCGGCATCCATGCCGGGTTGCCCACTGCGCAATACCTTCGTTCAGCCAGCGTGGTTAACGGGGCGCCGAGATCAACGTCCACCACGAGGCGGCCTGATAGCCGACCTGGTTTAGGTGGGACCGCGTTTCTCCTGTGGGAGCGGGCTTGCTCGCGAAAGCGGTGGATCAGTTTGTGAAGATGTTGGATGTGCCTATGTCATCGCAAGCAAGCTCCCACAGGTGATCTTGGGTGTTCATAAGTCTTATATTCACCACAGGACCATTGTGGGAGCGAGCTTGCTCGCGATAGCGGTAGCTCAGCCCCGAAGATGCTGGCATATGTCCCGCTCTTGCTCTTGCTCTTGCTCTTGCTCTTGCTCTTGCTTTGGATTTTGATCTGAACGCCCCGTTAAGCCACGCTGGCCGAACGCAGGCATTGCGCAATGGGCATCCCGGCATGGATGCCGGGATAGCCGTGCTGGGCCATGGATGGCCTCGGCCCACGGAGCAATGCCGAAGTGAGGGCATGCTGAGCCTAGGCGAGGCACCAAGTGGTGGGGCAAAGCGCTTTTGGTCACTTTTGGCGCTCTTCTTCCAAAAGTGACCCGCCGTCAGGACGGAACCATAAGCAGCCGTTACCGCAGCAACGGATATACACACCATGCCCCAAACGGAAAATCAAATCCACTCACCGCCTTGGAGCTGGGTTCACTGACTACCACTGCAACGTAATGTCGCTCTCAAACACACGTTTCAGGCCAGTAACCGGATCAACAAAACGCAACCCTTGAGCCAGCAGCTTCAAAGGATTCGAGTAATCATCCTCAACATCCCGAAGCACATCAGGATAAAACGGATCATTGCAGATCCCCGCCCCAAGGGCATTCATGTGAACCCGCAACTGGTGTTTCTTGCCCGTGACCGGATACAAGCCATAGCGCCACAACTCGCCGTTCCTTTCCAGCACTTCGATGGCCGTTTCGGTATTGGGCTCGCCCGGTCCTTCCTGCATCCGAAAGAACGGCTCACCATCGATCATCCGGCTTCTATGCACCCGGGGAAAGGTCAACCCAGGCAACGCGCGGGCAATGGCCTGGTAGCGCTTCTCGATCTGCCGTGTCGGGAACAACGACTGATACACCGAACGGGTGTGCGGGTTGGCCGAGAACAACACCAGCCCGGCCGTGTGCCGGTCGATGCGGTGCAAAGGCACCAGATGGGGGTTGTCCAGGCGCCGGATCAGCCGGCGCAACAAGGTTTGCTCGACGTATTCGCCCGCCGGAGTGACAGGCAGAAAATGCGGTTTGTCTGCTACCACCAAGTGCTCGTCGGCATACAGGATCGACTCCACCACCGGGATCGGCTTCTCGTCGGGCACTTCACGGAAGTAGTGGATGCGCAGGCCTTCACGGTATGGCAGGTCGACCTGGATGGCCTTGCCCTCCCCGTCCAATACCCGACCCCGAGCGATCCGGTCCAGCCACTGCTCGCGACTGATGGCGCTGAAATGCTCGCACAGGCACTCCAGCACCGTCTGCCAGGAACCGGGCGGCAGGTACAGCGTACTGGCCTGATGATGAGCGGCGGAAAACGATGAACCGGACATTGAAAACTCTTAGGCATTTTTGCGAGGCGGTATTATCCGACAGTCGCACAGGCCAGCCCAGCAATGATTGCTCACGTGGTGACCGACGTCGATTTTGCCGCAGCTTCGGTGAACTCCTTCAACCAGCGCAGCACTTCCACCGCCTCCCAGCGACCTGGATCGTACAACGCGTACAACAGGCCCTGGTAACCCACCACATCCAGCTGTTTGTGATAGCCGGCACGCTGGAACAACGCTTCAATCTCGGCGAAACAGGTGTTGAAATGCAGTTTATTGAAGGGCGTCTTGCCTTCGGTAACCAAGCCATCCAGGCGCAGTTCCAGGACTGCCTCGCGCACAACGTCCGCGGACATCCTGTTCACGCTGCTTTTCAGTTGTTCGACATTGACCAAGGGGATGCACTCCAGATAACTGTATGTACATACAGTAACCGAAGCACGATACTTTCGCCAACCGCAGTATCAGGAACTGACAGATGAGCTGCTCAACCGAGAAACTTCACGATCTGTTCGGCCTCGAAGGGCCAGTCCAGCTCGGCACCGGTATCCAGCCTGCGCAGCACGGGAATACGCAGCCCATAACTGTCCACCCAGGCTTCGCGTTCTGAAATGTCCACCAGCTCCACCAACAATCCATGTTCGACGAGAGGCATCAGTTCAGCTTCGGCTACTTCGCAAAGATGACACCCCAGGGTGCCGAACAACTGGCATTCAGGAAGCATGGCGGGTAGACCCAAAAAAGATAGACGGTCATTCTAGGCCCGACCCGGGAAACCGTCGAGTCGCTGGCTCGCTTCAAGGTGTTTCGGTAAAACGCTGATGCAAATCACTGAACGTCAATGCCTTTCCAGCGACGCTTGTCGCATTTTCCCCTCTACGCTGTGCGTTGTAGCCTTGAAACGGAGTTCCCCTTGTTTGCCAACCTGCTGATCATCCTTGCTTCGTCCCTGGTGGTCATCGCCTTGTTCAGACGGCTGCGCCTGCCACCCGTGTTGGGTTATCTCTGCGTCGGGCTGGCGGTCGGGCCCACCGCGCTGGACTGGGTCAACGACAGCGAAGAACTGCCAGACCTGGCCGAGCTCGGAGTGGTGTTCCTGCTGTTCTCGTTGGGGCTGGAGTTTTCCCTGTCGAAAATGCTCGAACTGCGTCGGGTCGTGTTCGGCCTCGGCAGCCTGCAGGTGCTGTGCTCAGGGGCGGTCCTGGCGGGATTGCTGGCGTTGGCCGGCGCCCCTGTGATCGCCGCGTTGTTGCTCGGCGCAGGACTTGCCTTGTCCTCCACCGCCATCGTCAGCAAGGAGTTGACCAGCCTGGGAGAAATCTTCAGCAGCCATGGCCAGAACGCCATCGGAGTGTTGTTGTTCCAGGACGTTGTCGCGGTGCTGTTGTTGACCCTGGTGCCGGTATTCGCCGGCAGTAGCGACCATCCATGGTATTGGGCACTGCCCTTGACCTTGGGCAAGACCCTGGTTCTGTTCGGTGGTCTGCTGCTGGCTAGCCGACTGCTGTTGCCCCGGCTATTCCATGAGGTGGCGGCGTCCCGGTCCGCGGAACTGTTCGTGCTGCTGGCCCTGGTGATCGTGTTGCTGACGGCATGGCTGACCCACCTGCTCGGTTTGTCGCCAGCCCTGGGAGCGTTCCTGGCCGGCATGCTGCTGGGGGAGAGCCATTACCGGCACCAGATCGAAGCCGACATACGTCCGTTCCGAGATATCCTGCTGGGGCTGTTCTTCGTCAGCATCGGCATGCTGATCGACCTGCAGTTGTTCCTCGACGACGGCTTGTTGATCCTGGGATTGACCATCGGCCTGATGCTCATCAAGGGCTGTGTGGTCGCCATCTTGGTGAAATGGCGCGGCAGTGACGTTGAAACCGCCTGGCGCAGTGGCCTGGCGCTGGCCCAGGGCGGTGAATTCTGCTTCGCCCTGATGGCCCTCATGCAGCAGAACCGCCTCATGCCCGCCGACATCAGCGGCCTGCTGCTGGCCGCGACCTTCTGCTCGATGCTACTGACGCCCCTGTTGCTGCGTGCGGCGCCACGCATCGCCGCGCGCCTGCATCGCAAACCCAACGAAGAGGCGCAACTGGACCAGATCAGCGCACTCAACGCCGGCTTGTCGGGCCATGTGGTCATTTGCGGCTACGGGCGCGTCGGTCAATCCATCGGGCGGTTCCTGCGTCGCGAAGGCCAGGCGTTCGTCGCCCTGGATGACGACCCGGTGATTATCCGGGAAGCCACCGTCGGGGAAAACTGCGTGCATTACGGGGATTCGCGACGAGGTGACCTGCTTGCGGCCGTTGGCTTGAGCCGCGCCAGACTGCTGGTGATCGCGGTGGACAAGACCGACATCGCCATCACCGTGCTCAAGGCGGCCCGCCAGGTCAATCACCAGGTACCGATCCTGGTACGCACCCGTGACGACAGCCAACTGGCCGAGTTGCAGGCTGCCGGGGCCAGCGAAGTGGTCCCGGAACTGCTGGAGTCGAGCCTGATGCTGGCCTCCCACGCCTTGATCATGCTCGGCCTGCCCGAGCAGCAGGTCCGGCATCATGTGGACCAGGTTCGTCATGACCGCTACCGCCTGCTCCATGGCTTTTATCCCGGCAACCAGGACAAGGAGCCCTAGTTTGACGCTCAGTCCTGGCTGACCGCGCCGATCTTGTGAATCGACAGGTCGGCGCCGTAATACTCTTCTTCCTGGGTCAGGCGCAGCCCCAGCACGGCCTTGATCGCGCCATAGACCGCGAACCCACCGACCAGGGCGACGACAACGCCCAGCGCCGTGCCGATCAATTGGCTGACCAGGCTGACCCCACCCAGGCCGCCCAGGGCGCTCTGGCCAAAGACGCCACAAGCAATGCCGCCCCAGACACCGCACAGCCCATGCAGCGGCCAGACGCCGAGCACATCGTCGATCTTCCACTTGCCCTGGGCCGCAGTGAAGCACCAGACAAACAAGGCACCGGCAATGGCCCCCGTGACCAGCGCACCGACCGGGTGCATCAGGTCGGAACCGGCACAGACCGCCACCAGACCGGCCAGCGGGCCGTTGTGCAGGAAGCCCGGGTCATTGCGTCCGACTATCAATGCCGCCACGGTACCGCCCACCATGGCCATCAACGAATTGACCGCCACCAGCCCGCTCACCCCGGGCAAGGTCTGGGCACTCATCACGTTGAAACCGAACCAGCCGACAATCAGGATCCACGAACCCAAGGCCAGGAATGGAATGCTCGAAGGCGCAAACGCCACCAGGCGACCGTCCCGGTAGCGGCCATTACGCGGGCCGAGCAAGAGCACGGCAGCCAACGCCAGCCAGCCGCCCATGGCATGCACCACCACGGAGCCGGCGAAGTCATGGAAACTGGCGCCGAACCGGGCTTGCAGCCAGGCCTGCAGGCCAAAATTGCCGTTCCAGATCATGCCCTCGAAAAACGGATAGACAAACGCCACGATCAGCACCGTGGCGCACAACTGCGGTGCGAACCGGGCACGTTCGGCAATACCACCGGAAATGATGGCCGGGATCGCAGCGGCAAAGGTCAGCAGGAAGAAGAACTTCACCAGGCTATAGCCATGATCGACGCTGAGCGCCGCCGCCGGTTGCAGGAAGGTCACACCGTAGGCAATCCAATAGCCTATAAAGAAATAGGCCAGGGTCGAGACCGCGAAATCGCTGAGGATTTTCGACAGCGCATTGACCTGGTTCTTTTGCCGGACCGTTCCCACTTCAAGAAACGCAAAGCCGGCATGCATGGCCAGGACCATGACCGCGCCGAGCAGGATGAACAGCGTGTTGGAGCTGTGGACCAGACCGTCCACGGCGTTTTGCATATTTTCCATGGTATGGGCAGACCTGAAAAAGTTGAAAAAAGCACCAAACCGGTTCGCCAGCCTTGCGAGCGCACCAAGTTGAAACGACTCATTGGCCGTACGCAGGCCGACGAACCGCTTTGGTGCGCAAGAACGGTCAAAACGAAATCCCGCTTGGAGGTGCTTCGCGGGTTTTGATTATTTGGGTTAAGGTTTTTCGGGCTTTCGCCCAGCTTCAGCGCACTGGCGCAGGTTGACGCACCAGTACATGGCAAAAACCTGAGCAAAAGTTGTACCAGTCACTTGTACTGAACCTTCCAGCAAGGCTCATACTCGAACGTTTCAGACGTCACTTACGGAGATTCACCGATGACCAGACCCCAGGCAAAGACTGCTCAAGAAACCCTGATGGAAGATTTCCAGACGCTGGTCAGCGACACGGAGCGGTTGCTCGATCACACCGCGACGCTGGCAGGCGATCAAGCCGATGCATTGCGCAGCCAGATTCACGAAACCCTCCTGCGCGCCCGCGAAACGCTCAAGCTGACGGAAGATTCCATGCGCGAACGCGGCCAGGCTGCGGTGGTCGCCACCGAGGAATATGTACAGGCCAACCCTTGGCAATCCGTAGGCATTGCGGCAGGCGTTGGCTTTCTGATTGGTCTGCTGGCGACACGGCGCTGATGATGGGTATCGACGAATCCGGCTCGTCCGAAGCGGGCACAAAAACTACAGCACGCCGCCTGGGCGCGGCGTTCCTTGGCTTGCTGCATAGCCACGTCGAATTGTTCGGCATGGAGCTGCAGGAACAGAAGGCACGCACTGTCAGTCTCCTGCTGTTCGCCGGCCTTGCGCTGGTGTTCGGCCTGCTGCTGTTGGTCGGGCTTTCGGCGCTGGTACTGATCCTGGTATGGGACACCTATCGTCTGGCCGGCATTATCGGCCTGTGCCTGTTTTATCTGCTGGCGGCGCTGTTCTGCGGGCTTCGGCTCAAGGCGGCGATCTACGACGAGTCCTCTCCTTTCCACGCCACCCTCGAAGAACTGGCCAATGATCGGGAGCGCCTGTTGCCATGAGCCTGCCTGATATTCCTCAAGCCCGGACACGACAGGAAATGCGCAAGGCGCTGGTGCGTCTGCGCATGGAAATGCACCGCCAGGAAATCCGCCAGGAAACACGCCAGTTGCTGCAGCCCTTGCACCGGGCACGCGGCTTGACGCAAAGCTGGCACGAAGGCTTCGGCATCAAGCACGCGCCACTGTGGGGTGTGGCGGCGGTGTCCCTGCTCGGTTTCATCACCGGAAAACGAACCCGCAATGGTGGTGGCGGTGGCTTGACGGGCCTGATCCGCCTGGCAACGACATTGCTGCCGTTGATCAAGCTGGCCAAAGATATGCGCAAACCCTGAGGCCCCAGTGGCGAGGGAGCTTGCTCCCGCTTGAGTGCGAAGCACTCACAAAAATGGGCCTGCTTCGCAGTCCAGCGGGAGCAAGCTCCCTCGCCACATAGGGTTGTGTATCCAGTCTGTGCAGGCCTATAAGCCTTGCAGGGCAGCCCACGAACCGGGAAGCTAGGACACCGACACCATCAAACGGAGCAACCGGCCTTGGATTGGCACACCCTGCTGACTCGCGAACGCCTCGGAAAACCGCTGCACAGTCCGCAAGAACTGGGCCGCAGTCCTTTCCACAAGGACCACGACCGCATCATCTTTTCCGGCGCCTTCCGCCGCCTCGGACGCAAGACGCAAGTGCATCCGGTCTCCAGCAACGACCACATCCATACGCGCCTGACCCATTCCCTGGAAGTCAGCTGCGTCGGGCGTTCCCTGGGCATGCGCGTAGGGGAAACCATCCGCAATGCCCTGCCTGACTGGTGCGAGCCAAGCGACCTGGGCATGGTGGTGCAATCGGCCTGCCTGGCCCACGACATTGGCAACCCGCCGTTCGGTCACTCCGGCGAGGATGCTATCCGCTATTGGTTCCAGCAGGCTGCCGGCCGTGGTTGGCTCGATGCAATGAGCGAAGCCGAGCGCAACGACTTCCTCAACTTCGAAGGTAACGCCCAAGGATTTCGCGTCCTCACCCAACTTGAATACCATCAGTTCGACGGCGGAACGCGGCTGACCTATGCCACCCTCGGCACCTATTTGAAATACCCCTGGACTGCCCGCCACGCGGACTCGCTGGGCTACAAGAAGCACAAGTTCGGTTGCTACCAGAGCGAACTGCCACTGTTGGAGCAGATTGCCCACAAACTCGGTTTGCCACAGATCGAGGATCAACGCTGGGCACGGCATCCCTTGGTGTACCTGATGGAAGCCGCCGATGACATCTGCTACGCGCTGATCGACCTGGAAGACGGCGTGGAGATGGATCTCCTGGAATACCCCCAGGTGGAATCGCTGCTCCTGGACCTGGTGGGCGATGATCTTCCGGACACTTACCGGCAGCTGGGGCCGCTGGACTCGCGGCGACGCAAACTGGCGATCCTGCGAGGCAAGGCCATCGAACACCTGACCAACGCCGCCGCCCGGGCGTTTGTCGAACAGCAGGAAGCCTTGCTTGCCGGCACATTGCCAGGAGATCTCGTGGAGCATATGCACGGCCCGGCAAAACGCTGCGTGTTGAATGCCAAGGACATGGCGCGCCGGAAAATTTTCCAGGACAAGCGCAAGACCCTGCATGAAATCGGCGCCTACACCACGCTGGAAATCCTGCTCAACGGATTTTGCGGAGCGGCCCTTGAACAGCATGGGGGCCGCACGCCTTCGTTCAAGAATCGCCGCATTCTCGACCTGCTGGGGAACAATGCGCCGGATCCCAATGGACCTTTGCATGGCGCGTTCCTGCGAATGATCGACTTCATTGCCGGCATGACCGACAGCTACGCCAGCGAAATGGCCCAGGAAATGACCGGCCGCACGCGCCAATAAAAGGCACCCTTTGCAGCACCTCGAAAAAAGTGGGAGCGAGCTTGCTCGCTCCCACAGGGGATTGGCGGTGAATGTGAATTCTGTAGCGCTGTGCCACAGGGAGTTTGAAGTAGATAAATAATGTATGGCTTACACACACCTCGATTAAAAACGCTTCCTTTGTTTGCACAACCAACACAATCAAAGAAATATCCCTTCACACACTGCCAACTCCTCCCATCTCTTTTTGCCATCCACCTACTAAAAAACCGATTACATCGTAATATCTTGCCTCTTTTTTTGTAGGAAACTTCTGAAATTGAAGTTGCATGCCCGTCTCTTCGTACGGCCCTGGTTGTAAGTGGGCTAAGGTGCGCGCTTTATTCAAGTTCGCAGGGTAATTTATTCATGAACTCCGTTTTCATTGTCGACGACCATCCGGTCATCCGCCTCGCTGTTCGCATGCTTCTGGAGCATGAGGGCTATAAGGTCGTGGGAGAAACTGACAACGGCGTCGATGCGATGCAAATGGTGCGCGAATGCATGCCAGACTTGGTTATCCTGGACATCAGCATTCCCAAACTCGACGGGCTGGAAATCCTCTCGCGCTTCAACGCCATGACCACTCCGCTCAAGACGCTGGTGCTCACGGCCCAGTCGCCGACGCTCTTCGGCATTCGATGCATGCAGTCCGGTGCCTCTGGTTACGTTTGTAAACAGGAAGACCTCAGCGAACTTGTCAGCGCAATCAAAGCAGTATTGTCCGGCTATAACTACTTTCCCAGCCAGGCGCTGAATCCGGTACGCCCGGATGACCCACGCAGTATCGAGCTGGACCTTTTCAAAAGTGTCAATGATCGGGAACTGATGGTGCTGCAACTATTTGCCCAGGGGCGTACCAACAAGGAAATAGCCAAAGGAATGTTTCTAAGCAATAAGACCGTCAGTACTTATAAGAAACGACTGATGCAGAAGCTCAAGGTCAAGTCGTTGGTCGATCTGATTGAAATGGCGAAGCGCAACGCGCTGGTGTGAGAAAAACAGGATGCTCAGACGCATAACCGAATGTCTCCTGCTGATCAGCGCAGCGTTTTATACAGGAATGCTCACGGCGGCAGCGAATGCGCCCGAGCAATATACCTTGCTGGGCCGCTCGTCCATGGCCCATACCGAGGTCAAGCTGGATGATGTTCACCGCGCCTGGCTACAGGATCGGCAAGCGCTGGTCCTGGGAACTTCCGCCCCGGATTACCCGCCCTTCGATCTTTCCACCAGCGGACGCGACTACGAAGGCCTGACGGCTGATTACGCCGACATCATCGCCAAGGCCATCGACCTGCCCATAACAGTCCTGCGCTTCGGTTCCCGCGAGGCGGCCATGGCCGCACTCAAGGACGGGCAAATCGATATGCTTGGCACCGCCAACGGTTTCGAGGCGCGCAACCCCGACATTGTGCTGTCGACGCCGTACGCAGTGGACCAACCCGTTCTCGTCACCCGAACGAATGAAAGCCGATCCCTGACTGACGATCTCGAGGGGTTGCGGCTGAGCATGGTTTATCACTACCTGCCGCTACGGGAAATTGAAAAACTCTACCCCAAGGCACTCATTACCACCTACCCGTCCTACCAGAACGCCATCAATGCCGTCGCCTTCGGTCAGGCCGATGTATTTCTCGGCGATACCCTTTCCACCCACTACATGATCAACAAGGGCTACTTGAGCAATATCCGCATGGCCAGCTTCGGCAAACACGAATCCCATGGGTTCGGTTTCGCCGTACGGCGTAGCGACACCCGCTTGCTGGAAGTCATCAACGCTACGCTGAGCCAGGTTTCCATTGCCGAGCAAGCCGCCATCTCCAAGCGCTGGAGTGCAGGCAGCGACCTGTATCTTACGGACCACAGGATACAACTGACCGACCGCGAGCAACGCTGGCTGGCGAGGCATCCGGTGGTCCGGGTGGTGGTGAACGAAACCTCCGCGCCCTTCACCTTCTTCGATGCGGAGGGGGACTTTCGCGGTATCAGTGCCGACCTGCTGGAACTGATCCGGCTGCGCACCGGCCTGCGCCTGGACATCCAGCGCCGCCAGAACGACAGCGAAATGATTGCTGCGGTCCTCAACGATCAAGCCGACATGATCGCCGCACTGTTGCCCAGCAGTGAACGACAACTCCAGTTGAAGTTCAGCCGCCCCTACGTCGATAGCTCGTTCGTCCTGCTGACCCGCAAACAGTCCGACACGCCCACGACACTCGATCAGTTAGGCCACGCCAGCCTGGCAATCGCCAAAGGCAATCCGGTCATCGGATGGCTACGCAGCCAGTACCCGAACCTTCAAATCATCGAAACGGACGGCCCCTTGCGCGCCGTGGAAATGCTCGCCCATGGCCAGGTCGACGGCAGCGTGAACTCGCAGGTGATGGCCAACTACTTCATCTCCTCCTATGCGTGGCGCGACAGGTTGCAAATCAGCAGCACGGTGGGCACCCAACAGGCCATGTTCGCGCTGGCCACGGCAAAAAACGCCACAGAGTTGAACGCCATCCTCGACAAGGCCCTGACCAGCATCGACCCTGACGAACTGGGCGTCATCAACAACCGCTGGCGCGGTTACGTCTCGCCCTCGGAACACACCTGGCGCACCTACAACCGCCTGTTCCTCCAGGTCGTCGTGGGCGTTGGCCTGTTGTTACTGTTTTCCCTGGCGTGGAACGCCTACATGCAGCGCCAGATCAGGCAACGCCAACGGGCGGAACTGGCCCTCAATGATCAACTCGAATTCATGCATTCACTGCTCAACGGCACCCCCCACCCCATCTACGTGAGGGATCGCAACGGCATCCTGCAAAGCTGCAACGACAGCTACCTGCAAACGTTCGACGTCAAACGCGAAGACGTCATCGGCAAGAGCCTGATGCCAGGATCCATGAGCAACGCCTTCGAAGCGCAGGAGTACCAGGCGGACTACCAACGCGTCATGGCCGAAGGCACCGCCCTGATCGTCGACCGGCCCCTGCACATCGGGGACCGGCAACTGACGATCTATCACTGGATCCTCCCCTACCGAAACTCCGCCGCCGAAGTGCAAGGCATCATCGGCGGCTGGATCGACATCAGTGAGCGGCGCCAGCTGTTCGAGGAGCTGCGCGCGTCCAAGCAACGGGCCGATGACGCGAACCGCGCCAAAAGCACGTTCCTGGCAACCATGAGCCATGAAATCCGCACCCCCATGAACGCGGTGATCGGCATGCTTGAGCTGGCCCTGAAACAGGCCGATAAGGGCCGTGTAGACCGTTCGACCATCGAAGTCGCGTACGAGTCGGCCTCCGGCATGCTCGAACTGATAGGCGATATTCTGGACATCGCCCGTATCGAATCCGGTCATCTGAGCCTGGCCCCCGAACGCGTCAATCTCAGGGTCTTGCTGCAATCGGTCATTCGGGTATTCGAGGGCGTGGCCCGGCAGAAAAACCTGGCGTTGTCCCTGCAGTTCGACGCCGCCAAGGGCAGCCCTGACGTGTTGATGGACCCGTTGCGGTTCAAACAGGTGCTGTCGAACCTGATCAGCAATGCACTCAAATTTACCGAGCAGGGCCAGGTAGTGATCAAGGTCCGGCTGTCTCCAACCGACCGGGACGACGTCCTGCAAATGCACCTGGAGGTCAACGACAGCGGCATCGGTATTGCTCCGGCGGACCTGCAACGTTTGTTCGAGCCGTTTGCCCAGGTCGATAACACCAGCCGGATGGCCCGCAACGGTGCGGGGTTGGGACTGGTGATCAGTCGTAACCTGTGCCGGATGATGGGCGGCAGCCTGCACATGAACAGCCAACCCGGCACCGGCACCCAGGTCCAGGTCTGCCTGCAACTGACCGTCCTGGCGACGGCGCCGGTTCGCCCCCCACCTGAACCGGTCATCGAAACGGCCCAGGCTCCCCTGAACGTCCTGATCGTGGACGATCATCCCGCCAACCGCCTGCTGATGTCGCAGCAATTGGAATACCTGGGCCATCACTACCAGGTCGCCCATGATGGTGCCCACGGGCTTGAGGTCTGGCAAAAGAACCACTTCGATCTGGTCATCGCCGATTGCAACATGCCCATCATGAGCGGCTACGAACTGGCCCGGTCGATTCGTCGCGATGAATCCGAGCAGCAACGACCGCCCTGCACCCTACTGGGGTTCACTGCCAATGCCCAACCGGAGGAAAAACAACGCTGCCAGGACGCAGGGATGGACGACTGCCTGTTCAAGCCAATCAGCCTGAGCGCCTTGAGCCAATGGATCAAGGCAGTCAAACCCGTCAGTTGCCCGGCAGCTTTCAGCATACAAAGCCTGCAGGCGTTGACCGGCGGCGACCCGTCGTCCAACCGGCGGCTGCTGGCCGAATTGCTCAGCAGCAGCCGCTCGGACCGCCAGGAGTTGCTCGACATCGCCCACAGCGCAAACCGGTCAGCACTGGCCGAAATAGCGCACAAGATAAAAGGCGTCGCCCGCATCGTCCAGGCGACCTCACTGATCCAGCGGTGCGAGGCGCTGGAACACGCTTGTCACCAGGCGCAAGCGCCCAGGCGAATCAGCGATTGCATCGACGCCCTCGACCGAGCCATGAGCGAACTGGAGCGGGCCCTCGAAACGGAGATCGCCAAGGCAAAATAATCCAGCGTTTACTATGCTATTCGCTCAGCAGTGCGTACCTGGGGGTTCTCGATCGGTTTCCCTGCACGCGGGAACACCATCGAGAACGCCCCCTGACACTTGGAGTGACTGCAATGCCCAGCGCACCGCGTCCGGAAAAACGCCGGTTCCCCCTGCACGTTCACATCAGCGTGATGTTTACCCTGCTTCTGTTGCTGACCGGGGTGGTGCTGGGGATTTTCAATTACCGGCAAACCACGCAAATCATCCTGTCCAGCAGTGAGAAACTGTTCAACCGTATTGAACAGGATGTGCGCCTGGATCTGTACGACACCTACGAACCCATCCGCCACCTGTTGAGGCTGTTGGCCGACTACCCGGCGACGCGCACTCCCCAGATGGCGCAACGCCTGGCCCTGCTCGTGCCCTTCAGCCAGGCACTGCGGGACAACCCAAACCTGGCATCGTTGTACCTGGGCGATCATCAGGGCAACTTCATGATGGTCCGGCCATTGCGCACCGCGGCCCTGAAAGTCGCCCTGCAGGCACCGGCCGAGGCGGTCTACCAAGTCTGGACCGTGGAGCGGGCAACCGAGCAAGGCCCGGTTCACTCCCAGTCGCTGTTCTACGACGAGACGCTGACGCTCATCGGGCGCCGGGACATTGCCGACGAAACCTACGACCCCCGCAGCCGCAGCTGGTTTCGCAGCGCCGCCGGCAGCACCGAGCAGATCACCACCGAGCCCTACGTTTTTTTCTCCACCCATAACGTCGGCACCACCCTCGCCCTGCGCAGTGGCGAGCAGGCTGTCATCGGCGCCGACCTGACCCTGGCGGCCCTGTCCCAGACCCTGGCCAAACACAAGGTGACCACCGGCACCGAAGTCGTCTTGCTCGATCCCAAGGGCAACGCAGTGGGTTATCCCGACAACAGCCGGCTGCTCGCCGATGCCCAGTCGGCACGCCTGATCAAGGCCCGAGACCTCAGCCCGGCCATCGCCGCTGCGCTCGACGACAACACCGATGCCACGCGCCTGGAAGCGGACGGACGCCAGTGGATCGTTTCTCGCAGCCACATGCAGGAAGGCGGCCCCCAGGGCCTGGAACTGGCGCTGCTGGTCCCTGAAGATGAGCTGCTGGACAATGCCTATCGCATGCGCTGGCAAGGCGCGCTCATCACCCTCGCCACGCTGCTGCTGTGCCTGCCCCTGGGTTGGCTGACGTCCAGGATCCTGGTCAAGCCTTTGCGCGAACTAGTGCAGGAGGCCGATGCCATTCGCAGCTTTGACTTCAACTACCCGGTGTCCCGTCGCTCCCCGGTGCTGGAAGTCGATCAGTTGAGCGTGTCGATGGCGCGCATGAAAGAGACCCTGGCGAGTTTCTTTGAAATCACCGCCAGCCTGCGCGCCGAAACCCGCTTCGCCCCGTTGCTGGAACGGGTGTTGTTTGAAACCGTAAAAATCGGCCAGGCCCAGGCAGGCCTGATCTACTTGCGCGAGAACGACGACAACCGGGTCAAGCCGTATGGGCTGGTCATCAATGGAACCCCCAGGGACCTCGAGGCCTTCAAGTTACGCAGTCATGAGCTCCAGGCTGGCGACAGCCCGCAATGGCTCCAGCAACTGGCCACCTCGGACAACCTCGTGGCCTCCCTGGGCTTCGAACAGGCGGCCGATCTGCAGAGCGTCCTGCGGGAGCTGGACTCGCCGCGCGTCCATCTGATCGGTATTCGCCTTCGCAATCGGCACCAGGAAACCGTCGGCGTTCTGGTACTGCTGATCACCGACAGCGGCACCGAAGCCGACCTGGAAAAACTGCAGCCCGACCGCATCGCCTTCCTGCAGGCCGTGTCCGGTGCCGCCGCCGTGAGCATCGAGGGTCAGCGCCTGCAAGCCAGGCAAAAGCAGTTGCTGGACGCCTTCATCCAGTTGCTGGCCGGCGCGATCGATGCCAAGAGTCCCTACACGGGCGGCCATTGCCAGCGGGTGCCGGTCCTGACCCTGATGCTCGCCCAGGCGGCCGCTGCCAGCCAGGTACCGGCATTCGAAACCTATCGGCCCACCGAGGACGAATGGGAAGCCCTGCACATCGCCGCCTGGCTGCACGATTGCGGCAAGGTCACCACCCCCGAATATGTGGTCGACAAGGCCACCAAGCTGGAAACCCTGAACGACCGGATCCACGAGATACGCACCCGCTTCGAGGTGCTCAAGCGCGACGCCTGGGTCGATTATTGGCAGGCCGTGGCAAGCGGCGGCGAGCCGTCATCCCTGGCGCAACAGCGCGACGCGACATTGACGGCACTGGATGACGACTTTGCTTTCGTCGCCCGCTGCAACCTGGGCTCCGAAGCCATGGCCGAAGCCGATCTGCAGCGCCTGCGACACATCGCGCAACGCCCGTGGACCCGAACCCTCGATGATCGCCTGGGGGTTTCCTGGGAAGAAAACCGGCGCCAGGCCCGCACGCCCAAGCCGACACTACCGGTCACTGAGCCACTGTTGGCAGACAAGCCCGAGCACCTGCTCGAACACCACGAAGCCGAACTGATCCCGGCGGAAAATCCGTGGGGCTTCCAGCTCGACGTACCGGCCTGGAAATACAACCGCGGCGAGCTCTACAACCTGAGCATCACGCGAGGCACGCTAACCCGCGAGGAGCGCTACGTCATCAACCATCACATGGTGCAGACGATCCTGATGCTCAGCCAGTTGCCCTTTCCCAGCCACTTGGACAACGTGGCGGAGATCGCTGGCGGTCATCACGAGAAGATGGATGGCAGCGGTTATCCCAAGCGTCTCAAACGCGAAGAGATGAGCCTGCCGGCGCGCATGATGGCCATTGCCGACATTTTCGAAGCGCTGACGGCAGCCGACCGCCCCTACAAGAAAGCGAAGAAACTGAGCGAAGCCCTGGGCATCATGGCCACCATGTGCCGTGACGCCCATATCGATCCCGAGCTGTTCGGGCTGTTCATCGATGAAAAGATCTACCTGAGCTACGCCAACCAGTTCCTCGACCCGCACCAGATCGATGAAATCGATCCCCACGGCCTGCTGGTCAAGGCAGGGTTGAAGGTATGATCAGCAATCCGTCAGGCGCAGGAATATCGCGGCCAACTGCTCGATGCCGGCTTGATCATGCTCGGTAAAACGCGCCAGTTTCGGACTGTCCAGGTCGAGCACGCCGATCAGGCGCCCGTCCTTGACCAGCGGCACCACCAGTTCGCTGTTCGACGCGCTGTCGCAGGCGATGTGCCCGGCGAAGGCATGGACGTCTTCGACGCGCTGGGTCTGCCGGGTCGCGGCCGCCGTACCGCACACGCCGCGGCCAAAGGGGATCCGCACGCAGGCGATCTGGCCCTGGAACGGTCCCAGGACCAGCTCTTCGTTGCGATTGAGGTAAAAACCGGCCCAGTTCAGGTCGTCCAGCTGACTGGACAGGAAAGCCGAGAACTGCGCGGCGTTGGCGATGAAATCACGCTCATCGGCCAGCAAGGATTCCAGCTGTGCCGATAACAACGCGTAGCCGTCAAGGCCGACTCCGGTGCCCTTCAAATCGATCATGCCTTGTGCTCCAACAATTTCAGGCCTACCCAATAGCGGGCAAACTGATAGGCGCAACGTCCGTTGCGATTGCCGCGACCGGTTGCCCAGCGCACCGCCAGTACATCCAGCGCTTCGTCGCGCTGCCAGGCCAGCCCAGCCTTGGCTGCCAATTCGCCGATCCAGTGCTCCACCACGTTAAGGAAATGCTCCTGGGTAAACGGATAAAACGACAGCCACAGGCCAAAGCGGTCGGACAAGGCGATCTTGTCCTCTACCGCTTCGCTGGGATGAAGTTCGCCGTCGACCCGTTTCCAGTTCTCGTTGTCGCTTTCCTTCTCCGGTACCAGGTGACGACGGTTGGAAGTGGCATACAGCAACACGTTGTCCGGCGCCTGCTCCAGGGATCCATCCAACACGCTCTTGAGCACGCGGTAATCGCCTTCACCGGATTCGAACGACAAGTCATCGCAGAACAACACGAAGCGCTGGGGCAGTTTCGCAACCTGCTCCACCACCCGAGGCAGATCGGCCAGGTGGTCGCGTTCGATCTCGATCAAGCGCAGGCCATGCGGGGCATGTTCAGCCAACAGGGCGCGCACCAGGGACGACTTGCCGGTGCCACGCGAGCCCCAGAGCAAGGCATGGTTGGCAGGCATGCCATCGATGAACTGCCGGGTGTTGCGGCCCAGTTGTTCGACCTGGCGGTCCACGCCGATCAGGTCCGACAGGCGCATGTCGAGGCTGACCTGCAGCGGCAGCAGGTAGCCGCTACGGCCGTCACGCTGCCAGCGGGCGGCCAGGGTCTGGGTCCAATCGATGGTGGGCCGGGGCGCCGGCAGCAAAGGCTCGATCCGGGCCAGCACGGCATCGGCACGCTCAAGAAAAGCATTCAATCGCGAGTCCACGTCTTCTCCTCGGACAGGTTCACAGTAATGATGGCGCTCGAGCTACGAAACGTCGTATCCAATGGCGGGTCTACTTCACACAATACACACCGGCTGCACCGGTACTCAGAGATGATCAGCTATGCTTGACCGGCGAAGGGAAACGTAAGTGGTTCATCACTCAATGGACATCAGATTCACCCAACGGCTTTCCTACAAGCAGGCCCGCCTGACCGTCCTGGTGGGCTTCGTGTTGGGCACCTTGCTCAGTCTGATGCAGATCGGCATCGATTATGCCAGCGAAGACGCGTCGATCAACCGTGAAATCCTCTCGCTGCTGGAAATCAGCCACAACCCGGCCTCGCGTATCGCCTACAACATCGACGCCGAGCTCGCCCAGGAGCTGTCCATGGGCCTGTTGCGCTCACCGGCCATCATTGGGGCCGAGCTGATCGACAACAACAATACCGTGCTCGCCAGCGTCAAGCGGCCCGAGCTGCAAAGCAGCTACCGGTTCATCAGCGACTTTCTGTTCGGCGCCCAGCGTCAGTTCGAGGATCGGCTCTACCTGGATCATTTGCCCAACGAATCCCTGGGCATGCTGCGACTGGATGTCGACACCTATGCGTTCGGCAGTCGTTTCCTGCGCCGTGCCGAGGTCACCTTGCTCAACGGCTTCGCCCGCAGCCTGATCCTGACGGGCCTGCTGCTGGCACTGTTCTACGTGATGCTGACCAAGCCCCTGGTGCGGGTCATCCGCGAACTGAGCAGCCGCGACCCGAGCAGCAACGAACAGAATCACCTGGAATGCCCTGCCGGCCACCAGTCCGATGAAATCGGCGTACTGGTTTCCGTCGCCAACCAGCAGTTCGAAAATATCTCCACCGAAATCCAGCAGCGGCGCACGGCCGAAAATCGCCTCACCGAATACCTCGCGCAATTGGAGAACATCGTCTCGGCACGCACCGCCGAACTCAAGGCCAGCAACGCCCGCCTCAGCCAGTCCAACGAGGAACTGGAAGTGGCCCGGCGCACGGCCCTGGACATGGCCGAGGCCCGCTCTGCGTTCCTCGCCAACATGAGCCACGAGATCCGCACACCGCTCAACGGCCTGCTGGGAATGATCGCCCTGTCCCTGGACGGCCCCCTGACGGCCGAACAACAGCAACAGCTATCGATTGCCCATGACTCGGGCAAGGTATTGGTCGAACTGCTCAACGATATCCTCGACCTGTCGAAATTCGACGCCGGTCAACTGGAACTCGAACGCATCCCGTTCGACCTCGGCTCCCTGGTGGAGGATACGGCCAATCTGCTTTCCCAGAACGCGGCCCCGAGTGTCGAACTGGCCTGCCTGATCAAGCCGCAGTTCCCGGCGCAGGTTCTCGGCGACCCGACCCGGGTGCGTCAGATCGTCAGCAATCTGCTATCCAATGCACTGAAGTTCACGCGCTTCGGCCGGGTCGACGTGAAGTTGAGTCATTACGACGGCGGCGTGCGCATCGAGGTCTGCGACACGGGCATCGGTATCCCCCAGGAAGCCCAGGCGAGAATCCTGCAGCCGTTCACCCAGGCCGGCGCCGGGATTACCCGCCAGTTCGGTGGCACCGGGCTGGGCCTGGCACTGACCTACAACCTCTGCGAAGCCATGCAGGGCCGGTTGACCATCAGTTCCGAAGCTGGCTTCGGCAGTCAGTTCTGTGCCGACCTGCCCCTGCCCTGCCATCTGCCGGCAACGCCGGTCGAACCGTTGCGCGGCAACGTCGTCGCCATCACCGGCAGCAACAGCGGCCTGGCCGAGTTGCTGGGCATGCTGTTGCCGGGATGGGGCCTGGATTATGTGCAGCGTTCCATCGACGACGGGTTGCTGGGGCTCACACCCGACGTACTGATTACCGACTGCCCGGAATGCCTGTTCAACCTGCGGCCAACCTTTGATGCACCGATCCTGCTGGTGACCGCCTATGGCAGCTTCATGCCCAGCGAAGAAGCCGCCGCCCTCGCCCCGCTGATACAACAGGCCCGGCCGCTGGCGCGCCATGCGCTGTACCAGATTCTGCGGCGCGCCATGCAAAGCGAGGCGACCGTCATCGATGACGCACAGATCGAAGCCCTGGCGCCGTCCAGGCGTGGACGGGTGCTGCTGGTGGAGGACAACCCGGTCAACCAACTGGTGGCCAAGGGTATGTTGGTAAAACTGGGCTGCGAAGTCACCGTCGCAGCCCACGGCGCCGAAGCCCTGAGTCAACTGGAACAGCGGGTGTTCGACCTGGTGTTGATGGACTGCAACATGCCGGTAATGGATGGCTACGAAGCCAGTCGACAGATCCGCCAAAGCGGGCGCTGGTCGGACCTGCCGATTGTCGCCCTGACGGCCAACGCAATGCCCGAGGAACGTGAGCGCTGCCGTGCGGCCGGCATGAACGATTACCTGTCCAAGCCGTTCCGCCGCGAAGAACTGGCGGCAGTGCTGGACCAGTGGGTGCCGACTACGTCAGCGCTTTGATCTGGCCCAACAGGTGATCGAGACCGTCTCGCAATGTTGCGAGGCGGTCCAGGTCGATACCGCTGTCGCACAACAGGCGGGCCTTGAGCGGGCCGACCTGTTCACGCAAGGCTCGTCCGGCAGTCGTCAGGCTCAAGTGCACCTCCCGCTCGTCCCGGGCCGAACGCTGGCGCTGGACCAGGTCCAGCTGTTCCAGGCGCTTGAGCAGCGGCGTCAGCGTCCCGGAATCCAGCAGCAAACGCTCACCCAGCGCCTTGACCGTGGGCTGTAGCGGGGCCGTGTCCTGCCATTCCCACAGCACCAGCATCGCCAGGTATTGCGGATAGGTCAGGCCGAGTTGATCGAGCATTGGCTTGTAGCCACGGATCACTGCACGCGAAGCAGCGTACAGCTTGAAGCACAACTGGCTGTCGAGCTTCAGGGAATCGACTGACAGGTCATTCATTTGAGCAGCGCTTCGATCTCACCGGTCAGGTCCTGGGGCTTGGTGGTCGGGGCAAAACGCTTGACCACTTGGCCGTCCCTGCCGATCAGGAACTTGGTGAAATTCCACTTGATGCCTTTGGACCCCAGCACCCCGGGCGCCCGCTGTTTAAGCTGGACGAACAGGGGATGGGCGTTGGCGCCGTTGACCTCGATTTTCTTGAACAGCGGAAAACTCACACCGAAGTTCAACTCGCAGAACTCGGTAATCGCCCCCTCGTCGCCCGGCTCCTGCTTGCCAAACTGATTGCAGGGAAAGCCCAACACCACCAGGCCCTGGTCCTTGTAGGTCTGCCACAACGCCTCAAGCCCCTTGTATTGCGGAGTGAACCCGCACTGGCTGGCCGTGTTGACCACCAGCACAGCCTTGCCGGCGAAATCGGCGAGGGTCTTTTGCTCCCCCTTGATGGTGGTGCACGGGATGCTCAGCAGATTGTCGCTCATGGCAAGGCTCCAAAACGAATAGGACAGGCGGTGAAGATAGCGAGCGATTCAATTGTGTGCAATTTAATTATCCGAACCCATGGTCTGTGGAGCCCACAGGCTCTTGTGGCGAGGGAGCTTGCTCCCGCTCGGCGGCGCAGCCGTCGTAAACCCGGCTGGTGCGATTTTCCTGCAAGACCGCGTCATCCCCTATTGGGGCGGCTGCGCCGCCCAGCGGGAGCAAGCTCCCTCGCCACAGGGGGATTGTGAGCAGTGCCTAACGGGGTACGAGATCCAGGCACACCGAGTTGATGCAGTACCGCAAACCCGTGGGCGGCGGGCCGTCGGGGAAGACGTGGCCCAGGTGGGCGTCGCATCTGGCGCAGACCACCTCGGTGCGAATCATGCCGTGGCTGACGTCCCGCACCTCCACCACCGCGCTGCCTTCGATCGGCGCGTAGAAACTTGGCCAGCCACAGCCCGAATCGAATTTGGTCTGCGAATCGAACAACGGCTCGTTGCAGCAGATGCAGTGGTACACGCCGTCGGTCTTTGTGGCGTTGTACTTACCGGAGAATGGCCGTTCGGTGCCCTTCAGCCGACAGACGTTGTACTGCTCCGGGTCGAGCATGGAGTGCCATTCTTCAAGGGTTTTTTCCAACTTTTCCATCGTCCTACCTCGGCAATTGAAAAAGCCCGATCCGACGCTTTTCCGCAGATCGGGCGGCACGTATGATTGCGCCTCGTCAGACGCCAGTCTGGCAGTCACGTCATGCGCATTCAAACGGATTGTGACGCCTATACCGCGTCAGGCCTGGGCACAGACGCAGGATTCCCAGTACGGTGGTTCATACGCCGCCTGGATCGTTCATTTTCGGGAACACATCGCCATGCAGGTCAGCAAATCGAACAAGCTCGCCAACGTCTGCTACGACATTCGCGGCCCGGTGCTCAAGCACGCCAAACGCCTGGAAGAGGAAGGCCATCGCATCCTCAAGCTGAACATCGGTAACCCGGCCCCCTTTGGTTTCGAAGCGCCCGATGAAATCCTCCAGGACGTCATCCGCAACCTGCCAACCGCCCAGGGCTACAGCGACTCCAAGGGCCTGTTCAGCGCCCGCAAGGCCGTGATGCAGTACTACCAGCAGAAGCAGGTCGAAGGTGTCGGCATCGAGGACATCTACCTGGGTAACGGCGTGTCCGAGCTGATCGTGATGTCCATGCAGGCCCTGCTCAACAATGGCGACGAAGTGCTGGTGCCGGCGCCGGACTATCCGCTGTGGACCGCTGCCGTGAGCCTGTCCGGTGGCAATCCGGTGCATTACCTGTGCGACGAACAGGCCAACTGGTTTCCCGACCTGGCGGACATCAAGGCCAAGATCACGCCCAATACCAAGGCACTGGTGATCATCAACCCGAACAATCCGACCGGCGCCGTGTATTCCAGGGAAGTACTGCTGGGCATGCTGGAACTGGCCCGCCAACACAACCTGGTGGTGTTTTCCGACGAGATCTACGACAAGATCCTCTACGACGACGCCGTGCACATCTGCACTGCATCCCTGGCACCGGACCTGCTGTGCCTGACCTTCAACGGCCTGTCCAAATCCTATCGGGTAGCGGGTTTCCGATCAGGCTGGGTTGTTATTTCCGGTCCCAAGCATCACGCCCAGAGCTACATCGAAGGCATCGACATGCTGGCCAACATGCGCCTGTGTGCCAACGTGCCGAGCCAGCATGCGATCCAGACGGCGCTGGGCGGCTACCAGAGCATCAACGACCTGGTCCTGCCCCAGGGCCGGCTGCTGGAACAGCGCAATCGAACCTGGGAACTGCTCAACGACATTCCCGGCGTCAGTTGTGTCAAGCCGATGGGCGCGCTGTATGCCTTCCCGCGGATCGACCCGAAGGTCTGCCCGATCCACAACGATGAAAAATTCGTCCTCGACCTGCTGCTGTCCGAGAAGCTGCTGGTGGTCCAGGGCACGGCGTTCAACTGGCCGTGGCCGGATCACTTCCGCGTCGTGACCCTGCCACGGGTCGATGACCTCGACCAGGCCATTGGCCGGATCGGCAACTTCCTCAAGTCCTACCGTCAGTAAGCCAGGCAGCGTGCGAGGCGTCCTCACCTCGCACGCTGTTTGATTCAGCAACATATCCGTTCCGCCGACTCCGTCGGGCCTTCTACACTGGGGATTGGACGGTCAACATGCATCTGGGCTCAACGTTCACGGGGGGCAGGCAGCGCATTTCTTTTCCCTGGTCACTTTCAGAAAAGTCTTTCAAACATTTAGGACGCGTGTAGGACACAGTTTGAAATAGTCGGCGAGTTGAATAGCCTGCGGCGGCACCTTATATACCCCGCATAACGCTACATCTTTAGCACGAGGAGATTTTCACAACCATGATGCGCATCCTGCTGTTCTTGGCCACTAACCTGGCGGTCGTGCTGATTGCCAGCATCACCCTGAGCCTCTTCGGCTTCAACGGGTTCATGGCGGCCAACGGGGTTGATCTCAACCTCAATCAGCTGCTGATTTTCTGTGCGGTGTTCGGTTTCGCCGGTTCCCTGTTCTCGCTGTTCATCTCCAAGTGGATGGCGAAGATGAGCACCAGCACCCAGATCATCAGCCAGCCGCGCACGCGTCACGAACAATGGCTGCTGCAAACTGTCGAGCAACTGTCCCGCGAAGCCGGTATCAAGATGCCGGAAGTCGGGATTTTCCCAGCCTACGAGGCCAACGCCTTCGCCACCGGCTGGAACAAGAACGACGCACTGGTCGCCGTCAGCCAGGGTTTGCTCGAGCGGTTTTCCCCCGATGAAGTCAAGGCCGTGCTGGCCCACGAGATCGGCCACGTCGCCAACGGCGACATGGTGACCCTGGCGTTGATCCAGGGCGTGGTGAACACCTTCGTGATGTTCTTTGCCCGCATCATCGGCAATTTCGTCGACAAGGTGATTTTCAAGAACGAAGAAGGCCAGGGTATCGCCTACTACGTGGCAACCATCTTCGCCGAGCTGGTACTGGGCATCCTCGCCAGCGCCATCGTCATGTGGTTCTCGCGCAAACGCGAGTTCCGCGCCGACGACGCCGGTGCACGCCTGGCCGGCACCAGCGCCATGATCGGCGCCCTGCAGCGCCTGCGCGCCGAGCAAGGCTTGCCGGTGCACATGCCCGACACCCTGAATGCCTTTGGCATCAACGGTGGCATCAAGCAGGGCCTGGCTCGCATGTTCATGAGCCACCCGCCGCTGGAAGAGCGTATCGACGCACTGCGTCGTCGCGGCTGACAGCCGGGGAATCTGTGGCGAGGGAGCTTGCTCCCGCTGGGGCGCGAAGCGCCCCTGGAGCCCGGTGACACGGTGGATCAGGTTAATTGGTGAGCTTGAGAGGGGGCTGCTGCGCAGCCCAGCGGGAGCAAGCTCCCTCGCCACAAAAGCATCCCGCTCGACCAACCGAT
>NZ_FMTR01000005.1:0-112710 GCF_900100135.1 Pseudomonas sp. NFACC05-1 | reverse complement strand
GCCACAAAAGCATCCCGCTCGACCAACCGATTTGCTCTTGAAACTGACACTGATTCGAGGCATTCCCTTAACCCGCGCCGTACCCAATTCCCCGTGGCGAGGGAGCTTGCTCCCGCTGGGGCGCGAAGCGGCCCTAAAACCCGGCGACACGGTAGATCAGGCTGATTGAGTGAGCTTGAGAGGGGCTGCTGCGCAGCCCAGCGGGAGCAAGCTCCCTCGCCACAAAAGCAGGGGGTTCCCTCACCACAGCTTCATCCGTCAACGATTGGAAATCCGATACACCCGCTCATCCAGCCGCTTCACCCCAGCCTGCAAGAACTTCCAGCTCTCCCCCAGCACATCCTGCTCCTGCAAGACCTCCAGTCGCCAGGCATTACCCAGCAACCTCAGCACCTCATCATTGCCCACGGAGAAAGGCGGGCCAGGCATTTCATCCTGGTTGTAATCCAGGGTAATCAACAATCCGACGCCATTGGGCAAGATCTTCTGCAGATGGGCCGCATACCGCTCTCGCATCGCCACTGGCAAGGCAATCAACGCAGCGCGGTCGTACAACGCCGTGCAATCGGCCACATCTGCAGCACTCAAGGCAAAGAAATCACCACAGCGGATTTCGATGCCCCCGGCACGGAAGACCTTGAACACACCCTCTTCACTCACGCTCGGCTCAAGCCGATGTTCAAGAAAAAAATCATTGGCGGCTTTTTCCGATAACTCCACGCCCAGCACCGAGTACCCCTGATGGGCAAGCCACAGCAGATCCAGGCTTTTGCCACACAATGGCACCAGCACCCGACTGCCCTGGGCCAGGCCCAGTTGCGGCCAAAACCGTTGCAGGTACGGGTTCACCTCCGGTAAGTGAAAACCAATCTGGTTCGATGACCAGCGCTTGTGCCAAAACTCGGGCTCCATGATTAACTCCAAGAAATTCGATAAAAACGGGCTAAAACTTATATTAGATTTAGATCATTGACCTGACGGAAGATGATCACATCTTAACGCTCAGGAGCCCCTTCATGCTGCCCAGCCTGTTTATCTCCCATGGCTCACCGATGCTCGCCCTGGAGCCCGGCGACAGCGGTCCGGCATTGGCTCGCCTGGCCGCTCAATTGCCCAAGCCCAAGGCCATCGTCATCGTGTCCGCCCACTGGGAAAGCAACGAATTGCTGGTCAGCGCCAATCCGCAGCCGCGCACCTGGCACGACTTCGGCGGCTTTCCACCAGCCTTGTATGAGGTGCAGTACCCCGCGCCTGGCGATCCTCAACTGGCGACACAAATCGCAGCCGTGCTCAACACCGCGAACCTTCCGGCACGCCTCGACCCTCAACGGCCGTCCGACCATGGCGTCTGGGTGCCATTGTCTTTGATGTACCCAGAAGCCGACATCCCGGTGGTGCAGGTTTCCCTGCCCAGCCGCCAGGGACCGATGTTGCAGACACAGGTCGGCCAGGCCCTGGCGAGCCTGCGTCAGCAAGGCATCTTGCTGATCGGTTCCGGCAGCATCACCCACAACCTGCGCGACCTGGACTGGAACGCCGGCCCCGACAGCATTGAGCCCTGGGCCAAGGCCTTTCGCGACTGGATGGTTGAGAAGCTGGCGGCCGACGACGAGGCCGCGCTGCATGATTACCGTCGCCAGGCGCCGAACGCCGTGCGCAGCCATCCCAGCGATGAGCACTTGCTGCCGCTGTATTTTGCCCGGGGTGCGGGGGGCAAGTTCAGCGTTGTCCATGCGGGGTTCACGATGGGGACGCTGGGGATGGACATCTATCGGTTCGATTGACTGATTGGCCTCCATCCACGCCCCCTGACGGCACACCAAACGACAGGCATAAAAAATCCCCGAACCAGTCGGGGATTTTTCATGCTCGATCAATCAGCCCAAGAGCTGATCAATCTTCGCGATAGCGACGCAGCTTGAGCTGCTTGCCAGCCACACGAGTGTCTTTGAGCTTGGTCAGCAATTTCTCCAGACCATCTTCCGGCAGTTCCACCAGGCTGAAGCTGTCACGCACCTGGATGCGACCGATCGCTTCGCGAGCCAGGCCGCCTTCGTTGAGGATGGCACCCAGCAGGTTCTTGGCGGCGATGCCGTCACGGGCACCCAACGCGGTACGGCAGCGGGCACGGCCTTCGGCCAGCGGAATCGGAGCACGACGCTCGCGATCACCACGGTCCGGACGATCACCGGTGCGCTCAGGACGATCGCCACGCGGTGCGTTGTTCGGCACTAGGGGACGCTCTTTCTCGATTGCAGCCAGGTTCAGCGCTTGGCCATTGGTGGCCTTGCGCAGCAGTGCAGCGGCCAGAGCGCGCGGGCTGCAACCGATGTCGGCGGTCAGGCGATCGAGCAGATCACCGTGGGTCGATTCGGCGTCAGCCACCAGTGGCGACAGGCTGTTGGTCAGTTTCTTGATGCGGGCATCGAGAACGGCCTGGGCGTCCGGCAGGCGAACTTCAGCTACCTTCTGGCCAGTTACACGCTCGATTACTTGCAGCATGCGACGCTCACGCGGGGTGACCAGCAGCAGCGCACGGCCTTCGCGACCAGCACGGCCAGTACGGCCGATACGGTGAACGTAGGATTCCGGATCGTACGGCATGTCCACGTTGAATACGTGGGTGATGCGCGGAACGTCCAGGCCACGGGCAGCAACGTCGGTCGCCACAACGATGTCCAGGCGGCCATCCTTGAGGGAGTCGATCACGCGCTCACGCTGGTTCTGGGCAATGTCACCGTTCAGCGCTGCGGCTTTGTAGCCTTTGGCTTCCAGGGCGCTGGCCAGGTCCAGGGTCGCTTGCTTGGTACGCACGAACATGATCAGGGCGTCGAAGTCTTCCACTTCCAGCAAGCTGAGAACGGCGGAAGTCTTCTGGTCGGCGTGAACCAGCAGGTGAGCCTGTTCGATCGCGGTGACGGTCTGGGTCTTGGTCTGGATCTTTACGTGTTGCGGATCGCGCAGGTGGCGCTCGGCAATGGCACGGATCGATTGCGGCAAGGTAGCCGAGAACAATACAGTCTGGCGGGTCGCTGGCAGGGCCTTGAAGATGACTTCCAGGTCATCCATGAAACCCAGCTTGAGCATTTCGTCGGCTTCGTCGAGAACCAGGTGGTTCACGGTGGCCAGGACTTTTTCGTCACGACGCAGGTGATCGCACAGACGACCCGGAGTAGCGACAACGATCTGCGCGCCATTACGGATGGCTTTCAGTTGTGGGCCCATCGGGGCACCGCCATAAACGGCCACAACAGTAACGCCAGGCATCTGCTTGGAATAGGTTTCGAAAGCGGTTGCTACTTGCAGCGCCAACTCACGAGTTGGCGCCAGGATCAGGGCTTGCGGTTCGCGCTTGGCAGGATCGATGCGATGCAGGATCGGCAGGGCGAACGCAGCGGTTTTACCCGTACCGGTTTGCGCCTGGCCAATCATGTCGTGGCCGGCCATGATGATCGGGATCGATTGCTGCTGAATCGCCGAAGGTTCTTCGTAGCCGGTCGCAGTGACGGCAGCAAGAATGTTCGGGTTGAGATTAAAAGCGGCGAAGCCGCCGGTTTCCTGGGTCATGGGTCTGCCTCTAAGTGCATCCGCAAAGACCCATGCTCCAAAGCTGCGCATGCCGTGTTGAGACTCAAGAGTCGCCCTGGCTGCTTTGTCGGCGGGGATTTGCGAAAACGAATGAATGAAAAAGAACGTCGTGGAAGCATCCGTTGTGCGGACATGCAACCGAAGCTGACTTCGGGGAATTGCGCTACCTTGACGCGGCCCGGCTAAAGGCCGGCGCGCACTATACCGGAATTCGCCCGAAAAGGGAGCTTTTTTTATTGCCAGATACCGTTATGGGGCTCGTTGGCCTGGGCCTTGGGACAGCCGGCTAAAACGGTTCACCTCCAGACAACTTTGCCCTTGGTGGCGAGGGAGCTTGCTCCCGCTCGGCTGCGAAGCAGACGCCTGGGTTGATATCTGAAATCGAAGGGGGCCGCTTCGCGACCCAGCGGGAGCAAGCTCCCTCGCCACAAAAGCATCCCGGTCGATCAACCGATTTGCTCTTGAGACTGACACTGACTCGAGGCATTCCCTTAACCCACGCCGTGCCGAATTCCCCGTGGCGAGGGAGCTTGCTCCCGCTGGGGCGCGCAGCGGCCCTGGAGCCCGGCGACGCGGTGGATCAGGTTGATTGAGTGAGCTTGAGAGGGGCTGCTGCGCAGCCCAGCGGGAGCAAGCTCCCTCGCCACAGGGGAACTCACTTGTCAAAAGGTTTTGGGGGCCTTTGATCAGGTCGCCGGCCGGATCGCCTTGATCAATGACTGCAACGAATACCCCAAGCGTGGCGCCAGCCCTTCGGCCCTGGCCACCAGTCCTTGCATGTCCAGCTCCTGATCCAGGTCCGCCGGCACGATCAGGATCACATTGCCCTCCTTCACCGGCAGCTCCCAATAATGCCGGTGGTACAAACCGCGCAACAGTGCCGCGCCCAATGGCTTGCCGTCGTCGGTGGCCCATTGGTTGATCACCAGCCAGCCGCCCGGGTTGAGGCGTTTCTGGCAGTTTTCCAGGAAGCCCCAGGCCAGGTGCCCGACGCCAGGACCGACATCGGTATAGAGGTCGACGAAAATCAGGTCCGCAGGCTCAGCGCTTTCAAGCAGTTCCAGTGCATCTCCAACACGGATGTACAGTCGCGGATCGTCATCCAGCCCCAGGTATTCGATGGCCAGGCGCGGCACGTCGGGGCGCAATTCGATGGCCTCGACATCTTCCAACGGCAGGAACTTGAGGCAGGCTTGGGTCAACGTACCAGCGCCCAGCCCCAGAAACAGTGCACTTTCCGGCTGCTCGTGACACAACGCGCCAATGAGCATGGCGCGGGTATAGTCATATTCGAGCCAGCTCGGATCGGCTGTGAACACGCAACTCTGCTCGATGGCATCGCCAAACTCGAGAAACCGATAATCGGCCACTTCGAATACGCGAATCATGCCGAACTCGTCGTGCACCTCGGCGAGCAAATGCTCGACGCGCTCCTCTGTCATTTCATCTCCTGATGGTGACCGTGCCGGCTTGAGCCTGCGGATACGGGACAAAGGCGCGATTGTCCGCGAAGCAACCGGAGCAGGTCACGCACTAATTTGCTGATAACATGGCCGTCCGAGCGTAAATCACCTAGAGATCACGATGAGCCAACCCTGGAGCCCTGACAGCTGGCGCGCCTTGCCGATCCAGCAACAACCCCGCTACCCCGACGCCGCGCACCTGTTGCAGGTGGAGCAGACCCTGGCCAGCTATCCGCCACTGGTGTTTGCCGGCGAAGCCCGGGAGTTGCGCCGTCAGTTCGCCGAGGTGACCCAAGGCCGGGCGTTCCTGCTGCAAGGCGGCGACTGCGCCGAGAGCTTTGCCGAGTTCTCGGCGGCCAAGATCCGCGACACCTTCAAGGTCCTTTTGCAGATGGCGATCGTCATGACCTTTGCCGCCGGCTGCCCGGTGGTCAAGGTTGGGCGCATGGCCGGGCAGTTCGCCAAGCCGCGCTCGGCCAACGACGAAACCATCGACGGCGTGACCCTGCCGGCCTACCGGGGCGACATCGTCAACGGCATCGGTTTCGACGAGAAAAGCCGCGTACCGGACCCGGAGCGGTTGCTGCAGTCCTACCACCAGTCCACCGCCACCTTGAACCTGCTGCGCGCCTTCGCCCAGGGCGGGTTCGCCGACCTGCACCAGGTGCACAAGTGGAACCTGGACTTCATCGCCAACTCGGCCCTGGCGGAAAAATACAGCCACCTGGCCGACCGCATCGACGAAACCCTGGCATTCATGCGCGCCTGCGGCATGGACAGCTCGCCGCAACTGCGTGAAACCAGCTTTTTCACTGCCCACGAAGCGTTGCTGCTCAATTACGAAGAAGCCTTCGTGCGCCGTGACAGCCTGACCAACGACTATTACGACTGCTCGGCCCACATGCTGTGGATCGGCGACCGTACCCGTCAGTTGGACGGCGCCCATGTCGAATTCCTGCGCGGGGTGAACAACCCGATCGGGGTCAAGGTCGGCCCGAGCATGGACCCTGACGACCTGATCCGCCTGATCGACGTGCTCAACCCGCAGAACGACCCCGGCCGACTGAACCTGATCGCCCGGATGGGCGCCAACAAGGTCGGCGAACACTTGCCGCCGCTATTGCGCGCCGTGCAGCGTGAAGGCAAGCAAGTGTTGTGGAGCTCCGACCCGATGCATGGCAACACCATCAAAGCCAGCAGCGGCTACAAGACCCGGGACTTTGCGCAGATCCTCGGCGAAGTGAAGCAGTTCTTCCAGGTCCACGAAGCCGAAGGCACCTATGCCGGCGGAATTCACATCGAGATGACCGGGCAAAACGTCACTGAATGCATCGGCGGCGCGCGCCCGATTACCGAGGATGGACTATCGGACCGCTACCACACCCACTGCGACCCGCGGATGAACGCCGATCAGTCGCTGGAGCTGGCGTTTTTGATTGCCGAGACATTGAAGCAGGTTCGGCGGTAGGTTCTTCTTCGCCGGTTGGACTGCTATCGCGAGCTTGCTCGCGATAGCGTCGGGTCAGTCACCACTTAACTGGGCCAATGCCACCGCCAACCGAACCCCACCCACCCGCTGACAATTGAGCTGGACCCTTTCCAACCCCAACCAATCGGCCATGCGCCGCAGGTTCACCGCCAAGGCTTGCACCCCCTCCTCGTCCAACCCCGGCTCTTCCTCGTGCACCGCATGCACCGCCAACCGGCCCAGGGCCCGCTCCGCCCGCAGGTCCACCCGAGCGGCGATGCGTTCATTGTGCAGGAACGGCAACACGTAATAGCCATACACCCGCTTGTGGACAGGCGTGTAGATCTCCAACCGGTAGCGAAAGTCGAACAACCGCTCGGTGCGGTCGCGCTCCCAGACCAGCGAGTCGAACGGCGACAACAAGGCACTGGCGGCGACTTTGCGAGGGATTTTCGCCGCGGGTCGACACCAGGCCGGTTGTTTCCAGCCCTGCACCTGGCAGCGCAGCAGCTCTCCGGCCTCCTCCAACTCAGCCAGGCGCCCGCGGCTGTCGGCCGGAGCGAGGCGAAAGTAGTCGCGCAGGTCTTTCTCTGTCGCAATGCCCAAGGCGTCAGCTGCATGCAGCAGCAAGGCGCGCTGGGCCTGGGCCTCGTCCGGCAACGGTTGCTGCAGGATCGAGGCCGGCAGTACGCGTTCGGGCAAGTCGTAGAGCCGTTCGAACCCGCGCCGCCCCGCCACCGTGACTTCGCCTGCGGCGAACAGCCACTCCAGCGCATGTTTCTCCGCACTCCAGTCCCACCAAGGCCCGGCCTTTTCCTGACGCGTAGACAAGCTGCCCGCACCCAGGGCGCCCTGCTCCTGGACCGACGCCAGAACGCGGCGGATGACATCCTGGCGTTCTTGGCCGAAACGCGCCAACTGCTGATAAATCCCTTCGCCACCCGACGCCCGATTCATGCGCCAGCGCATCAGCGGATACATCGACATCGGCAGCAGCGAGGCTTCATGCCCCCAGTACTCGAACAGCGTACGACGTCGGCCCTGGCTCCAGGCTGCTTGATCAAGCAAATCGCGATTGTAGTGACCGAGACGGGAGAACAGCGGGAGGTAATGCGCGCGCACCAACGCATTGACTGAGTCGATCTGCAGGACGCCGAGGCGTTCGATCAGGCGGTTGAGGCGTGAGGGTTGCACCGAAGCTGGCGGTGAGCGCCCATCGAATCCTTGGGCGGCCAACGCCAGACGCCGGGCCTGTTTGAGGGTAAAGGACAGAGTCGCGGGCATGGAGATCTCCTTGTCTGCTCGCAACCTACCTCACCAATAAGGGGTTTGTGTAGGAAAGGATGGCTCATTTGTGCATTGGGTCGTCCCAGAATGGCCGAACCACTTCCCGCTCCACATCGGCACGACTCACGCCAATGTCCTTGAGCGCCTCGTCGCTCATTCCGGCCAGCAGTTCGCGCTCGTGGTGCAATTCGTACCAGCGGCTAAACTTGTGCAGCAGGGCGCTGACGGAAAAGCCGTGGGAGAGTTTGTCTATCAGTAGATAACCTTTTTGACCTTTCATCGTGATGTCCTCCGTTGGGGATGGATCAAGTCTCGCGCTAACGATAAGATCAATCCAACGAATGTTTCTTATGCAATACATCTCGGAGATTGATCAATTGTCGAGTTACCCGAGCATCGATACGGAAGTGCTGCGTACCTTTGTCGCCATCGCCGACCAAGGCGGTTTCACCCGGGCCGGGGAATTGGTCAATCGCACCCAGTCTGCCGTCAGCATGCAGATGAAGCGGTTGGAAGAAGACGTGTTGCAACGACGGTTGTTCGAGCGTGACGGACGCCAGGTCAAGCTCACCGCTGAAGGCCAGGTGCTGTTGGGTTACGCGCGGCGGATCCTCAAGCTGCACAGCGAAGTGTTCAATACCCTGCGTGAACCGCACATGGTTGGCACGGTGCGCATCGGCACGCCGGACGATTACGTGATGCGCTTTCTGCCAGGCATCCTGCAACGCTTCGCCCAGTTCTACCCGCTGATCGAAATTGAAGTGCACTGCGAATCGTCCAAGCAGTTGCTGCTGCGCCAGGACCTGGACCTGTCCATCGTCACCCGCAAACCGGGGGACGAAATCGGCCAGTTGCTGCGCAAGGAACGCTTTGTCTGGGCCGAAGCCGCTTGCTTCAATGTCCATGAACAAACACCGCTGCCGCTGGCGATGTTCAACAGTGACTGTTTCTGCCGGCAATGGGCTTGCAATGCGCTGGATGCCATGGGTCGCGATTATCGCGTGGCATACAACAGCTCGAGCCTGTCGGCGCTCATGGCGGTGGTGGGCGCCGGCCTGGCAATCACGGCGCAACTGGAAAGCCTGCTGACCCCGGACATGCGGGTACTGGGCGAAGCTGAAGACCTGCCGGAACTGCCCGAGGCCAGCATCATGCTGATCCGCAACCTGCATAACCCATCGCCGATCACCGAGTGCCTGGCCGAGCACATCGTCGAAGGCTTCAAACTTTAAAGGCGAGCAGCACCGCGCACAGCACAAGGAAACCGCAAAACAGCCCGCGTAACAGCCGCTCCGGCAAGGCGTGGGCGACTTTCACCCCCCAACTGATGCTCAGCAGGCCACCGACGGCCAGCGGCAGGCCGATGCTCCAGTCCACCTCATGGTGAAACGCATAAGTGGCGAGGGTCACGCCGGTGCTGGGCAAGGCCAGTGCCAGGGATAACCCTTGGGCGACCACCTGGCTGGTGCCAAAAATACTGGTCAGGATCGGCGTCGCGACCACGGCCCCGCCAACACCGAAAAGGCCGCCCATGGTACCGGACGCCGCCCCAAGCACGGCGAGCCATGGCCAGCCATAACGCATCTGCGCCGAAGCCGGTGCGTTGGCGGCGAACATGCGGGCCATGTTGTAGAGTGTCAGCGCGATCAGGAACGCGACGAAGCCGATCCGCATGCTGTTCGCGTCGATCCCCACGGCCCAGATCGAACCCAGCCAGGCAAAGCAGAACCCCATGGAAGCCAACGGCAGGACATGGCGCAATTCGATGCGATTGCGCTGGTGATAGCGCCACAACGCAAGCATCACATTGGGCACCACCATGACCAGCGCTGTCCCTTGGGCCATTTGCTGGTCGAGGCCGAACCAGACGCCCAGCACCGGAATGGCAATCAGGCCACCACCGATCCCGAACAATCCCCCCAAGGTGCCCAACACGGCACCAAAGACCAAGAACAGTGCAAATTCGAACACAGAAGACTCCCCTTTTCCTCAGGGCGCTTATCCTACGCAGTCGGCGCCAGCGGGGAAACGTAACATCCATCCGAAATATCAGAATTATCTGGTGCATTAAAGATTCGCCCGCTAGATTCGTATCGATCATTGATTGAAGGTTCTGCCATGAACACCCTGCGCGACACCCCCAAAGCCTGCGAAGCCCTGCTACTCGACAACCAGGTCTGTTTCGCCCTGCACTCCACGTCGCTGCTGATGACCAAAGTCTACAAGCCGCTGCTACAGGCCTTGGGCCTGACGTATCCGCAATACCTGGCGATGATGGTGTTGTGGGAAAAGGACGGATTGACCGTCGGTGAAATCAGCACGCGCCTACTGACAGACCCCGGCTCGCTGACGCCACTGCTCAAGCGCCTGGAGGTCGAGGGCTTGCTGAGCCGCACCCGCAGCCGTGAAGACGAACGTGTGGTGATTGTCGAACTCACCGAACAGGGCCGCGCCCTGCGCGAAAAAGCCCTCGACATCCCCCAATGCATCCTCGCCGCCAGCGGCCTGACCCTGGAGCAGTTGAAGAAGCTGCAACTTGACCTGCAGGCACTGCGCGGGCATTTGCAAGACAGCCTCTGACTAACCTCCAACTGACCCACCGCTATCGCGAGCAAGCTCGCTCCTACACTTGATGCTCAGTGGCTATAAATCTGCCTTCGACGCAAATCTAATGTGGGAGCGAGCTTGCTCGCGATGGCGGGGATCCTGCAGCTCCTTGATCTCTAACTCGCCCATCTAAATTTTTTTTGCTGCGCTGAAACGCTCTAGCTCAAGGGTTACACGCCCTTTCAGTGGCGCAAATTCAACTCACCTCAAAAATTTATCTTGCGCGCAAAATATTAGCGCTATACATTTGCCTCACACCTAATTAGCGCGCAAACATTTAGCGCGATAACACCACCCTAGAAACGAGGCTCTCATCATGCAAACTCTCTACACCGCAATCGCAACCTCCACCGGCGGCCGTGATGGTCGTGCGATCTCCAGTGACAACATCCTCGACGTCAAACTCGCCACGCCCAAGGAACTCGGTGGTGCAGGCGGTGCGGCGACCAACCCTGAGCAACTGTTCGCCGCCGGCTACTCGGCCTGCTTCATCGGCGCACTGAAATTCGTGGCTAGCCAGAGCAAACGCAAGATCCCGGACGACGCCTCGATTACCGCCCATGTCGGCATCGGCCAGATCCCCGGCGGTTTCGGCCTCGACATCGACCTGCACATCAGCCTGCCAGGGCTGGACCAGGCCGACGCGCAAAGCCTGGTGGATGCGGCTCACCAAGTCTGCCCGTACTCCAACGCCACCCGCGGCAACGTTGATGTGCGCCTGCACGTGACCGTCTGACCACCAACCCTGGACCCGAACCTAAGGAGATGCACATGAACACGCTCAGCAAAGCCTTTGCCAGCACCCTTCTCGCCCTCAGCGTCAGCAGTGCCTTCGCCGACAGCATCGTCGAACACAACACCCAGGCGTTTCTCGACGTGCTGAATGCCGGCACTGGCAAGCCCCTGGAGCAACTGTCGCCCAAGGACGCCCGCGCCGTATTGGTGGGCGCCCAGGCGGGGGTGAAACTGACTTTGCCCAAGGCCGACGTCAGCGAGAAAACCATCCAGGTCGATGGCCAGCCGATCAGCCTGACCATCGTTCGCCCGGCCGGGGTCAAGGGTGAGTTGCCCGTGTTCATGTTCTTCCACGGCGGTGGCTGGGTATTGGGTGACTTCCCGACCCACGAACGCCTGGTTCGAGATCTGGTGGCGGGCTCGGGCGCTGTCGCGGTGTTCGTCAACTACACGCCCTCACCCGAGGCGCATTACCCGGTGGCGATCAACCAGGCCTACGCCGCCACGAAATGGGTGGCCGAACACGGCAAGCAGATCAACGTCGACGGCAAGCGCCTGGCCGTGGTGGGCAACAGCGTCGGCGGCAACATGGCGGCGGTCGTGGCCCTGATGGCGAAAGACAAAGGCACGCCGGCGATCCGTTTCCAGGCGTTGCTATGGCCGGTGACCGACGCCAGCTTCGAGACGGCGTCCTACAACCAGTTCGCCGAAGGGCACTTCCTCAGTAAAAACATGATGAAATGGTTCTGGGACAACTACACCACCGATGCCGGGCAACGCGGCGAGATCTATGCCTCGCCGCTGCGGGCCAGCACCGCACAACTCAAGGGTCTGCCGCCAGCACTGGTGCAGACCGCCGAGGCTGATGTCTTGCGCGATGAAGGCGAAGCCTATGCCCGCAAGCTGGACGCGGCCGGTGTACCCGTCACCGCCGTGCGCTACAACGGCATGATCCACGACTATGGCTTGCTCAACGTGGTCAGCCAGGTGCCAGCGGTGCGTTCGGCGATGTTGCAGGTGTCCGAAGAGCTCAAGCAGCACTTGAAATAACTGGGCCCCGGAGCCTTTGTGGCGAGGGAGCTTGCTCCCGCTCGGCTGCGCAGCAGTCGTAAAATGGGCAAATGCGGTATGACTGGATAATTGCGTTGTCTGGGTTTGGGGCTGCTGTACAGCCCAGCGGGAGCAAGCTCCCTCGCCACAGGGTTCTGCTGTGGCACTTGAAATAAAAAAGCCCGACTCAATGGTCGGGCTTTTTCATACACAAGGCTTCGCTTATTTAGCGCGGCCTTTGTAGGAACCGCCTTCGCGGGTATCGATCTCGATCATGTCGCCGATTTCGATGAAGTCAGCGACCGACAGCTCGGTACCGTTCTTCAGTTTGGCAGGCTTCATCACCTTGCCGGAAGTGTCACCGCGAGCGGAGCCTTCGGTGTAGTCAACCTGACGCACGATGGTGGTCGGCAGTTCTACGGAAACCAGGCGTTCTTCGAAGAACACGGCTTCGCAGACGTCGGTCATGCCTTCTTCGATGAACGGCAGAACGCTTTCGATGTCTTCGGCGTTCAGCTCGTACATGGTGTAGTCAGTGGTGTCCATGAACGTGTAGGTGTCGCCGCTGATGAAGGACAGGGTCGCTTCTTTGCGGTCGAGGATCACGTCGTCCAGTTTGTCGTCGGCGCTGTAGACGATCTCGGTCTTGTAACCGGTCAGCAGGTTCTTCAGCTTGGTCTTCATGATCGCGCTGTTACGACCCGACTTGGTGAACTCAGCTTTCTGAACCAGCCAAGGATCGTTTTCGAGACGGATCACGGTCCCGGGTTTCAGTTCTTTACCAGTTTTCATTGCGAATATCCGAATTTGGATGGGATTTACAAAAATCTAGGCCGCGTATCATATCCAATTTACATAAAACTTCACCAGCGCTGCGGCAAGATCGGCTCGCGAGGCCTGTTCCAGACACCACGCCTGGGCATGTCCGGCCAGTTCCTGCTGCTGTTCACGGGTGGCTTTCCAATATTCGGTCATGTCCTGGCCGGCATTCCAGGCCCGCCAAAGACCGCTGATCGCTTTTTGCGCAGCCGGTGAAAGCCCCTGATTGTAGAGCCTGAGAAATGCCTCGAGCTTTTCCAGGTGGACGTCTTCTTCCTGCTGGTAGATATGCCAGAGCAGCGGCCGACCAGCCCATTGCGCGCGCACGAAGGAGTCTTCGCCACGCACGGCGTTGAAATCACAGCACCACAGCAACTGGTCGTACTGATCCTGGCGAACGAACGGCAGCACCTGCACCGTCAGTGCACCGCGTCGATGCAGCGCACCGACCTTCAGGCCTTCGACTCCGAGCCAACACTCGACGTCGCCCAACACTCGCCCTTCGGGAACCAGCACATGAAATGCCTGGGTATCGGCTGCCATCGCGTCAAACCAGCTCGCCAGCCCGGCGTTCTCGTAGGCAAACAGCGAGATCAGACAGGCTTGCGGCGCCCGCTCCACGCCCAATCCTTGCAGGAAACTGCGTTGCGCTTCGGCATCCTGCTGAAATTGCCGGCGGCGCTCCAGCAGGCCGGCCTCGCGCAGCAAGCCACCCGTTCCCTCCCGAAAGCCGGGGAAAAAGAAATATTTCTGCACGTGCTTGTATTTGACTGACGGTAAGCCATGGCAACCGATCACCCAGTCCTCGGCGCTCAAATAATCGAGGTTCATCCACAGGGGCGTCGTCTGGCGCGCAGCCATCGCATCCATATAGGCGCTCGGCAGTTGGCAGGCAAACGCGGCGATCACCACGTCGGCGGCTTCGGTGGGCGCCCACTCCTCGGGCCAGTGACGCACTTGCACGCCCTGCTGCCATTGCTCGGACAGGGTGATGTCGATTTCCGGGCAAATTCGTTCGAAGGCACGCAGGTCGTCGACCCATAGCCGCACCGCGCATCGATGCTCGGCCACCAACTGCCGAGCCAGACGCCATGTGACACCAATGTCGCCAAAGTTATCGACGACGGTGCAAAAAATATCCCAACGCACAGTCATTCCCGACTCCCTGTGGCAAAGGCCTGATTGTCCCGAATAAACCGATCACGCAGAAGAGCCGACGGCGATTAATCTTCATGCGACAATATCGCCTGCCCATGCCCCTGCCAGGAAGCAGCCATGCCCGATCACCCGACACCCTCGCGCCTCACGGCTTTGCAATTGACCTTCAGCATCGCCCTGGGCCTGTGGCTGGGGTTCCTCGCCATCGTGTTGACGGGCTGGCTACTGTCCAGATTTCTGTTCAACGAACAACTGGCACCCGTGGCCGCCGCCGTCCATCAACTGGCGCAACCACCGGTGGTGCAACCACCACCAGAGCCGCCCACGCCGATGTTCGAGCAGTACCAGCAGAACCTGCAGAGGAACGAGCAGCGCCAGGCGCTCGATCAGTCCCGCAACAATCCGCGCAACCAGTCCAACCCCAAGTGCCAGTTCTGGCTGCAACAGGACCAGAATGCACCCAGTGAGAAAAGCCGCGCCAACGTCCTGCAATTCTGCGAATGACCATGAACAAACAGACCGTCCACCAGTTGATTCTCGACAAGCTCAAAATTGATCTCGACATCGCCGAACGCGCCGCGCAGACCGCCTACGAAACCGCGACCCACGAAGAAAACATCGCCGAGAACAAGTACGACACCCTGGGCCTTGAAGCTTCTTACCTCGCTGCCGGGCAAGCCAGGCGCGTGGAAGAAATACGCCAGGCCCTCGCCCTCTGCCAGAACCTGACACTAAGGCCATACGACGAACAGCGCGGCATTCAGGTGGGCACGTTGATTGGTTTAGAGGATGAGGACGGCCGTCAGCAATGGCTGTTCCTGGGGCCGGATGCGGCGGGCTTGAAGGTCTCGCTGGTGGGCCAGCCGATCACCGTCATCACCCCTCGCTCACCGCTGGGCCGCGGCCTTTTGGGCAAGTTCGAAGGGGATGAAGTAGAGATCTTGGTAGCGGGCGCCCGGCAACAGTTCGCTGTCACCGAGGCGATCTAGAAGGGTCTTAGTGCACCGGTAGTTCGACGCCGTCGAACAACTCTTCAAGTTCTTGCTTGTTGTGGCACTGGATGGCCTTGGCCATCACTTCCCGGGTCAGGTGCGGTGCAAACTTCTCGATGAAATCGCACATGAACCCCCGCAGGAAAGTGCCACGACGGAAACCGATCTTGGTCACGCTGGATTCGAACAACTCACTGGCATCCAGTACCACCAGGTCGCTGTCGAGCTTGGTATCGACGGCCATCTTCGCGACGATGCCCACACCCAGGCCCAGGCGAACGTAGGTCTTGATCACGTCGGCGTCGGCGGCGGTGAACACCACCTTGGGCGTCAGGCCACGATGGCTGAAGGCTTCGTCAAGTTTGGAACGACCCGTGAAACCGAATACGTAGGTCACGATCGGGTATTCGGCCAGGGCTTCGAGGGTCAGCTTCGGCAGCTTGGTCAACGGATGGCCCTGGGGCACGACCACACAGCGGTTCCAGCGATAGCACGGCATCATCACCAGGTCCCCGAACAGTTCCAGGGCCTCGGTGGCAATGGCGAAATCCACCGTGCCGTCGGCCGCCATCTCGGCGATCTGCATTGGCGAGCCTTGGTGCATGTGCAGCGCCACGTCGGGGTATTGCTTGATGAAGTTGCTGATCACCGGCGGCAGCGCATAACGGGCCTGGGTGTGGGTGGTGGCGATCGACAAGGTGCCTTTTTTCTCGTTGGAGAATTCCTGGGCGATCTGCTTGATGCTTTCGACCTTGCGCAGGATCTCGCCAGCCGTGGTGATGATGCGCTCACCGGCCGGCGTCACGCGGGTCAGGTGTTTGCCACTGCGGGCGAAGACTTCGACGCCCAGTTCATCTTCCAACAGGCGGATCTGCTTGCTGATGCCGGGTTGCGATGTGTAGAGGCTTTGGGCAGTAGCGGAAACGTTGAGGTCGTGGTGCGCCACTTCCCAGATGTAGCGCAGTTGTTGAAGCTTCATATGTATCCCTCAAAGCAGTTGGACGCCACGGGCATCAGCGACGATATATAACTATATGAAAGGTTTTGACAATAAATCTAGAACTTTTTATAAAAAGCCATCGTTTCGCCTCAGGCCTCTCCCTGGCGTCGGCGCTGTACCAGCGGTACCAGATAGACCGGCACCCGGGATAACTGCAATACCCGTGCAGCGGTTCTGCCCAAGGGGGTTTCACCGCTTGCCCCTTGGCAATGACTGCCTACGATCAGCAAGTCGACGGAGAGTTTCGCAGCCTGCTCCAGGATGACTTGGGAAGGATCGCCCTGGTACACCCTGACCGACTTGATCAGTTTCAAGTCCTGCTGCCCTTCCCCCAACTCCTCGCGGAAACTGTCGAGCACCCGCTGTTCGATATTGGCCATCACCGTATTCAGACCTTGGCGGTGAAATTCGTTCAGCGCCTGCTCGTCGAGATAGCTTTGCAACACCGACTCGGCGAACAGCCCCATCGGTTCTACCGCATGCACCACATACAACTCGGCTTCAAACGTCCGTGCTAACGCCAAGGCATGCTGCATCACATAAGGGGCGTACAGGCCCAGGTCTGTGGCGTACAGCATCGAACGAATCATGTGACCTCCTCGCGTGCCAAAATGGCGGAGATTGATTCAGCTTAGCAGCGCCCAGGGGACTGCGACGTGCGGCTTGACGTCCCGGACCAAGGGCAGTCAGGGCTTCACTTCGTTACTGATACCGTGGGGCACGTGACCGGTGGCGACCACCTCCCGGGCCAGTTCGCAATGGCCGGTCTGGTCATCGAAAAAAACATCGGCGGCGAAGGCTTCGAGGAAGGCCGACTTGGTCAGGCCACCCAGGAACAACGACTCGTCCAGGCGAATATCCCACTCACGCAAGGTCCGGATGACCCGCTCGTGGGCCGGTGCCGAACGGGCCGTCACCAACGCCGTACGAATGGGGCAGGCGTCCTCGGGAAACTCACGCTGCAGTGCATTGAGCGCCGCCAGGAACCCCTTGAACGGCCCGCCTCGCAGCGGCTCGCGGGCGGCCTGTCGCTCGCTGGCCTGGAAGGCCTCCAACCCATCGGCCTGATAGACGCGTTCCGACTCATCGGAAAACAGCACGGCATCGCCGTCGAAGGCAATGCGCAGTTCCTCGCTGGCCGCGCGACTGGCACCACCCGACAGGATGGTCGCGGCGGCAAACCCGGCGTCCAGGGCACTGCGCACGTCTTCAGCGTGGGTGGACAAAAAGAGATCACAACCGAACGCCTTGAGGTACGGGTACGGGCTGCGACCGCCCACGAAAGCCGCGCGCGAGATCGCCAGCCCATAATGATGGATCGAGTTGAACACCCGAAGGCCGGTGTCGGCGCTGTTGCGCGAAACCAGGATGACTTCGACCCGGGCACGCCCCAGGTGCTCGTTAAGGCTCAGCAGCTTTTGCACCAGGGCGAAGGCGTCGCCGGGTGCCAGGACTTCGTCTTCATGCTCGATCTGGTATTGCCGATAGGCTTCGACACCACTCGACAAGTACACCTTGTGGCTTTCCCTCAGGTCGAACAGCGCCCGCGACGAAATCGCCAGCACCAGTTTGTCGTCGATGTTGCTTGCCATACCGCTCCCCTTTCGCCCGCTCAGCGGTTATATCGGTCCACGAACGCCAACGCCTGGTACAAGGCTTCGATTTTCGGCAGCTCACATCCTGCCGCTTTCGCTGCCGCCAATGGCCGGCCGTAGATCGCGTCCAGTTCCAGCACACGCTTGTGGGAATAATCGTGGTACATGCTCGGCCAGTAATCGGGCATCTTCTCGGTCATCGTGAACAGATACTCGGCATAACCCGGCGCGATATGATGCCCGCAGGCTTGCGCACCGCGGACCACCTCCCCCATCAGTGCCTGGATCAATTCGCGGCTATGGTCGTTGGCCATCAACGGCGTGGTACTGGCGCCCAACAGGACCGAAAGCCCGTTGTACGGCACATTCCACACCAGCTTCTGCCAGCGGGCCTGTTGCAGGCCCGGCATGGCCTGGGCGTCGATACCGGCGCTGCGGAACAGCGTCGCCGCCTCTTCGACGATCACCATGCGTTGTGCCTGATCGGCGCAAGGCCCACTGTGATAACCGACGTTGACCGCGCCCAGGGCCTGGTGGGTGACGACACCAGGGCCGACGCGATGCACGCAGATCAGGCACAGGCCGCCCAACAGGTGCAACGAATCGGGCAACAAAGGGCGAAGATCGTCTTCGACATCCAGGCCGTTCTGCAGCAAAAGGACTTTTGCCCCCTCAGCGGCAGCCTGGGTAATGACCGGGGCCAGCTCGGTATTGCTGGTGGTCTTGGCGCCAACCAGCAGCCAGTCGCAGGGCGGCATGTCGGCTGCCGAGCGATACGCCTGGACGGGGTTGAGGGCCAGCGTACCGTGGACCGCGCTGTCGATCCGCAAACCGGCTTCGGCCACGGCGGCAAATTCGCTGCGCAGTAAAAAGTGCACGTCAAAACCGGCACGCGCCAGCATCACGCCGTAGAACCCACCGATCGCCCCGGTGCCGATCATCCCGATCCGCGGTTTCACGCCTGCCTGCATCTTTGCAACTCTCCTGGTAAAAGTCCCTGCACACTATCAGCGCGAGCAGCATGGCATGCAATCATCATTACATCTGCTCACGAATCTGCTGCTGAGCCATCGCCAAGGCCTTTTCCCCCGCCTATAGGGCATTAAACCCGTCCCAGCCCATTGTCGAGCCCCCTCGTAACGCGATAAGGTTCGGCTCCCCGACGCGCTTAAAATCCGCTGTGCACCGCCGCGCGGGGATCGCTGGCGGCCGGCACCCGTGACCTGACGAGTAACACGATGGCTGATTTACCGATCAACGACCTTAACGTCGCCTCCAACGAGACCCTCATCACGCCTGACCAGCTCAAGCGCGATATTCCCCTGAGCGACGCTGCCCTGCGCACCGTGACCAAGGGCCGGGAAGTCATCCGCAACATCCTGGACGGCACCGATCATCGCCTGTTCGTGGTCATCGGGCCCTGCTCGATCCATGACATCAAGGCCGCCCACGAATACGCCGAGCGCCTGAAGGTGCTGGCTGCGGAAGTCTCCGACACCTTGTACCTGGTCATGCGGGTGTATTTCGAGAAGCCCCGGACCACTGTCGGCTGGAAAGGCCTGATCAACGACCCGTACCTGGATGACTCGTTCAAGATCCAGGACGGCCTGCACATCGGTCGTCAATTGCTGCTGGACCTGGCGGAAATGGGCCTGCCCACGGCCACCGAAGCCCTGGACCCGATCTCGCCGCAATACTTGCAGGACCTGATCAGCTGGTCGGCCATCGGCGCGCGCACCACAGAATCCCAGACCCACCGCGAAATGGCCTCCGGCCTGTCGTCGGCGGTGGGCTTCAAGAACGGCACCGACGGTGGCCTCACCGTGGCGATCAACGCCTTGCAGTCGGTCTCCAGCCCACACCGTTTCCTCGGCATCAACCAGGAAGGCGGCGTGTCGATCGTCACCACCAAGGGCAACGCCTATGGTCACGTGGTACTGCGCGGCGGCAACGGCAAGCCGAACTACGATTCGGTCAGCGTCGCGCTGTGTGAGCAGGCGCTGAACAAAGCCAAGATCAAGCCGAACATCATGGTCGACTGCAGCCACGCCAACTCCAACAAGGACCCGGCACTGCAGCCGCTGGTGATGGAGAACGTGGCCAACCAGATCCTGGAAGGCAACCAGTCGATTATCGGCCTGATGGTCGAAAGCCACTTGAATTGGGGCTGCCAAGCCATCCCGAAAGACCTCGCCGACTTGCAGTACGGCGTCTCCATCACCGATGCCTGCATCGACTGGAGCGCCACCGAGAACACCCTGCGCAGCATGCATGCCAAGCTCAAGGATGTTCTGCCGAAGCGTCAGCGCGGTTAAAAAACATCGCAGCCTCGTTTCACTCGACAGCTCCTACACAGCTCCTGCACATGTTTGGAGCGGGGATGTAGGAGTTGGCGAAGCCTGCGATCCTTTACTTTCCTCAAGGCATAAAAAAACGCCGTGCTCTTCAGCCCGGCGTTTTTTATTGGGAATCCTTTTTCTCAGAGTTTCGCCGCGTGCCGCTGGTGACGCTCCATGTAGCGCTCCACGTAGGAGCAGGATGGGATCACCGTGTAGCCCATTTCTTCGGCGTACTGCAGCGCACTTTCGGTCAACGCCGCCGCGATGCCCCGGCCGCGCAAGGCGTTGGGCACGAAGGTGCGATAGATATCCAGGGTCTGCTTGCCCAGGTCCATATAGGTCAGATAAGCACGATGACCGTCCACGTTGGTCTCGAACTGATGACCAGCCTGGTCATGGTGGATGGTAACCGCCTCGCTCATCACTACTCCTCGCGGGTCTGAATGCCGACCCCTACCTTACCGATGTTTTTCCGGCGAAGGAACATCTACGCCACCCCGTGCCTTCCTGGTCACCGAGCGCCAAAATCGATCCGCTCAAACCCGAGCACGTCGTGAATAGTAGGCACCAATGACGCAAATGCTCAAGGCACGCCTGTCATCGAAGGGGTAAACCTTGTCGGGTTTATCGATTGAGCGCCATCGTCGCGCTGTAGTCGGTCACGGTGCAATAGCTGAACATCGCCAGTTGTTGAGTCTTGAGACGAGCGCGCGTAGTTAAAGTCACCGCCAATACCAATAAAGATGCCTGGGGCATTGCACAAAAAATGTACAAAAGTGTAGGTGAATCAATAAACAACGACGTTAGCGAGGGCTGCTAGAGTTCTCCGCCGCCACGGAACTTTTTTTCGTCGACGTGCTCCAGCCAAGGGCTTTGGGCTGTATATTTTTTAAACACCCCTTAGAAAAGTTGCTCGAAAAAGAATCACCGCCTACAATTTTTTTGCTTCTTGCGCTACGTCAGTTTACTTACTACAAGTAATGGGTAGTATGTACGCCGGCTAACTCCTCAGTCTGGGGAGACAGTCACTAATAGAATGTCCTTGAAGGGGAACACGATGAACAACGTTCTGAAATTCTCTGCTCTGGCCCTGGCCGCAGTTCTGGCTACCGGTTGCAGCAGCGCATCGAAAGAAACCGAAGCACGTCTGACTGCTACCGAAGACGCAGCAGCTCGCTCCCAGGCTCGTGCAGACGAAGCTTACCGTAAAGCTGATGAAGCTCTGGCTGCTGCTCAAAAAGCACAACAGACTGCTGACGAAGCTAACGAGCGTGCTCTGCGCATGCTGGAAAAAGCTAGCCGCAAGTAATAGTCCCCCGGGATTGTTATCGAGCCGACCCATTTTTGGGTCGGCTTTTTTTTGGATTCGAGAGCGGCTGCCCGGTGTTTTCCCAAGCAATAAAAAACCCGCCGACATCGCGAAACGTCGGCGGGTTGTTGTCGAGTCCTTTATTGCTGCAAGTCGATCGGCGCGCTCGTGACCATCGGTGCCGAGGTATTCGGAACAGCGATTTCCACCGGCATGCCATCTTCGGCCGCCACCACGTCCCGCACCACGTCCCAGTTCATGCGCAAGTTGCTGGTGATGTCTTCACGCTTGAGCATCGCGTTGATCACTGAGGTGTGCTTGTCCACCACCGAAGGGTTGCCCTTGTCGTCCAACGGTGTGTGAGCCTCCAAGTACACCTTGCCACCGCTCAACCCCAGCTTGTAGGGGTCGTTGATGATCCGCACCGATGTGCCCACCGGCACCATGCCGGCCATTTCCAGCACGTTATTGTTGAACATGCGGAAGCAGCCGTGGCTAGTGCGCATGCCGATGCCGAACTTCTTGTTCGAACCATGGATCAGGTAGCCCGGGGTGCCCAGGGTGAACTTGAAGGGCCCCAGCGGGTTATCAGGGCCGGCGGGCACGACGTTCGGCAGCGGGTCGCCGTCGGCGGCGTGTTCGGCCTTGATCGATGCCGGCGGGGTCCAGGTCGGGTTCGGCGTCTTGGCGATGATGCTGGTGTGGGCGATCGGCGATCCCCAGCCCTCACGCCCGATCCCCAGCGGGAAGGTGTAGACCACGTTCCGCCCCTTGGGGAAATAGTAGAGACGGTACTCGGCAAGGTTGATCACGATGCCTTCGCGCGGGCCCGGCGGCAGGATGAAACGGGTCGGCAGCACGATCTCGGTGCCTGCGCCCGGCAACCAGGGATCGACCCCCGGGTTGGCGGCGACCATCTCGCTGTAGCCCAGGTCATAGGTGGTGCCCAGGTCGGCAAAGGTGTCTTCGTATTTGGCCTTGATAACCTGCACCTGGCCCACGATGTCTTCACCCGGTGGTGGCAGAGGCAGCTCCAGGGCGGCAACGTGGCCCGCCATACACAGGGCGGCAAGAGACAGGCAGCGGGCGACGGCAGGCAAGCGCGGCAACATCCGGGAAATCCTTCGCAGATCGAACAAGGGGTTATGAAACATGCGATTGTACACTGCCACCTGTTATTTCGGGGAGAGCGGCAATCAAGCGTCCGATGCACAGCATTTTGTTCGGCATTCACCCCGCGCCCTGTGGGAGCCGCGGGTCATGGCACGCGCGAAGAGATTACAACTCGAACCGCAGCTCCGGCCAGATCGGCGATGTGCCGCGCTTCTGGGACTCCAGGATCGCCCGGCACAACGAGCACAGGCGATGATCCTGGAAAATCTTGCGATCGACGCTCGACCAGCGCGGTTGGGCCGGCAGCAGGCTGCCGCAGAGAGTCCGATCGGCCGAGCCACCGAGTTCCAACTGCCGGGTCACCAGGTGCACCCGCACTTCCTGGCAGGCGAACAGATCCAGCTGCTCGTCAGGCTCGATCAGTTGGTAGGCAAACAGGGACCAGGCGGGACGCGGCATCGGGGGCTCCAAATCGGGGGCGCCACATTAGCCGAAAGCCCGCCGGTAGAAAAGCGTCAAAGCAGCGGTTTCAGTGTCGGCCACACATTTTCCAGCAACTTGCCCTGGGCCGCGACGGACGGGTGCAATCCGTCGCCTTGCATCATGGTCGGGATGCCACCGACGTCCTTGAGAAAAAACGGCACCAGGGGGACTTTTTTCTCCTCGGCCAGGGTGCTGTAGACCCGGGCAAAGGCTTCGGTGTAGCGCCGTCCGTAATTGGGTGGCAGTTGCATACCCAGCAAAAGCACCTGGGCACCGCTGGCGCGAGCGCTGTCGATCATCGCTGCAAGGTTTTGTTGCAATTGTGTTGGCGGTTGACCGCGCAAGCCATCGTTGCCGCCCAGCTCCAGGATCACCAGGTCCGGCTTATGGGCTGCAAGCAGCGCCGGCAGCCGCGCCTGGCCTCCGGCGCTGGTGTCGCCACTGATGGAGGCATTGACCACTTTATCGTCAAAACCCTCGGCCTTGAGCCGTTGTTCGAGCAACGACACCCACCCTTGCCGGGTATCCAGGCCGAAAGCCGCGCTGATACTATCGCCAACGATCAGGACTGTACCCGCCGCTGCGTTCTGGGCCATGCACATCAAGGCCAGGCCGGCACTCAAAAACCACACACGCATCGGATTCTCCATGGGCTCAAGCATTCTCACCGCGACGGACCTTAGCAAAGTGGTCTCCAGCGCGGAAGGTGAACTGACCATCCTGCACGAACTCAGCCTGGAACTGAACAAAGGCGATAGCCTGGCCATCGTCGGCGCGTCCGGTTCCGGCAAATCCACCCTCCTGGGCCTGCTGGCCGGCCTCGACCTGCCCAGCAGCGGCGAGGTGACGCTCGCCGGCCGGGCCCTCAGCACTCTGGATGAAGACCAGCGTGCGCGGATCCGCGCCGAGCACGTCGGTTTCGTCTTCCAGTCGTTCCAGTTGCTCGACAGCCTCAATGCACTGGAAAACGTCATGCTGCCGCTGGAACTGGACGGGCGCAAGGATGCCCGCGAACGCGCCACGCAACTGTTGCAGCGCGTCGGCCTGGGCCAGCGCCTGACTCACTCGCCGCGCCAGCTCTCCGGCGGCGAACAGCAACGCGTGGCGATTGCCCGCGCCTTTGCCGCCGAACCCGACGTGCTGTTTGCCGACGAACCCACCGGCAACCTCGACAGCCACACCGGCGAGCGCATCAGCGACCTGCTGTTCGAATTGAACAAGGAACGCGGCACGACCCTGGTGCTGGTGACCCATGATGAACGCCTGGCCCATCGCTGCCGGCGCCTGATCCGACTTGAAGCCGGCGAGATGGTCGCCCCTCTGGAGCCTTGATGGCACGCTTGCCGCTGTTGCGCCTGTTCAGTCTCGCTGTCCGTCAATTGCTTCGCGATGCCCGCGCCGGTGAGTTGCGGGTGTTGTTCTTCGCCCTGCTGGTGGCGGTGGCGGCCAGTACCGCCATCGGTTACTTCGGTGCCCGCCTCAACGGCGCGATGATGATGCGCGCCACCGAATTCCTCGGTGCCGACCTGTTGCTCGAAGGCAGTTCCCCCGCCCGCCCGGAGCAGATCCGCAACGGCACCGACCTGGGGCTGGAACACGCCCGGGTCGTGGAGTTCTCCAGTGTCGTGGCCACCGACAATGGCATCCAGCTGTCCAGCGTCAAGGCGGCCGATGACCGCTACCCATTGCGCGGCGAACTGAAAAGCAGCCCCGCCCCGTTCGCGCCGGAAGAAACCGGTGGACGGCCGAACCCTGGCGAGGCCTGGGTCGAAGCACGGTTGCTGACGGCACTGGACCTGAAGATCGGCGACAGCATCGACGTTGGCAACCAAACCCTGCGGTTGGCCCGAGTGCTGACCTATGAACCGGATCGCGCCGGCAATTTCTACAGCCTCACCCCGCGAGTGCTGATCAACCTCAAAGACCTGGAGGCCACCGGCGTGGTCCAGCCGGGCAGCCGTGTCAGCTATCGCGACCTGTGGCGCGGCCCGGCATCGGCGCTGCAAACCTACCGCGACCTGGTCAAGCCTGGCCTTGAAGCCAACCAGCGCCTGCAGGATGCCCGCGACGGCAACCGGCAGATCGGTGGTGCCCTAGGCAAGGCCGAGCGCTACCTGAACATGGCCAGCCTGGTGGCCGTATTGCTGTCCGGAGTCGCCGTCGCGCTCTCGGCCAACCGCTTTGCCACCCGACGTTTCGATGCCAGTGCACTGCTGCGTTGCCTGGGCCTGTCACGCCGGGAAACCATGGTGCTGTTCAGCCTGCAATTGACGGTGCTGGGCCTGCTCGCCAGCATCAGTGGCGCCCTGCTCGGCTGGATCGCCCAACTGGGCCTGTTCGCCCTGCTGCACGACCTGCTGCCCACCACCGTTCCGCCGGGTGGCCTGCTGCCAGCAGTCGCCGGGATCGGCACCGGGCTGGTGGCCCTGGCGGGGTTCGCCCTGCCGCCATTGGCTGCACTGGGCCGGGTACCACCGTTGCGGGTGCTGCGCCGGGATATGCTGCCGATCCCCTCCAGCTCCTGGGTGATCTACGGTGCCGCGCTGGGTGCCCTGGGCCTGATCATGTGGCGCCTGAGCCTGGACCTGGTCCTCACCTTCGCACTGCTGGGCGGTGGCGTCGTTGCCGCCCTGGTGCTCGGCGGCTTGTTGTTGCTGCTGCTCCAGAGCCTGCGTCGCCTGCTGGCCCGCGCTTCCCTGCCCTGGCGGCTGGGCCTCGGCCAATTGCTGCGCCATCCCTTGGCCGCCGCCGGTCAGGCCTTGGCGTTCGGCCTGATCCTGTTGTCCATGGCGTTGATCGCGTTGTTGCGCGGTGAATTGCTGGACACCTGGCAAAACCAGTTGCCGAAAAACGCGCCGAACTATTTCGCCCTGAATATCCTGCCCAACGACAAACAGGCCTTCACCGACAAACTGCTGGAATTGTCCGCACAATCTGCCCCGCTCTACCCCGTGGTCCCCGGTCGCCTCATCAGCATCAATGGCGAGCCGGCCACGGAGTTCGTCACCAAGGACTCGGCGGGTGACCGGGCGCTGCAACGTGACCTGAGCCTGACCTGGGCTGCCGACCTGCCGGCGGGCAACGTTGTCACCGCAGGGACCTGGTGGCCGCAGCAGCCACCGGACGATATCCCGGGGGTTTCGGTGGAAGGCAAAGTGGCCGAGAACCTCAAGATCAAGCTGGGCGACCGCCTGGTATTCAGCGTGGGCGGCGTCAATCGTGAAGCGAAGGTCACCAGCCTGAGGGAGATCAACTGGGACAATTTCCAGCCCAACTTCTTCATGATCTTCCAGCCCGGCACATTGAAGGATCTGCCAGCGACTTATCTCACCAGTTTCTACCTGGCATCGGGCCACGACCAACAGATCGTCGACCTGTCCCGGGCCTTTCCGGCGGTGACGATCCTGCAAGTCGAGGCCCTGCTCGAGCAACTGCGCAGCATCCTGGCCCAAGTGACCCTGGCGGTGGAGTATGTGTTGCTGTTCGTGCTGGCAGCGGGGATGGCGGTGCTGTTTTCCGGCCTGCAGGCGACCCTCGACGAGCGCATACGCCAAGGCGCGCTATTGCGCGCACTGGGCGCCGAACGGCCCCTGCTGGTCAAGGCCCGGCGCATCGAGTTCGGCCTGCTGGGCGCGGTCAGTGGCCTGCTCGCGGCCCTGGGGTCGGAGCTGGTGAGCCTGGTGCTTTACCGGTACGCCTTCGACCTGCCCTGGCATCCGCATCCTTGGCTGTTGGTATTGCCGCTGCTGGGGGCCTTGTTGATCGGTGCGGCCGGTGTATTCGGCACCCGTCGAGCGCTCAATGCCAGCCCGCTGACAGTATTGCGCGAGGGTTGATAGACTCCCGGTTTCGCTATTACAAGAAGTTGCCATGAGCCGTTATCGCCCACCCCGCACTGCCGGCACCGCGCTGATCACCCCCGAGGGTGAAGCGCGGATGCGCGCTGAATTCCATGAGCTGTGGCATGTGCGCCGTCCACAGGTGACCCAGGCGGTCAGCGAGGCGGCGGCCCAGGGTGATCGTTCGGAAAACGCCGAATACACCTATGGCAAGAAAATGCTACGGGAAATCGACAGTCGCGTGCGCTTCCTCACCAAGCGCCTTGAAGCGCTCAAAGTGGTCAGTGAAAAACCCAGCGATCCGAACAAGGTGTATTTCGGCGCCTGGGTGACGGTCGAAGATGAGGACGGCAAGGAATCACGCTATCGCATCGTCGGCCCGGACGAGCTGGACCTGAAACAGAACCTGATCAGTATCGACTCACCGTTGGCACGAGCCCTGATCGGCAAGGCCCTGGATGCCGAGGTCAGCGTCCAGACGCCTACCGGCGAAAAACGGGTCTACATCGTGGACATCTCGTATCCGTAATCCTCGCCTCAGCGGCGCGTGATCAATCCCTGCCGGGCGACACGGGTCAACTGCCGGATCATTTGAGGAGCGTCCGCCGCACTGGGGGACTGGATGACGGCCAGGTCGAAACTGTCATTGGCGAACCGCGCCAGTGACTCGCCGTCTTCGACAAACTGGATCAGGAAAGCTGCGGGCCCATGGTTACGACGCGGCCAGCCGTCGAGATAGCGCAAGAGCGTTGGCTGGTGAGTGCCGCCCAGGAGAATTTTCGGGTTGCGTTGCACAAGGTTCGCCGTGATCGGCGCAAGACGTACTAGGGGGCTGGGTGCGTTCATCGTGTCGTGTCTCTGCCTCAAAAGTCTGCATGGCAGGTGAGAGGCAACACCGAACCAGCGCTTTAGCGGTATTTCGAAGCCTTGTCTTCGGCTTCTATCGGCGACTGGGTTGAGTCACCTGGCGCCCCGCAAGTAGCTGTTTAAATCGGCGCATGAGCGGCATCCTAGAGAAGCTGACTGGCCAGTGTCAAGAATCACTTCCCATAAAAAAGGCCCGTACAAGACGGGCCTCGAATTCAAATCGTGCAATCAACCCGCAATGGCGCGATCGACCGACAGCTTGCCCGCGCCTTCGATCAGCACGGCAATACTGCCCGCCAGCAACGCCAAGGCAAACTCATAACCGTTGTTGGCCATGAACAAGCCGTTACCGATGTGCACGGCGAAAATCGCCACCAGCGACAGGAAGGCCAGGCCCAGTGCAGCAGGACGCGCCAGCAGGCCGATGATCAGCGCCAGCCCGGCAAAAAACTCGGTACCGCCTGCCAGTGTCGCCATCACGTAGCCCGGGGTCAGGCCGATGCTTTCCATCCACTGCGCCGTGCCTGCAAGGCCGTAGCCACCGAACAGGCCGAAGAGTTTCTGCGAGCCGTGGGCAGCGAATATGACACCAACGGCGATGCGCAGGACAGTCAGGCCGTAGCCAGCGCGGGTAGACAAGACTTTATTGATCAACGAGCTCATGCGGGTTCATCCCTAGGTGTGTGGTTGTTGGTCGCCATATTAATCAAATAAACTTGTACAAAAAGCGCAAAAAATACGAGATACAAATCGAATTTATCGATTATTTTCGCTGGGCGACCTTTTGATCTCCAGGTTCCAGCGACTCTCGTTCACGATCAAACGCCAAATAGTACTTATTGACACTATTAACGTAGCTGACGGCGCCCATTCCCACCTGCTCCATGGCAATGCGTTCGACCTGGAAAAACCACTGGTTGGGGTTCAGTCCACGCCGTCGGGCCTCGGCTCGCATACCTTGGACGCGCTCGGGGCCCATGTTGTAAGCGGCCAGGACGAAGGCCATGCGTTCGCGCTCGTTGAGCTTGGGGCTGGCAAAGAACTTGCGGCGGATGAGGGCCAGGTACTTGGCGCCAGCCTGCACATTGGCGTCCAGGTTCTGGATGTTATCGACGCCGACCCGCTGAGCCGCCGAGGGGGTGATCTGCATCAGGCCGGTGGGGCCTGTGCCGCTGCGGGCGTTAGGTTGCAGGGCTGATTCCTTGAAGGCCAGGGCCGCCAGGTTGAGCCAGTCCATGCCTTGGGCATCGGCATGTTTTTGCAGCACCGGGCGCAGTTTTTCCAGACGCTGGCGATCAGCCCGGGCCAGCGGATAGTGGACCTGGTACAAACGCCGGTAGATACGCAGGAATGCCGCGTCCTCGTTGGCGGGCACCTTGTAGGTCGCCAGGAAGCGGTCGATGCTCGCCCGCAGCATGGCGGCGTCACGGCGAACGAACCAATACTCGTCACTCGGCTCGCCGATCAGCACCTGCCGGTCGAAGCGCAACTTGGGCAGGATCTTGCTCCAGCGCTCGGCGATGGGCTGCTCGACGATGGTCAAATGGAAAATCCCACCCTGGACCATTTCCAGGACATCCTCTACAGCCAAGGTGGGATCGACCCATTCGACCTTCACCGGCGGCAGTTTGAGCAGCGCCAGTTTCTGGTTGATCTGGCTCACCGAGTCTCCCGCAGCGCTGCCGTTGGGCAGGGCCAGGGTCTTGCCGGAAAGTTGCTCCACACGGGTGTAGCGCTTCTCGCCCTTGATACCCACCAGCAGCAACGGCACGTCGGTACGAATCGGATCGCTGGCGCTGACCGCATGGCCGGCCTGCAGTTCGAGCAACTCACCCGGTGCTACCAGATCGCCCTCCCCGCGCTGTAAAGCGCCGAGCAGTTGGTCCTTGGCCATGGGGATGATCTTGAGGGTGATTTCCTGGCCATCCCGCGCGTGGCCGTTGAGGTATTGCTCGAAGGCTCGCAACCGATGGTATTCGACGCCAATGGGTTGGCCCTGGACTTCACCGGAGCTGTTGCGGCTCTGATTGACCAAAACCTTCAACACACGGCTGCTGCGGATTTGCGCCAGGTCGCGCACCGTGCCCGGCGCCACCGCCTGCACCGGCCCGGGCAGCCGCGCCTCGGCCGGCATTGGCAACAACAGCGAACAACACAACAGTAGCAATACCTGGGGACGTGTCATCCACTCTCCGGAAGGAATACTGCGGACCGCCTCCCTTGAAAAACGAGGCTGAGTCGACAGAAACAGAGCGCCTGGGGCGCTGAAAAAGTGCGGAAGACCGGCACAGTGATGGCTTTTATACCAACCCGATGTGTCTCGCGGCCTTAACAGACAGCCTCAACTCGTTGTAGTTCTTGGCTTTTCTTATAAATCTACAGCTCTGATATGCTTTCCAGCCTTTGGGCCGAGGTAGCACCATGCAACTCATCGATATCGGCGTCAACCTGACCAACCCCAGTTTCGCCGACAAACATCAGGCGGTGCTCGAGCGCGCCTATGAATCCGGGGTCTGCCAACTGGTCTTGACCGGCACCAGTATCGAGGGCAGCGAACAGGCTCTGGAGCTGTGCCAACGCCTCGACGAAACGGGCGAGCGGCTGTTTTCCACCGCCGGCATTCACCCCCACAGCGCCAGCGACTGGACCGCCGACAGCGCCCGACACCTCAAGGATCTGCTGATGCACAGCCGCGTGCGCGCGGTGGGCGAATGCGGGCTGGATTTCAACCGAGACTTCTCCCCCCGGCCACAACAGGAAAAGGTCCTGGAAGAACACCTCGCCTTGGCGATCCAATTGCAATTGCCGGTGTTCCTGCATGAGCGCGATGCCGATCAGCGCTTGCTGGACATCCTCCGGGATTTTCGCGATCAGTTGCCGGCAGCCGTGGTGCATTGCTTTACCGGTGAAAAGAAGGCGTTGTTCAGCTATCTCGACCTGGACCTGCACATCGGCATCACTGGCTGGATCTGTGACGAACGCCGGGGCACGCACCTGCACCCGTTGGTGCGCGAAATTCCCCGCGGTCGACTGATGCTCGAAAGCGACGCGCCGTACCTGCTGCCCCGCACGCTGCGGCCCAAACCCAAGAATGGCCGCAACGAACCGGCCTACCTGACGGAGGTCCTGCGTGAAGTAGCCTTGCACCGGGGCGAAACCCAGGAAGACCTGGCAGCCCACAGCACCGCCTGCGCCCGGGCGTTCTTTGGGTTGCCGGCCATCTCCGAATAACACACATCCCCTGTGGGAGCTGGTTACTATTGGCCCACATCAAGACCCAGGGACTTCGTTGCCTGTTGACCCACATCAAAATCCCGTCACCTGAGTAGCGGCAGAATAATGGCACCTTGCCAATGCTGTTTCCGCTATCAGAGAAGACCTTCCATGGGTGCCTGGCTTAGCAATATCTCGCTGAAATACAAATTCTGGGCGGTCAATGCGGTCGCCTTTGTCACCACCTTGCTGCTGGTGCTCTACGCGGTGCACCTCGAACAGCAGGCGCGTAACCACGCGGCCCAGGCGAACGCCCAGGCCCAGGCGCACCTGCTGGATGCCTGGCCTGCCGGAACGCCCTTGCCCAAGGTCGACTATCTCCTGGCATTCCCGCGCGACCAGGTCCCCGTTCTCAACGAACAACCGTTGCCTTCGCTGGCCCAGGCCAACGGCTGGGTCGAACTCGATACCGCGCTGCTGTTTGGCGACGACCCGCTGCTGGGCGCCCAAGTGATCCATCGAGGTGAAAGCCAACGACTCGCCGTGTTGGCCCAAGGTGTGAGCCTGAGCCAAGTGTTCAGTGAACGCTTCAGTCAATACGCAGCAGCCGTGTTCGTGTTGATGCTGGCGATGCTCGGCGCTTCGCAGTTGTTGATCCGTTTTTTGCTCAGCCAGCTCAACACACTCAAAGACGTGATGCTGCACGTGGAAAAAACCGGCGACCTGTCCGCCCGCGTGCCCCTGGCCTGCGAGGACGAAGTGGGCCAGATGGCGGCGGCGTTCAACGCCATGCAGGCCGGTTATCAACGGGTGGTCGACACCGTTGCCAGCACCGCCCGGCAGTTGGACAGTGGTGCCGCGCGCCTGGCGTCGAGCATGAACGATGTTCGCCACGGCATGCTCGGCCAGCAAAGCGAAACCGATCAGGCAGCCACGGCGATCAACGAAATGTCCGCCACGGTTTATCACATCGCCCAGCATGCCGGCGCCACCCGCGACCTGTCGAAAACCGCCGACACCCTGGCCGGCAACGGTCACGACGTGGTCGCCCGGGTGCAACAGTCGATCACCGGGTTGTCTTCGGGTGTGCAGCAGACCGCCGAAATGATCCAGCGCCTGGCCGAAGACAGCCAGAAAATCAACGGCGTGGTCAGTGTGATCCACAGCATCGCCGAACAAACCAATCTGCTGGCCCTGAACGCGGCCATCGAAGCGGCGCGGGCCGGAGAAATGGGCCGAGGCTTTGCCGTGGTGGCCGACGAGGTGCGCAACCTGGCCAAGCGGGTACAGACCTCCACGGATGAAATCACCACCATGGTTTCGGCCCTGCAGGCCGGGACCCGAGACGCGGTGGACTTCATGCAGGAGAGCTCGCTCAAGGCCGACGATTGCGTGCAACAGGCCCGCGAGGCCGGCGATGCGTTGGCACAGATCACCGCAGCGGTGGCGCAAATGCGCGAGAGCAACACCCAGATCGCTGTCGCGGCCGAACAGCAAAGCCATGTCGCCGAGGAAATGAACCGGGCGGTGGTGAGTATTCGCGACGTGACCGAGAACACCGTGCGCCAAACCGTCGACTCAGCCACCACCAGCCATGAACTGGCGACGTTGGCGGGCGAGTTGAGCAAGGCGATCGGGCAGCTCAAACTGTAGAACGCCGGCTTGCCCGACTCCCTTGTGGTGAAGGGATTCCCTCTGTGGGAGCAAGGCTTGCCCGCGATGGGTGCGATGCGGTCCTTGGTGAACCGAGGCGCCTGCATCGCGGGCAAGCCTTTCCCCCACCCCCGTCACAACAGCAAAACTGTATGGCCACCTATCGCCTCGATAGCCAACCGCCATTCGCCGCCCCGGTCGCACGGACCTATCCTTGGGTTATTCGGTTTCGTTCAAGGAATAGCATCATGGGCAAACGTCACCCCAATCTTCCAGCCTGGCAATGGCGCGCCTACCCAGACAATCATCGCCACCCCACCAACCTGGTGTTGCACCTGATTGCCGTGCCGCTGTTCATCATCGCTTTTCTGCTGATTGTGTCGGGGGTGTTCAGCTTGAGCCTGGGCGATGTCGCCATCGGCATCATCGGTCTGCTCGCGGCACTCGGCTTGCAACGTCACGGACACAGCCTGGAGACCCAGGCCTCCGAGCCGTTCAGCGATCGCAAGGATGCCGTGTCACGCCTGCTGGTGGAACAGTTCCTGACTTTTCCGCGGTTCTTTCTCAGCGGTGGCTGGTGGCGCGCCTGGCGGGAGCGCCACCGTCACAACCGCAAGCCTTGACCGAAGCAAATCTTGATCGGAGCAGCCTTAGCCAAAGATCGTGACCGTCTGCCGACTCAGGGCGATCAAGCGGCCATCGGCGCTCCAGAACTTCGCGGCGACATGGCCGTAACCGTCTTGGGCATGCTCGATCTCGGCCAGGTACTTGCACCAGTCCAGTGTCGTGAGGTCCAGCAGCGGCTGGACGAACTCGATGGTCCACGTGAGCGTGCTGCCCGGGGCCATTTGCGAAAGGTGCGGCAACAAGGCCGGCGGCCAGGCGTCCACCAAGGCCAGGATATGACTTTCGTTCAGCGGCTCCTCCTGCACATCACCGCGCAAGCGCACCCAGCCGCCCATGCTCCGGGATTTATTGCCGCTGAACGGCAAGCCGCCAACACTCCAGCGCATTGCCAGGTGACGCATGAATTCCGGCGTAGCGCCTTTGACATAAGGCAGTTCCTGGCATTGCTCCACGCTTTTGAATTCTGGCGCGGGATCGGCCTGCACCGCCACCACGGATGAGCGCGATGCGCCGAAACTGCCTTGCACCACGGTCACCACCTGGCCGTTCTGCACCGCGCGCCCCAGCACCTGGCTCACTGCCTTGCCTTCACGCAATACGTCGACTTCGAAACTGACAGGCACATCGGGTTCGACCGGGCCGACAAAGGTGATCGCCAGCGAGCGCACCGGGCGATCCGCCGGCACTTGGGCACGCATCGCCTCATATTGCAGCGCCGCCACCAACCCGCCAAAACTGGCCCGCCCCTGGCCCCATTCAGGCGCGATGCTCACCGCACCTGGCTGCCGGCGCACGGCATCGATCAAATCGGAAAAGCGCATGACGACCTCGAAAACAGGGAAAAGGATGAAGGGATCTTAACCAGCCCGGGCTGGCGGCACAGGGCTCATTCCGGCCAAAGAGACTGACAGAAAAGCCGAGGATCTTGAATTTCCCCTGTGGGAGCGTAATGGTGTTCACTTAAGGCAATCAACAAACCCGTGGCAAGGGAGCTTGCTCCCGCTGGGCTGCGAAGCGGCCCCTGAATCTGCCAAATGCGCAGCATCAGACACACCGCACCCGCCGGTTTACGACTGCTTCGCAGCCGAGCGGGAGCAAGCTCCCTCGCCACAGGTGCATCATTTTCTTAAGTGAACAGCATTACCGCTGGGAGCGGGGATGTGCTGGGTTCAGGATTTTTCGAAGCAACTGGCAATCAGCTTGTCGAGCACCTTGTCGGACTTGGCCTCGGCCTTTTCCATGGCAGCGTGCCAGGTTGGCACACAAGCGTGCAGATCGGTTTCTTCCTTGGCCCTGGCCAGCCACTGCCAGCAATCGTGCCAGTCGCCCAGTGCGGCCTGGGCGGATTTGAGCCGGGGCAGGGCCGCTTCGGGCAGTCGGTCGAGTTCAGGGTAGGCTTCGATGGCGTAGCGCACGCGCTTGATCAGCAGGCGCAATCGATGGCGGTCATGGGCCGGATCGCGCAGGGCTTCGCCGAGTTTCTTCCACTGTTTTTCCAAGCGCTTTTCGATGCGTTTGCGCAAACCCTTCAGCAACCCCTCGCGCTGGGAGGCACGAATGAAGCGCGGGAAGGCATCGAGGATCATCAGCAACTGCGCCAGTTCAACACTCGCGGCCACGGCGGGGTAAGCCTCGGCCATTTGCACCTGGCGTCGCCGCGCCGCCTCGGCCTGGCCATGCTGCTCCAGGTAGGCGGCCAACACTTCCCGGTCGCGCAATGGCGTGGTCAGGCTGCCGACCGCCGAAGCAGCCGTTTCCAGCTGTTCGACGCCGGGCAAACCACGCAATGGACGAAGCAGGCTGCGCAAACGGCGTACCGTGGTCCGCAAGTCATGCAGCGCTTCGCTGTCGGTATGGGCATTCAAGCGGGCCTGACAGGCCAACAGGCGGACTTCCAGGCCCAGTATCCGGGCCACCAGCCGATCGATCATGGGGCGTACTCCGTACGCAGCTCCAAGCGTCGAGCTGCAAGCTTCAAGAGAGGAGCGGTGTGCGCCCTTCACTTGTAGCTTGCAGCTCATGGCTTGTCGCTGCCGTTATCGTCCTGCGCGGGACTCACGAATGTAGAAACGCGCCTTCTCGGCTTTCTTGGCGCAGCCTTCGAACGCTTCGAATTGCTGCTGGGTCTTGGCGCCCGTCAGCAGGGACAGGGCCTTGGAGTAGCTGACGGTGCCGGCAAAACCTTCGGCCTTGGCCAGGTCCAGTTCACGCCAGGCGCTGTCGAGCTGGCTGCCACAACTGTCGCGGTAAGCGGTTTTGCCTGCGCAACCGGCCAGGGCCAAAACCATCAAAGAAGCCACCAAGGGCAGGCGGATCCGAGCTTTCATCAATAACACCTCAAGTCAGGTCAACAGTCGTGCTATTAAGACGGTGGCAACGGCGAAAAGTGCCTTGCTTGACCGCGTAAATTCAAATGTGGCCGAGCATACGCAAATGCCGTCACGGCGTGTCAAAAAACGACGCGTGCGCCACAACGATTGAGCCAAGTCGTCGATGGGTGCATTGTTGAAATCTGTTCGACAAGAGGCCGGGTCATGACAAAACGTGTCGCATTGGTATTGGGTTCGGGTGGCGCCCGGGGCTATGCCCATATCGGGGTGATCGAAGAAATCGAACGACGTGGCTACGACATTGCCTGCATCGCCGGTTGTTCCATGGGCGCGGTCGTGGGTGGGATCTATGCGGCGGGCAAGCTTGAGGAGTACCGCAACTGGATTGAAAGCCTGGATTATCTGGACGTCCTGCGCCTGGTAGACGTCAGTTTTCGCCTGGGGGCGATCCGTGGCGAAAAGGTCTTCGGACAGATCCGCAAGATCGTCGGCGAAATCAACATTGAACAATTGCGTATCCCCTACACCGCCGTCGCGACCGACCTGACCAACCAGCAGGAAATCTGGTTCCAGGAAGGTTGCCTGCATCAGGCAATGCGCGCCTCGGCGGCGATTCCCAGCCTGTTCACGCCCGTGATGCAAGGCAACCGCATGTTGGTGGATGGCGGCCTGCTCAACCCATTGCCGATCGTGCCGGTGGTATCGAGCCACTGCGACCTGATCATCGCGGTCAACCTCAACGCCACCAACCAGAAACAATATCGGTTACCGGTGATCCCGCGCCCCGCCGCGTTCCGGCGGCGCTTCGACACCCTGGTCAGCTCCCTGGGATCGCGCCTGCCGTTTCGCCGCAAGCAGGCCGAGCAGCTGTTGCTGCTGGAGCAGGAAGCCTTGAAGGCCGAAGCCGCTGACATCAACCCGTGGATCGACTCGGCCGAGCCCGAAGGCCAACAACCGGCCGCCGCGCCAGAGAACGAAGGCGCACCGAAATCCGCCACCGGTTCGTTCATCATCGACAACGTCGGCCCGGCCTCGTTGCTGGACTTGATCAACCAGAGCTTCGAAGTGATGCAGACCTCGCTGGCCCAGTACAAGATCGCCGGCTACCCGCCGGACGTGCTGATCAACGTGCCGAAACGGGTGTGCCGGTTCTTCGAGTTCTACAAGGCACCGGAGTTGATCGCACTGGGGCGGGAGATTGCCAGCGATACTTTGGATCGGTATGAGAGTGACCAGAACTGAGCACGATCGCTGAGCCCTTGTGGCGAGGGAGCTTGCTCCCGCTGGGGTGCGAAGCGCCCCCAAAACCGCACGCTCGGTGTATCAGGTTCATTGAGTTGGCTGTATCGGGGCTGCTGCGCAGCCCAGCGGGAGCAAGCTCCCTCGCCACATGAGTGCACGACTTGAAGCCTGTTCGAGGCTAAGCCCCACCCTCCCCCAACAACCGATACCCCACCCCCGCCTCGGTCACAATGAACCGCGGTCGGGTCGGGTCGTCGGCCAGTTTCTGGCGCAGGTGGCCGACCACGATCCGCAGGTAGTGACTGTCTTCGGTGTGGGTCGGGCCCCAGATGTCCTTGAGCAGTTGCTGCTGGGTAATGACCCGCCCCGGGTGCCGCGCCAGTTGCGCCAGCACGGCGTACTCCTTGCGAGTCAGGGACACTTCGCTGCCGTCCAGCAGCACGCGTCGATACGCCAGGTCCACCGTCAGCGGGCCGAACTTCAGCGCGGCTTCCTGCGGCTCGCCAGCCGGGGCCTGGCGCAACAAGGCGCGGATGCGGGCGAGAAACTCCTGGATCCCGAACGGCTTGGTCACGTAATCGTTGGCACCATTGTCCAACGCCTCGACCTTCTGCGCTTCGCTGGCCCGCACCGAGAGCACCAGCACCGGCACCGTCGACCATTGGCGAAACTCGCGCAACACCTGCTGGCCGTCCATGTCCGGCAGGCCCAGGTCGAGTATCAGCAGATCGGGCTTGTTCAGCGCCGCTTGGGCAAGCCCTTCAGCACCGGTGCCGGCTTCCAGCACCTTGTAACCTTGGGAACTCAGGCTGATGCGCAGGAATTTGCGGATCTGCGGTTCGTCATCGATGACCAAAAGGGTCGCGGTCTGGCTCATGGCGCTCGTTCGTTGCAATCAGGTGAAAAGGCAAGCAGGTAGGACGAGAGTAACGCAGCGCCGCTCAAGCTTCATCGTCCATGCCCGGTTGTGCCTGTAAGGGCAGGTGCAACGTGATGCAGGTGCCGAGCCCGTCGAGGCCATCGGCCACGCTGATTCGCCCGCCATGGGCACCGACCATGCCCTGGCAGATGGCCAATCCCAACCCCGTGCCCTGCCCGCCCCGATCGCCGCGCGCGGCGGTATAGAACATGTCGAAGATGTTCTCTCGCTCTTGCTCAGGGATCCCGGGCCCCTCGTCAGCCACCGCAAAAAACACTTCGCTGTCGGTCACGCCGGCGCTCAGCAGCAGTCGCCCGTGAACGGGTGAGAATCGCGCAGCGTTCTCCAGCACGTTTACCAGGGCCTGTTCGATCAACGCCGCATGGACATACAGCAAGGGCAATTCAGCGGGCACCTCGACACTGAGCGCCAGCGGTGCCAACACCGCCCGCAGGCGGTTCAGCGCGCTGCCGACGATATCGGCTGGCGACACCCAGTCTCGCGCCAGCTTCAGAGCGCCGTGGCCAAGACGGGTCATGTCCAGCAGGTTCTGGATGTAGCGATCCAGCCGCTCTGCCTCATCGCGGGTGCCTTCGAGCAGTTCACGGCGATCGGCCAGAGGGATCGCCTCCCCCAGCGCCAACAGGCTGTCGATGCTGCCGCGCATGGACGTCAGCGGCGTGCGCAAGTCATGGGACACCGAAGCCAGCAAGGCGCTGCGCAGTTGCTCGGTTTCACCGTGCAGGCGCGCCGCTTCCAGGTCCTGGGCCAGTTGCGCCCGGGCCAACGCCTGGGCCAATGGTTGACTGAGCGCCGCCAGTAAACGCCGACGCTGGCCGCTCAGCGACTTGCCTTCGTTCGGGCACACCCCCAGCAACCCCAGTGGCCCACCTTCCGCCGACAGCGGCCACCACCACCAGCGTCCGGAGGGCAACGTCCCGGTGCCGGCACCGGCGGGCTGGTCATGCTGCCAAGCCCAATCGGCCGCCGCACGTTCGGCCTCGGTGAATGTCAACGGCTCGCCCGTCTCGACCTTCCAATCGTGCTGGCCGTCGCGATTGAGCAGGCAAAGCTGCAAGTCGTGCAGGCCGTTGAGGTGCTGCGCGGCGGCGCTGATCACCGCCTGGCGGTCGGTGGCGGCAGTGAGTTTGCGCGACAGGTCGAGCAGTTCGCCGGTTTCCTGCTGGGTGTCGCGCAAGGCTTGCAATTGTCGGCGCTGACGGGCCGCCAGATTGCCGGTCAGGGCCGCCATCAGCAGGAAAAAAACCAGGGTCAGCACGTCTTCTTCGCGCTGGATGGTGAAGGAAAAATTCGGCGGGATGAACAGGAAGTCATAGGCCAGGAACGACAGCGCCGCGCAGGCCAGCGCCGGACCGAGGCTGCTGCGTACCGCCACCAGCAACACTGCCATGAGGAACACCAGGGAGATATTGGGCAGCGCCAGCCACCCTGAAATACCCCAGGCCAACGCGCTGGCCGCCACGGTCGCCGTCAGCGCCAGCACATAGTCGAACCCAGTCTGGACGGCGTTCGAACGCACGCGGGCGGGACGGGGCTGTTCATCGCTGTCCAGCACGTTGATTTCCAGTCCCCGGGCATCGCGCAGCAAGCGTGAAGCCAAGCCACCGCCGAACAATCGTCGCCGCAAACGCGGCCGGGACTGGCCCACCAACAGTAGCGTGGCGCGACGTTCGGTGGCGTGCTGGATCAAGGTCTTGGCGACTTCGCCGGCCCGCAACAGCACCACTTCGCCGCCGAGGCGTTCAGCCAACTGCTGGGCATTTTGCAGATATTGTCGCGATGACTCGTCGTGCGCGACGCCGCTGTCTACGTGGACCAGGCTCCACGGCAGATGCCGGCGCTGGGCGACGCGGCTGGCGTGGCGCACCAGACGCTCGGCCTGCACGTCGGCGCCTACCCCCACCAGCAAGCGTCCGCGCACCGCCGGCGCGGCCTGGCCCAGTTGCCGATAACCCTGGGCCAAATCGTTGTCCACCTGGGCGGCGGCGGTCTGCATGGCCAGCTCACGCAACGCGGTCAGGTTGGTCTGGGTGAAAAACGCATCGATCGCCGCTCGCGCCTGCTCCGGCACATAGACCTTGCCATCACGCAGGCGCTCCAGCAGCTCGCGCGATGGCAGGTCGATCAACAGCAGTTCATCGGCTTCCTGCAAGACCCAGTCCGGCAGCGTCTCGCGCACCTGCACTCCGGTGATGCCGCGCACCTGGTCGTTGAGGCTTTCCAGGTGCTGGACATTGACGGTGGTGTAGACATCGATGCCGGCGGCGAGCAGTTCCTGGATGTCTTGCCAGCGTTTGGCATGACGACTGCCGGGGGCGTTGCTGTGGGCCAGTTCGTCCACCAGCACCAGGGCCGGGCGGGCCGCGAGCAGGCCGTCGAGATCCATTTCTTCGAGCATGACGCCGCGATATTCCGAACGCACCAACGGTTGCTGCACCAGACCGCCGAGCAGTGCTTCGGTTTCGGCACGACCGTGGGTTTCCACCACGCCGGCGACGACTTTCACGCCTTGACGCAGTTGAGTGTGGGCCGCTTGCAGCATGGCGTAGGTCTTGCCGACACCGGGCGCCGCGCCCAGGAAGACCTTGAGCCGGCCACGATCGTTACGGGGCAGATTGGCTAACAGTGCGTCGGCGCGGCCGGAGTCGCTCATGCTGGGGATTCTCTTGTTTCGAATAGGTTCAGCCATCCTGTGGGAGCGAGCTCGCTCGCGATAGCGGAAGGTCAGCCAACATTGAGAGCGACTGATACACGCTCATCGCTAGCAAGCTCGCTCCCACAGGTTCTACAGTTTTTCCAACGCCAGGTTCAGCGCCAGCACATTCACCACTGGCGGGCCCACCAAGGATTGCTCGGTGTTGTCGTCGAGCAGTTGCTGCAAGGTCGAGGCCGGCAGGTTGCGCGCTGCGGCGACACGCGCCAGTTGATAGGCAATCGCCGCCGGAGGCAAGTGCGGATCCAGCCCGCTGGCGGAGGTGGTCAGCAAGGCCAGCGGCACCGGGCCCTGGCCGGGCACCTGGAGTTTTTGGGCGTCATCGATCACCCGCGAGGCCAGAGCCGGATTGCTTGGGGAGAAGTTGCTGGCGCCGCTGGCAACCGTGGCGAAGGCACCGGCCGACGGCCGTGGATGAAACCACGCATCGCCGGTGAAATCCTGGGCGATCAGCGTCGAGCCACGGACCTTGCCGTCGGCATCGACGACCAGGCTGCCGTTGGCCTGGGCGGGAAACGCGACTTGCGCCACGCCGGTGACCACCAGCGGGTACGCGACACCGGTGATCAGGGTCATCAGTAGTAACAGGCTCAAGGCCGGGCGAATGAAGGTAAGCATTCAACAATTCCTCAGTTGAAAATACATCTGTGGCGAGGGGATTTATCCCCGCTGGGTTGCGCAGCAACCCCAAAACAATCGCCGTCGTTTTGCCTGACACCCCGGGGTATCAGGCCTGGGGGCTGCTCCGCAGCCCAGCGGGGATAAATCCCCTCGCCACAAAGTTCAGTAGCTACATGCACTCACACCTCAAACCAGGTGCAGCGCCGTCAGCAACATATCGATCGCCTTGATCCCCACGAACGGCACCACGATCCCGCCCAGGCCATAGATCAGCAGATTGCGTCGCAACAGCGCCGCCGCACTTGCCGCTTGCACGCGCACGCCACGCAGGGCCAGGGGGATCAGCACGACGATGATCAAGGCGTTGAAGACGATGGCCGACACAATCGCGCTCTGGGGGCTGCTCAGGTGCATCACATTCAACACGCCGAGCTGTGGATAAATCGAAGCGAACAGCGCCGGCAGGATCGCGAAGTACTTGGCGATGTCGTTGGCGATGGAAAAGGTGGTCAGTGCGCCACGGGTCACCAGCAGTTCCTTGCCGATCTGCACCACATCGAGCAACTTGGTCGGGTCGCTGTCGAGGTCGACCATGTTGGCCGCTTCCCTCGCGGCCTGGGTGCCGTCGTTCATCGCCATGCCGACATCGGCCTGGGCCAGGGCCGGGGCGTCGTTGGCACCGTCGCCGCACATGGCCACCAGCCGACCGTCATTTTGCTCATGACGGATACGCGCCAGTTTTTTCTCCGGCGTGGCCTCCGCCAGCACGTCATCGACACCGGCCTCGGCGGCAATCGCCGCAGCGGTCAATGGGTTGTCGCCGGTGACCATCACCGTGCGGATCCCCAGCTTGCGCAACTCGGCAAAGCGCTCGCGAATGCCCGGCTTGACCACGTCCTTGAGGTGGATCGCGCCGAGCAGCTTGCCGTCCACGCACACCAGCAACGGCGTGCCGCCACTCTGGGCGATCTTGTCGACCTCCCGCGCCAATGCCTGTGGCAACTCATTGCGTGCAAGGCCGATGAAGTCCAGCAACGAATCCACGGCGCCCTTGCGGTAGATGCGGCCCTGATAGTCGACGCCGGACAAACGGGTTTCAGCACTGAACGGCACGGCCCTCAGCGCTTCGACGCCAGGCTCGGACTGTGGATGCAAACCTCGCAGGTACTCGACGATGGACTTGCCCTCAGCGGTGTCGTCAGCCAACGAGGCGAACAGCGCGCCTTCGGCCAGTTCCTTGGCACTCACACCGGCGGCGGCATAGACCGCTGTACAGCGACGATTGCCAAAGGTGATGGTGCCGGTCTTGTCCAGCATCAACACATGCACGTCCCCCGCCGCCTCGACCGCGCGGCCGGACTTGGCGATCACGTTCAGGCGCACCAGCCGATCCATCCCGGCGATGCCGATGGCCGACAGCAGCCCGCCGATGGTGGTGGGAATCAACGTCACCAACAGCGCCACCAGAAACACCAGCGGCAGGTTGGCGTTGGCGAAATGGGCGAACGGTTGCAGCGTCACCACCACCAACAGGAAGATCAGCGTCAGACCGATCAACAGAATATCCAGCGCCACCTCGTTCGGCGTTTTCTGGCGCTTGGCACCTTCGACCAAGGCGATCATGCGGTCCAGGGTGGACTCGCCGGGATTGCTGGTGATGCGGATCAGCAACCAGTCGGAGACCAGCCGCGTGTTGCCGGTGACGGCCGAGCGATCGCCGCCGGACTCGCGGATGACCGGCGCCGATTCGCCGGTGATCGCCGCCTCGTTGACCGCGGCGATGCCTTCGATCACCTCACCGTCGCCGGGAATCATGTCGCCGGCCTCGACGCGCACCACGTCGCCTTTGCGCAGCCGGGTGGCGGGGATGATTTCAAAGCCGCTGGCGGTCTGGCGACGTGCGTTGAGACCTTCGCTGCCGGCCTTGAGGCTGTCGGCCCGGGCTTTGCCGCGGCCTTCGGCCAAGGCTTCGGCGAAGTTGGCGAACAGCACGGTGAACCACAGCCACAACGCAATTTGCGCAGCCACAAATGTCGGCACGGCGCTGTCGGGGATGAAGCACAACACAGTGGTGAGGATCGCGGTCAGTTCCACCACCAGCATCACCGGCGCGCGGTGCAACTGGCGTGGATCGAGCTTGACGAAGGCTTGCACCAGCGCCGGCCGCCAAAGGGCCGACAGGTGGGTCTTCGGTTGTTCCGGTGCCTTGGCGGCGACGGTTTTGCTCATCGGCATATTCATCATCAGGTCCTCAGAAGCCCATGCTCAGGTGTTCGGCAATCGGCCCCAGCGCCAGGGTCGGCAAGAAGGTCAAGCCGCCCACCAACAGAATGGTCACGGTCAACAAGGTCACGAACAGCGGGCCGTGAGTGGGGAAGCTGTTCTGGCCAATCGGCGCGGTCTTCTTCAAGGCCAGGCTGCCGGCCAACGCCAGCACCGGCAGGATGTAGCCGAACCGACCGATCAACATGCCCAGGCCCAGCATCAGGTTGTGGAAAGGTGTGTTGGCGCCGAACCCGGCGAATGCCGAACCGTTGTTCGCTCCCGCCGAGGTGTAGGCGTACAACAACTGGCTGAAACCGTGGGCACCCGGGTTGCTCACCGCTGCGGCCGGCCCCGGCAGACTCGCGGCGACGGCACCCAACACCAGCACACTCACGGGCATCACCAGCAGGGTTGCCACCAACAGCTGCACCTCCCGGGCGCCCAGCTTCTTGCCCAGGTATTCCGGGGTGCGACCGATCATCAAGCCGGCCAGGAATACTGCGATCAGTACGTTCAACAGCATCCCGTAGAGCCCGGCCCCGACGCCGCCGAAGATCACCTCGCCGACCATCATGTTCACCAGCGACACCATGCCGCTGAGCGGGCTGAGGCTGTCGTGCATGGCGTTGACCGAGCCGTTGGACGCTGCCGTGGTGGTCACCGACCACAGCACCGTGGCCGTGGTGCCGAAGCGTGCTTCCTTGCCTTCCAGCGGCGCGGCTTGCTCGACGGCCGGGTTGTCCAAGGCAGGGTTGGGCTGGTATTCGGCCCACAGCGACGTGGCGCCGCCAATCAGGAACAAAGCAAGCATGCAGGCGATGATCGCCCGGCTCTGGCGCAAGTCCTTGACGTAATGGCCGAAGGTGAACACCAGCGCGGCGGGAATCAGGATGATCGAGGCGACTTCGAACAGGTTGCTCCAGGCCGTCGGGTTTTCGAACGGATGCGCCGAGTTGACGCCGAAGAAACCGCCACCGTTGGTGCCCAGTTGCTTGATCGCGATCTGGCTGGCGGCCGGCCCCAACGGGATGACCTGGTCGGCGCCCTGCAGCGTGACCCCGTGCACATAGTGCGCAAAGGTCTGCGGCACGCCCTGCCAGACCAGGAACAATGCCAGCAGCAGGCACAGCGGCAACAGCCCATAGAGGGTGGCGCGGGTCATGTCGACCCAGAAGTTACCCAGCGTTGCGGCGGACTTGCGCCCGATGCCGCGACACAGCGCCACCAGCACGGCCAGTCCCGTTGCGGCGCTGACAAAGTTCTGCACGGTCAGGCCGACCATCTGGCTCAGGTAGCTCAACGACGCTTCACCGCTGTAGGACTGCCAGTTGGTGTTGGTCATGAAACTCACGGCCGTGTTGAAGGCCTGGGTCCACTCCATACCCGGCAGTTGCTCAGTGTTGAGGGGCAGATATCCCTGCAGCAGCAGGATCACAAACAGCAATGCAAAACCCGCCAGGTTGAACGCGAGCAGGGCCAGGGTGTATTTCTGCCAGCTCTGCTCAGCGGTGGAATCGACACCGGCCAGGCGATAGCAACCGCGCTCCACCGGACCGAGGATCGGTGAAAGCCAAGTGCGCTGGCCCTCCATCACCTGGTAGTAAAAACGCCCCAGAAACGGTGCCGGAATCAGCACCAGGGCGAAAAAGCCGAGGATCAGCCCGTAGTCATAACCGTGCATATCCGCTCCTAGTTCCGATCGGCGCGCAACAGCGCAACCAGCAGATAAATGAACAGCGCCCCTGCCAGCAGCAGCGACACCCCGTCCAGAACATTCATGGGATTTCTCCGTGGTACGGCGTCGTGCCGTGTGTGGAGTGATTGTCGGCAGGTAGGCTGTAAAGGAACGAGATCGAGAGATCGGTTGGGGGATAAAGAATCTGTAAAAAAAATCGGCTGGATGATTGGCTGGGCGGGCCTCTTCGCGAGCAAGCCCGCTCCCACAGGAGGTCGCGGTGTGAGCTCACCGCAAGTCCAGTGTGGGAGCGGGCTTGCTCGCGAAGGCGGCATTACCAGCGCCAACGCCCCCAACTGGCGCACAACAGGCGCACATCAAGCAAGGAACATCCCCGATACGACACGATTTCACCCATTACGACCGCCCCCGCCACCCTGGCACGCCCACTGCACTGCCCTCCCCAGCGCTTTTGCTATGGATCGAGGGGAGCCACCGATGAACACACAACTCAAACCCACCCTGGGCACCCTGCATTTATGGGGTATTGCCGTCGGCCTGGTGATTTCCGGCGAGTATTTCGGCTGGAGCTATGGCTGGGGCGTGGCCGGGACACTGGGCTTTTTGGTGACGTCCTTCATGGTGGCGGCCATGTACACCTGCTTCATTTTCAGCTTCACCGAGCTGACCACCGCCATTCCCCATGCCGGCGGGCCGTTTGCCTACAGCCGTCGCGCCTTCGGCGAGAAAGGCGGGTTGATTGCCGGCCTGGCGACACTGATCGAATTCGTCTTCGCCCCGCCAGCCATTGCCCTGGCCATCGGCGCCTACCTGAACGTGCAGTTCCCGGCCCTGGACCCGAAACACGCAGCGGTCGGCGCCTACATCGTGTTCATGGGCCTGAACATCCTCGGGGTCAAACTGGCCGCGACCTTCGAGCTGATTGTTTGCGTCCTGGCGGTGGCCGAACTGCTGGTGTTCATGGGCGTCGTGGCCCCGGCGTTCAGTTTCAGCAGCTTTGCCCTGAACGGCTGGGCCGGTTCCGATGTGTTCGGCGCACCGGCCATCGCCGGCATGTTTGCCGCGATCCCCTTCGCCATCTGGTTCTTCCTGGCCATCGAGGGCGCGGCCATGGCCGCCGAAGAAGCCAAGGACCCGAAACGCACGATTCCCAAGGCCTACATCAGCGGCATCCTGACCCTGGTAATCCTGGCGATGGGCGTGATGTTCTTTGCCGGTGGCGTCGGCGACTGGCGCACCCTGTCGAACATCAACGATCCCCTGCCCCAAGCCATGAAAACCGTGGTTGGCGAAAGCTCCGGCTGGCTGCACATGCTGGTGTGGATCGGCCTGTTCGGCCTGGTGGCGAGTTTCCACGGCATCATCCTTGGCTACTCGCGCCAGTTCTTCGCCCTGGCCCGCGCCGGTTACCTGCCCGCCTCCCTGGCCAAGCTGTCACGCTTCCAGACGCCGCACCGGGCGATCATCGCCGGTGGGCTGATCGGCATCGCAGCGATCTACAGCGACGGCCTGATCAACCTCGGCGGCATGACCCTGACTGCGGCGATGATCACCATGGCCGTGTTCGGTGCCATCGTCATGTACATCATGAGCATGCTCAGCCTGTTCAAACTGCGTAAAACCGAACCCAACCTGGAACGCACCTTCCGCGCACCGGGCTATCCGCTGGTACCCGGCATCGCCCTGGTATTGGCCGTGGTGTGCCTGGTGGCGATGGCCTGGTTCAACGCGCTGATCGGGCTGATCTTCCTTGGCTTCATGGTGGTGGGTTTCGTCTACTTCATCCTCACCGCACAGTTGCGTGCAGACGCTCCCGCCGATGCGATGCTGACCGGGCTTTGAGGTGAAGCCGACCGAACGGGCGTAGTATTGAACCACTGCGAGCAACCTTCGCTCATAAGTGGTAGGTGCGATGGATCGGCGAAATGTTCGTCCGTCCATCGCCCCCTCAAGGAGAGCCCTATGCCCTGGTATGCCTGGTTGATTCTGATTGTTGCAATCGGCTCGATCGTTGGTGGTCTGATGATGCTGCGCGACACCGCCCACAAGGTCGAGTTGACCGATGAGCAACGCAAGCGCGTTGCCGAGCGCAATGCGGAAATGGATGCGAAGGAGGCCAAGGATCGTTAACCGCTGCCTCACACACCACTCTTGTGGTGAGGAAGCTTCACACTCCGTACCCGTGGCGAGGGAGCTTGCTCCCGCTGGGGCGCGAAGCGCCCCCTCAAACCTGCCGACGCGGTGCGCCAGGCTGATTGAGTCATGATTTGGGGGCTGCTGCGCAGCCCAGCGGGAGCAAGCTCCCTCGCCACAAGAGCCCCTGCCGCCTTACTTCTCCCAATCCGCCTTGGCAATCTGCAAGCCATGCAACCCTTTGTATGCCGCCCGCTCAGGTTGGCTCCAGCCCTCCAGCAATGAATCCTCCAACCGATAGATCTCCACCCCCAGAGGACGACAGACGCTAAGGGGATCCTGCGCATCCGGCCCCCACATCGCCAGCGACAAGTCACCACCCGGGCAGGTGGACAGGGCGCACAACAGATCGATCTCGGCAAAAAACTCCAGGTAATCGCCCTTCTGCGCCGGACAGGCCTTCATGAAGTACATGTCGTCATGATTAAGCCCGGTGCACTGGAAGATATTCAGCACGTCGTGCACATCGAACTCAGTCAGGCCGTGAGGCAACACCGCACGGGTCAGGTTCGAGTGACAGTGATGATGAAAATCCTCCCCCGTCAGCATCTTGTTCACATAGGGATCACAGCGCGTACCCAGCAGATCGTGCAGTCGGCCACCATGCTCATCGATGCCATAACCGGCCAGACTGTCATCGGTGATGGTCACCAATGGCCGCAGGAATGGCAGGTTCGACCACAACCGATCATGGGTACTGACGTGGGCGCCCTGAAGCTGACGCGTGCGCGCCGCCCACAGGCGTTCCCGTGGATCGTGGGCGTTCCAGACGTTGAAGTCTCCTACCTGCGGGCCCACCGGAGTCGTGACTCGGAACACATGACCGGCGGGTACGTGCCAGGCCTTACCGGTACGGATCGGCACTTCGAACTGCTCGATCAGGGTGCGCTTGTCCTGCTGGGTGCGGATGCGGTCGTAGAAGGGTTTGTCCACCTGCAGGGCTGAACCTTTGCTGACCTGGTAGGCGGCTGGGTAGTCTTTGTACATGGCGCGGGTCCTTGATCAGGGGTGATGGGTGGGAGTTAGCAGTTGAAGAAGCAGTTGCTCGCGCTTCTGTCGCCTTCGACCGCCGCGAGCAACCCCACAGCAAGAGCTCAATGCTTATGCCTGCGCGTAACTTCAGATTGATCAGTGGATAAGGAAGGTCCGCTGTTCATGCTCAAAAGCCTCAGGACTGTTCAGCAGTTGGTTCTCCGCATTAGGTAATCACACTTCGTGCCACCTAGACCACTCAATGACCATGGATCTATGCGTCACATCTTCGAAGCCGCTTTCAAGCTATGAGTCGGTGTGGGTTAAAAGCCGAGAATCTGCGATACTACCCACCGCCTAATGGGCTTCATCTTAATATCAGCATTACCAACGCCGGACGAGCAACTAATGCATCGAGTAAACTCCATTGACTACATGAGAGGCCTTCTTGCCTTATGCGTGATGTTTTATCACTTCATGAGCTGGAGCATAGGAACTCCCGACAGCAGCACCACGCTAGGAAGACTGGGGGTATATGCAGTATCGACATTTTATATCATCAGCGGCATATCACTCTATCTTGCATACTCCGACTTAAAGTTTTCCCGCCAGAATCTACTCACCTACGTCACAAAGCGTTTTTTCAGAATTGCTCCTCTCTACTGGATTGCCACGCTTTTAACGGGCCTTTATCTATATTTAGCAACACAAAATTTTACTATCAACTGGGAAAAATACATATCCAACCTCACCCTTACTTTTGGATATTATCATCCTAAAAACTACATTCCCGTCGGTGGCTGGTCAATTGGAAACGAAATGGTTTTTTATGCTCTATTTCCATTCCTCGTCGCATCCGCAAAACATAAATGGTCATATCTCTGCGCCAGCCTAGCCCTTGGCTCTATATACTTTTACTTCTCAAGCCACTTATTAACCCCCGAACAGAGCCTAGCCCAACAATGGGTAACATATATAAACCCATTTAACCAAGCATTTCTTTTCGCCATAGGTGTGGGCATCGGCATGATGAGAAAATCGCATGTAAGTGCGAACAACCTATACCCCATGACCGCACTCGTCTTTGCTTGCATAGCTTTCATATACTGGCCTGTCGACGGCAATCAAATTAACATCGTCACAGGGTTCAATAGAGCATTCTTCACCTTCACATGCGGAATCGCTTGCTGGTCAGTACTAAATCTGAATATAAAGTCGCAAAAATATACCACACCAGCATTAAAGTTCATCGGTGATATTTCGTACTCAGTATATCTACTGCATGGTGCAGCCTTATTTTACACTTCAGAATACCTTCTCCCCTTGTTTTATAGCAGTCCAACACCGTATGAAAAATTACAGTTTTTCTGCATCATTACCTTACCACTCACGATCACCTTAAGTTATTTTATTTACCGCCTCATTGAAAAGCCTTTCATTAATCTTGGGAGGCATTTAACCAATCAATCGAGACAAAATAATTTATCTGTTAGGACGACAACAGGACAATGAGAGACTGAGCAATAGTATCGAGTAGAGGCGGATTTGCATCGTAAGCGCTCCATAAACCCCACATCCAAGCGCTTAGCTGATGTCGGATACTGTGCTCCCGATTCTCTCAGGAGCCCGTTCGCCATGATGCGACCCGACGCCAAAGTCGAAAAAGTGTATCTGTACCCCAAGCCGGTCGACTTCCGAAAATCCATCGACGGCCTGGCTGCCTTGGTCGAGCTGGACATCAAGGTCGCCGTTTTCGACCCAGTGCTCTTCGTCTTCCTCAATAAGCCACGTAATCGAGTGAAGATTTTGTACTGGGAGCGTTCTGCCTTTGGCTAAAGCGCCTGGAGTCCGAGCGATTCCAAACTTCGCCTGATGCCACCGACGAGGCGATTGTCCTGACTGTTCAAGAACTCAACTGGATGCTCGACGGCTTTGACCTCTGGCGTAACCGCCTTCATCAGGTTTTGACGCCTCGATTTGTGGCCTGATTCGGTATAATCCCGGGCATGCACTCCATGCCCGATAATCTCCCCCGACGATCCCCAATTGCTCAAGCAGATGCTTGCGAAGATGCAGTCGCGGGTTGGTTTGCTTGAGGAAGAAAACGCGCTGCTACGTCAGCGCTTGTTTGGTCGAAAGTCTGAGCAAGCGGTCGATTCTGCCATGCCACAGATGGCCCTTTTCAACGAAGCGGAAAGCGTTGCCGAACCTGTCGGCGAAGATGCTGATGAAGAGGTCGTCTCACCCATCAGGCGTCGGGGTAAACGCAAGCCGCTGCCTGCTGACCTGCCACGTATCGAAGTCATCCACGCACTTCCCGAACATGAACTGACCTGCTTCTGTGGCTGTCGTAAACACGTGATTGGCGAAGAAGTCAGCGAGCAACTTGAAATCGTGCCGATGCAGATTCGGGTCATCAAACACGTACGTCAGGTTTACGGCTGTCGCGACTGCGAAACGGCGCCGGTCACTGCCAATAAACCGGCCCAGTTGATTGAAAAAAGCATGGCCAGCCCAAGCGTTCTGGCGATGCTGCTGACCACCAAATACGTGGACGGCTTGCCGCTTCACCGCTTTGAAAATGCACTGGGTCGCCACGGCATCGATATTCCTCGTCAGACCTTGGCACGCTGGGTTATCCAGTGCGGCGAGCACTTCCAGCCACTCCTGAAATGCGCGACAACCTGTTGGCCAGCCGTGTCATCCACTGCGATGAAACTCGCGTGCAGGTGCTCAAAGAGCCTGGCCGAGAGCCGAGCAGCCAGTCATGGATGTGGGTTCAAACCGGCGGCCCGCCCGATAAGCCGGTGATTCTTTTCGACTACTCCACCGGCCGAGCGCAGGAAGTACCTGCACGTCTGCTCAAGGGCTATCGTGGCTATCTCATGGCCAATGATTACGCCGGTTACAACGCGCTGGGTGCTCAACCTGGCATTGAGCGCCTGGGATGCTGGGCCCATGCTCGTCGCAAGTTCGTTGAAGCACAAAAAATGCAACCCAAAGGCAAGACGGGACGCGCAGATATTGCATTGAAATTGATCAGCAAACTGTACGGTATCGAAATCGCTTACAAAGAGAAAAGCGATGAGGCGCGCAAAAAAGCTCGCCAGGACTTGAGCTGCCACGTAATGGGACAACTCAGAGAGTGGTTGCGCAAAATCCTGCCTTATGTGACTACACAGAATGCACTTGGCAAGGCAGTTACCCACCTGGCAAACAACTGGGACAAGCTTGAACGGTATGTCGAGGAAGGCTACCTGCCTATCGACAATAACGCCGCCGAACGAGCCATCCGCCCCTTCGTGATCGGGAGAAAGAACTGGCTTTTTAGCGACACGCCTAGAGGCGCGAAGGCCAGCGCTCAACTTTACAGCCTGGTCGAGACTGCCAAAGCCAACGGCCAAGAGCCTTATGTGTGGCTGCGCCACGCACTTGAGCGCTTGCCAATGGCATCCTCGGTTGAGGATTACGAGGCCCTGCTGCCATGGAACTGTTCGCCGACATCGTCTAGCTGACGGCGCCGCCCACTTTCAAGTCGGTGGGGTTTATGGAGCGCTTACAACCGAACAGCGCCAGTCACGGCGCTACGCGCCATGCCTGACGCACCATATAAAAAAGGCCGATCATTCGATCGGCCCTTCTTTTTCATGCGCTCAATTAACTTCCAGCTTGTCACGATTCCTGTCGAGAATCGCCTTGCCGATCCCCTTGACCTCCAGCAATTCGTCCACCGAAGAGAAGGGCCCATTATTCTCCCGATACGCAACAATCGCCTCGGCCTTGCCCTTCCCTATCCCTGACAGCTCGCGCTGCAGCGTGGCAGCATCCGCCCCGTTCAAATCCACCTTGGTACTCTGCGTTTTGGCTGGCTGCTCCACTGCTTGCGGCGTAGCAACCACCTCAGGCTTGACCACTGGGGCGGCGATAGCAGCAATCGAGGCGCTGGTGAGAAAGGCAAAAACCAGAGAGTAGAAATAGCCTGTACGCATAAATGACGCTCCATGACATCGTTAAGAGAGAAGCAGCTTTTCCGAAGCTGCCTCTCAAACTTAGGCGATGAGGTGCCGCTGTCAAAAATGTGTACGTTACAGCGTATGTAACAATCAGGGTTCGAGACGGCGTTGCTGATAGATCCAGTCGACAATCTCGCCGTCTGGAGCGTAACCACTGACAGTGTCCCGAAGCAGCTGGCGGACCCTGGTGTAGTCATCGCGCTCGATGGCGGCCAGCAACTCAGCTAGCTTGATCTTGAGCGTGTCCCAAGACAGATGGTCCTCATTGGCACTCATGATCATCGGGTGCTGGGTGGCGACGACGTTGTCGCCAATCAGCAATTCTTCGTAAAGCTTCTCGCCTGGACGCAGGCCAGTGAACTCGATTGCAATGTCGCCGTGGGGGTTCTTTTCCGAACGGACGCTCAAGCCAGACAGGTGAATCATCTTTTCCGCCAGCTCGACGATCTTTACCGGTTCGCCCATGTCCAGCACAAACACGTCTCCGCCCAACCCCATGGACCCCGCCTGTATGACCAACTGAGCGGCCTCGGGAATGGTCATGAAGTAACGCGTGATTTTTGGGTGCGTGACGGTCAACGGCCCGCCGGACTTGATCTGTTTGTGGAACAGAGGAATAACCGAACCGGATGACCCCAACACGTTGCCGAACCGAACCATGGTGAAACGGGTTTTATTGACCCTTGAAACGTTGGCCTTGTCACCGAATAACACGGGGGCCAGTTCGCGGCTAAGGGCCTGCAAGGTCAGTTCTGCAAGCCGCTTGGTGCTGCCCATTACATTGGTTGGGCGCACCGCTTTATCCGTGGAGATCAGCACGAAGTTCGATACGCCTGCCTGCAACGCAGCCTGTGCCGTATTCAACGTCCCGATCACATTGTTCAGGACGCCTTCGGCAATGTTGTGTTCGACCATCGGGACATGCTTATAAGCGGCGGCGTGATAGACCGTGTCGACATTCCAGGTCTTCATCACGTCCAGCAGTTTGTCCTGATCTCGTACCGATCCAAGGATAGGCAGCAACCGAACCGACAGCGACTCCCGAACCACTCGAGGCTCAAGCTCAGACAGGATGCTATAGAGATTGAATTCGCTATGCTCATACAGCAGCAGCGTAGTCGGCTTCAGTGCCAGTATTTGCCGACAAAGCTCGGAGCCGATCGAGCCACCGGCTCCAGTGACCAGGACCGACTGGCCAGTGATGCAATGCTCTAGCAGATCAGGTTGCGCGGGAACCGGATCGCGCCCTAGAAGGTCAGCGATGTCCACTTCCTGGATGTCATCTACCTTGACCCGGCCGCTGGCCAGGTCCATGAACCCAGGGACGCTGCGTACATGCAGGGGAAAACCTTCAAGCAGCGTCAAGATCTCCCGACGGCGCCCACGTGACGAGGAAGGCACCGCCAGCAGAATTTCCTGCGCGCCGGTTGTGTCGATCATTTTCTGGATATGCTTGGGCGCGTAGACCTGTAGTCCAGCGATCACGCGGTCAGCGATGCTGTTGTCATCATCGATGAACGCGACCGGTCGCATCACCCGCCCCATGCGCAGCGCGGCCACGAGCTGGTTACCTGCGGCCCCGGCACCATAAATAGCAACCTTGGGCAGACCGTCGTCACGGTTGGTGAAGGGCACATGCTGGGCTGCGGTAAACCAGTCCCCCAGGAAGTACTGCCGCATCATCAGGCGCAAGCCGCCAATCATGATCAGGCTCAGCCACCAATAGTTGAAAATGATGGAGCGTGGCACCACGGTTTTGTGGTTGCTGTACCAATACACCACCAAAGCCAGCAGCAAGGCCGAAAGGCTGACCGCCTTGCAAATCGTGATCAGCGCGTCGTTACCGAAATAGCGCATGACCGCGCGATACATGCCAAAGCGAATGAAAATAGGAATAGCGATCAGCGGAGCGGTTACGAAAAGCCACAAATGTGTCTCGATTGGGCTGGCCAACGCCTCGACACCCAGTCGAACGACAAATGCCAGCCACAAGGCGACCCAAACCAAAACCACATCGGTGGCTACTTGGATTGCGCGCTTGTGGCGTCTAGGCAGCCCCAACAAAGCCGATCTTATTTTATCCATAACCCCTTCACGCACCTTGGCCAGCTCCTAAAACAAATGCATTCCTATAAAGCACGCAATTATAATTCCGTCCCCTAGACAACCGATAAGGAAAAAACGCGAACCTTACCATGAAATCAGGGCGTCTCCAGCTCACCAGCATGGAACCTGGCGGCAAGCAACCCCAACGGGAGATAGGCCACTATCAAAGCCAATGCGCCATCCATGTTCCACAAAACGACAGATGCCGCCAGAGGCAGGAGCCAGAACAGGTTAATCACCACCACCGCCACGGTTACCGGCAAATGACGGCCATACTGACGCGAAGCGAATTGGTATGCGTGACTGCGGTGGGCTTCATACACCTTATCGCCTCGTAGAAGGCGTCGGATCAAGGTGACGGTCGCATCGACGATGAACACCCCCAACAAAATTAGCCAGACCCAAAGCAGTTTGGGTGAAGCCCAGGCTGCCTGCAACGACAACAAACCGAGAATGATCCCGAGGAACCCACTCCCTGCGTCCCCCATGAAAATTCGTGCGGGCGGGAAATTCCAGTATAAAAATCCCCCCACTGCCATTGCGAGTACCAGTGGCGCCACGATCAAGCTATCGAAGCCAGCCAACCAGTAAAGCAAACAAGCTCCGAGGCAAGTGCAAATCGCCTCGACGCTAGCGATACCGTCGATACCGTCCATGAAGTTATAGAGGTTGAGCATCCAGACCAGGTAGAACACTGCCAAGACGTGCCCAAACCAAGCCAAATCAAGTTCAAGACCAAACAAGCTGATTGCCGGCAAACCGCCCAACCAATACAACGCCCAAATTGATGCTGTGAAATGACCGAGCAACCGCCAGCGGGCAGCGATGTGACCGTGATCGTCCAAGAATCCCAGCACAGCGATCCCAGATCCAGCTCCCAGCATTGCCCACATGGTTGGCCAAGACTGGAAGCCGGTAGCTGTCAATATGGGTAAGGCCAACAGGAAGCTGAGGACGATCGCCACGCCGCCACCACGAGGGGTGGGGACTGTATGTGAGCTACGGGCATTGGGGATGTCAATAATGCTTCGGGCCAATGCATAACAGCGCAAACTATAAGTTAAGATCAATGAGGATCCGACAACTGATAGCAATAGAAAAAATAAATTCATTTTATATCGGCCATATATGGAAACCCGCTAAAGCGAATTCTTACGGAACTTATAAGCTGTGCCAGCTTGAACCAAAGCATCTACCGGATCAATAGGCGGCGTCCAACCCAATAAGCTCCTAGCTTTACTTGAGTCAATAACGAGAGACTTACACAGCTGCGTGTATACGGGCGTCCTGCAAAATATTGCGGCCATCGATCGAAGAAACACGTCCGGCACCGGCAAAAGAATTGAACGTTTCCCCATGCCCCGACCGATCATTCGAATAATATCAGGAGTTGAAAAACTTTTACCATCCGAAACCAGAAAAAGCTCGTTACCTGCTGCTCTATTATCCACACAGACCCTAATGAAGTCCGTGAGATTCTCTAACGCGATGATGCTTCTAGCATTGCGAACGGAACCTAACGGCAAAGGTAACCCCATATCAACCGCTTTTAATAATCGAGAAAAATTTCCAGGAGCATCGGAGGAATATACTAGAGGTGGCCGAATAATCACCAGTTCCATTGAGCTGTTTCGCGTAATCGTCCTAAGTTCCTCTTCAGCCTCCATTTTTGACACAGCATAGTCGGCATGAGGCAAACAAGGGGTTTTTTCATTAATGGAAACATTTGTAGTCACCCCCCCATTTACACCGATTGAGCTTATGAAAATGAAACGTTTAACTCGATGCTCCAAAGCTTGTTTCGCAAGCGAGACTGCCCCTCCCACGTTTACCCGTCGAAACTCGTATAAAGGATTACGGAATGATTCACTTAAAACATGAGCACGTGCAGCCAGGTGAATAACCACATCCACACCAGATAACGCTGCATGCCAATCAGTATCAAAGGAAATATCACCAACTGAGATGTAAGATTCTCTCGAGGAAATAACAGCGCCCTCTCCTCTTACAGCACCGACCAAATAAAAATCTGTTGTGCCTAACAGAGTGGACACTAAATTCCGACCTAAGAAGCCGTTAGCCCCGGTAATTAGAACCTTCATTTCAAAACATCTCGATAAATAGAAAGCGTCTTATCTAACATCCCATCAAACAAAAACGCCTTTTCGAATCGTTCCTTTCCTGCTGCCCCCATTGCACGCCTCATTTCGGAAGAGCCAAGCATAGACCTTATAGCTTCAGCCAAGTTATTAATATCGTTTCTTGACACAAGTATACCCGTACACCCGTCTTGGACTGCTTCGCTAACCCCCCCTACGTCAGAGGCTATTACCGGTAGGCCCGCTCGCATAGCCTCAAGAATGGTTAGAGGAAATCCTTCCCAGTTTGTGATCAACAGAAAAATTTGAGAGTTATTTAATCTCTCAGGAATATCGTCACAAGCGCCCGAAAACAATACGCGCCCCTCCAGCCCAAATTGCTTCACAAGTTGCTTAATATTACAAATAGAAGGGCCATCACCTACAAATTCTAACGTCCATGAAATATCCTGCAACAGTGCCAAAGCTCTCACCAGACCAACTTGGTCTTTTTGCTCATCAAATCGAGCAACCATAATCATCTTGGGGGAAGCAGTATCTTGAAAAATGGTGCTATCTAACTCTAGCGCCGGCATTCCATTGTGCACCGTACAAATAAGGCCTTCATCCCCCACCCCTGAACTTAGCGCAATTTTCCGATCATAGTTGGAGACAGTAATAATTCGGCTTGCCAAAAAAGCCATAACACGTTCGACCGCCTTATAAAACTTACGCCGCCCGGCCGATACCCCCTCAGTAAACGCCCAACCGTGCGCTGTAAAAATAACAGGTATACCTAGAGATTTAGCTACTAACCGTCCTAAAATACCCACTTTAGAAGAATGAAGATGAATGAGATCAGGCTCGATATCCTTTATATATTTTCGCAATTCAAAAAAAGCAAAAACATCTTTAAACAGATTTATATTTCGAATCAAAAACTTTAAAGAGATAACAGGAATGTTTTTTTTGTTGGCACGCGCCACAAGGACACCCTTCCCGCCCACCAAAATGATAACTTCGTGCCCAGCCTTCTGCGCACCACTAGCCAGATCAAGTACGTGAACACTCGCTCCGCCCATGGTATCTGAGCGTGTGATTACATAGACGATTTTCACTTACAGTTCATCCTTCGTATCCGTCAGGGCTATTAAGCTGCCATCGCCAAGTATCTTCTACCATTTTTTCTAATCCATACTCAGCGCGCCAAGAGAGCTCAACTTCGGCTTTTGTAGTATCCGCCCAGCAAGCTGCTATATCACCCAAACGACGCGGCATGATCTTGATGGGTATCGTTTTTCCACATACTTTCTCAAAAGCCCTAACAACTTGCATCACGGAGTAACCAACACCAGTGCCAAGATTCCAAACATGCTTTCCTACATGACCATCCAGATATACCAGAGCTGCAAGATGTCCTCTCACAAGGTCAACAACATGAATATAATCCCGAACACCGGTGCCGTCAGGTGTCAGATAATCATCACCATACACAGACAACTCAGATAATTTACCAACAGCAACTTGGCTTAGATAAGGAAGCAAATTATTAGGTGTACCATTAGGAGCCTCCCCTATAAGACCACTTTCATGAGCACCGATTGGATTAAAATATCTAAGGATAGCAATTGACCATCGAGGATCCGAAACAGCAACATCAGCTAGTATATTTTCAACAAATAGCTTTGAGCGACCGTATGGATTACTTGGACTGTTAGCAAATGAAGACTCTATAATTGGATTTTCTTTGGGGTCACCATAGACAGTCGCCGAGGAACTGAATACAAGGCAAAAAACATTAGCTTTTGCCATTGCCTTAAATAGCACTATGCTGCCATACACATTATTATCATAGTAAAGAATCGGATCACAGACACTTTGCCCTACAGCTTTAAGACCCGCAAAATGTGCGACTTTATCTATAGCATACTCTGAAAAAATCTGGTCCAGCAGTTGAGCATCTCGAACATCGCCCTCTATAAAAATCGGCTCTTTCCCAGACAACAAGCAAACTCTTTCAATAACTGCTTGAACGCTATTTGATAAATTATCCAGCACCACAACATCATACCCGGAAAGCAGGAGTTCAAGGACGAAGTGCGACCCTATATAACCCGTTCCGCCGGTCACTAGCACTCTCATAATCCCTCCTGCCTTGAAGTTCTAGCGCCATGAGAGCAAAGCCCTGCAACAGCCCGAAGAACTAGTATCGCCACAAAATAAAGATAAAAATCAAAACCACCAAAGCTATTGACAAACGGAAGCAGAAAGATAGAAAGGAGAACAACCAACATTGATCCGACCCCCAAAAATCTCGCTGACCTCAACACCACTCCATAAACCATCCCCAAGAACATCATAAACGCTATCGAAAAATATCCAAAGGCATTATAAGCAGTTCCCGCCATAGTATAGTACATACCAGGCCTAATAACTTCCTGAGTTTGATCAAGAAATTTAGCAAAATGAGGAAGCACTATAACAACATCAGAAAACCAGCCATCAAAACTACCAAACATATAAGAAAACTCAAAAAAACCGTGCGCTAGATATTGATTAGCCTGAAGAAAAGGAAATATAACCAATAGAGCATTTCCTTCGCCCGCTAACGTATCAATCCAACCTGAGTATGGAACAAAAAAAGCATAGCCCAGAGAGCTAACCGAAACAAGCATTGACTGCATATCTACTTCTCTACCCGCAAGGGAGATAAATCTAAAAACAAATAGCAGACCAGACAACAAAACCAAAACTGGCAATACAAAAATAAATTTCTTAAAACTGAAATAACGCCCTAATAACATAACCAATGCAACCAGCACTACACCACGCGACCCTGAAGCAAGAAGATCAAAAAATATGAGAGCCACCATAATCATGGGAACAATCTTAATTTTCATCCCTGCTAATGATTTGGCTCGTTGCAAATATGCATCCATGCTAACAAAAAAGAAAGGCAGCAAGAAGGAACCAAGAAAGGAAAAAATATTAGTCCCAGCCTTCCGAGCCTCCCTGTAACTTTCAATAGAAAAGTAATTATCTACTGGTCGAAAATAAAATCGGTCCACAACTCGAAACAGAAACGTAAGCAACAAAAAAAATATAAATAACTGAAAAAAAATCGAAACCCCAGCATCACGCCGCTTATTATCAGCAGGCATATCAACAACAACCATTGAGATATAAAAAACCAGATACGAGCAAAAAAAATACAAACAATATCCAATGCCAACACTCTCATAGTTCGGCTCAATTAACGGCGAAAACATGGCAGAAAAAAAAACAAACCAAGAACATAGAATCGCTTTAACCAAGCTCTTATCAATTTTCAACACACAACACCTCTGCCCCTATCAACTCCATTAGTGGTGCCACCCCTGAAAACAGCAGGCTAGCTTGGGCATTACCCAAGCAATATATCTTTGCTTTTTTTGAGTATGCTCTAACCACTATTGATGCCGAAGAATAAAAAGAATACATTTCTGTAATATTTTTACGCGCAACAAAGCACTCAAAACTATCATCAATACAGCACGCCCAGTCAGCCTCTCCAAGCATCGCTGACAATGACGTTTCCCTAGATGGATGTGGCTTATAGTAGAACTTTAATTGCGACCCTAAACACTTAAGTTTAAAGTACTCAAAAATCTTAATAGCATCATAATAACTCAATATCGCTGGCGTACTATCAAGAAACACAACTACGGACTCATGTGAACCATCTATAGAGTCGAATTCATTTTCAGGCAGCGCAATGTTAGTTATTTTAACTTTAAAATCATCTTCACACTCAGCAAATAGCTTTGGGTATAAACAATAGTATTGCTCAATATCTGCTGAAATCAATACATCTCTGTATCCAACCCCGGCCCTCAACAGAACACTTATTTTTTTTGACAACGTCGAGTAAAATGTCGCGATCAATCCACTCGGAGCCATTGAGTTATTATAGTAAGCGATGCCATCATCATATAATGAGACTTTTCTACCAATATAGATAAACAGCGAAAACCATAAATTGTATGGGTGCGAAACGACAACGTGTGACTTACGATCAATCAAACAGCGAGCGAGCATAATCAGCCCACTGCAACGCCCTTTCAGCCACACTCGCCAGTCTTTAGTATCGCCGCGCCGCCTCAAATCAATAATGCTGTAAAGCTCAGGGGGCCAGTTTTTACTAAACGCCTCAGCAAGAAGAAGGTGAAAATTAGTCACACACACAATATATTTCATATACTCCCGTTGCTCCCTTAAACGCTATCCCGGCTGTCGAAAAGTAAGCGAACGAGGGAGCAGGTACCTCCTATACAACTTACAGCTATTCGAGCCAGCATGATAACTACTCATTCTAAATTCTTTATTTGCCTATCTGTGCCGCCAAAACCGGAGTATTTTTTTGTACATCGCACAATAGAACTTTGCCACATACTTCCAGATAGTGTTTCGGAGCCAAACCAAATCCCGGTCTTACGCTTCGAATAGACTCTGGGGTTATAACCTCACCCGCCTTCAATGTTTTTACAAAATATAAAGAACGCCTAAACTGTACATTTCCCTGCTCGCTGGACTTCCTCCCATAATCAACCTTTCCCAATGCAGCCCATGCTGTTTTACTGTCTTGGCACAAAGCAGCAAGCTCTGTTGGCTCCAGTGAAAAACTGTCATCAGGCCCGCCACCGCTTCGATCAAGAGTGAAGTGTTTTTCAATGATTGATGCGCCCAACGCAACGCTGGTTATAGCAGTAGTGTTATCTAATGTATGATCGGATAAGCCTGTTACCAAACCATGACGCTGAATCATATCGGGTATAGTTCGTAGATTATAATCATGCGCAGGGGCGGGATAACCACTAACGCAGTGGAGGATTGCCAGTTCTTTACAACCGCCGTCTCGAGCGGCTTCAATAGCCTCGGTTATCTCCTGACTATCGGCCATGCCGGTGGAGATAATCATCGGCTTCCCGGTGCTTGCAACATATTTGATCAGTGGCAAGTCAACCGCTTCAAAAGATGCGATTTTATAAGCTGGAGTGCCTAAACTTTCCAGAAGGTCTACAGCAGTAGTATCAAACGGAGAACTAAAAATAGTAATCCCCAGTTTTTTTGCGTATTCAAACAATGGAGCATGCCATTCCCAGGGCATTTGTGCTTCCAAATAAAGCTCGTACAAAGACCTACCGTCCCACAATCCGCCCTTTATCTGAAACTCTGGCGCATCGGAATCAAGAGTAATTGTATCTGCCGTGTAAGTTTGCAACTTAACCGCATCAGCGCCAGCTTTTTTAGCGACCTCGATTAAATTTAATGCAGTATCTAGTTTCCCATTATGATTTGCGGAAAGCTCTGCGATAACATAAGGTGAATGCGCGACGCCTATTTTTCGTCCAGCAATAGAAATTTCCGGATTCATTTTTCAACCTCTAGACAATTTAATCAGTTTTTCATACATAAATGACCTATGGGCCTCCCACTCCTCAGAGAGAATACCAAGTTTATATATATCAACATATTCACCATCAACCAAATGATGCTCGCGAAGCACACCTTCAATTTTAAAATTAAATTTCTGATGAAGCTTTATTACAGCCGAATTAAATTCTAAAACCTCACATGCCAGCTTATGTAAGCCCATATTGTGAAATGCATAGTCCAAAGCAAGAAACTCCATTTTGCTTCCCGTTCCTTTTGGGGCATCAGGAGCAGCATAGAACGCCCAAGATGAGATAGAGCTAATAACATCGATATTATTGAAAGCTACGATCCCCGTTGGTCTTCCATTGATTTCATACATAAAATACAGCTGATCGTCGCAGTGCTGGACTCGTTCCCACCAAGCCAAATGCTCCTTGAGGGCTATCTCATGCCTTGTATACATATTAGCTCGAACATTGGGTGCATTCCGCCAAGCAAGCATCAACTCGAGCTCATCGGTATTGATTTTACGAAGTTGACCGAATATTTCCATCATCACACCCATCAATGGTATTTAAATTCAGCTATAGTATTTAATAGGTGCTCGCAACCGGCCCCATCGGTGATTAGCCTCGAAGACTCACTTAATGACCTCAAGAACTGCGAATCCTTTACTACACAATCAACCGCTCGAGCAAGTTGTGAAACGATTCTGGTACCTGACGATATCATTAAGACTGCTTTAGCGCTCGCTAACAAACTAGCTGCAAATCTTTGATTTTCTGCTAGCACTACCATAATAGTAGGAATCCCAAGACAACAACGTTCCCATGATGTCGCTCCTGCCGCGCCAATGGAAAGATCGCTTTCAGCCATTAACTGTGCCATATCACCGACGTTCACCTTAACTTCAGTATGCCATGGCATCGTACTCGCTAAATGCTGAATATCATTCAACCAAGGAGCAACTGCGCCCATCACTACAGTGATGCGGCAGCTTTTGGGCAGACCAGATACTTTCAATCCTTCCAACACTGACCGCGTCACATTGTCTTTATCAACCCCTCCCAAGGTAACCAATACCGATTCGAGCTTGTAGAAATTTCTTCGTTTCAAACTATACGGTCGTAATATTGAGAACTCAGGACGAAGCAATGCGTACTTGGAACCGCACAAGACAATGCAATTAGAAGGTACTCGTAAACAGTAATCGATGGCCTCACGCCCAAAGGTTTGGTCCAGCAAGATATCACTAACATGATTCCGATCAGCCAAATCGTCTATGACCAAGAGCTTAAGGTCATTTTTTTTGAGCTTTAGCTCCCACGTTATATCCAATGCATAGTGGTCAACGACTAACCAGTTGGGCTGCAACAGCTCAAGTATCCTTCCACTTTGCTCGGCATCTAGCTCTTGGGAAACCCCGAGCCAAGCAAAATGCCGAGGATTATCACTCTGCGAGTTTAGTGAAGAGTCGAGTTCTTTATCTGAAGCCAATACATGAACGTTGAAACCTTTGGCGCGTATGACTTCTAGAAGGTTTCCCGGATGCTCTCGACAAATAAAGTGGCACTCAGCCCCTTTCTTCCTCAGCGCCTCCGCCAACGTCAGACAACGCATGACGTGCCCACTGCCAATTTGCAGAGAAGCGTCGACCCGGAATACAACCTTCATGTCTTTCACTTCTGACCTGACTCAGCTTGAAATGCTCTGTATAACCATTCGGCGCGAATCCAGTCTTCGGGTGTATCGATATCTTGCACACGGTGACGCGGTAATAAAACCGCACTGGACTCATGGCTGAAGATCATTCTCCCTTCCAGCCAGGCGCTTGCCTGTCCCCAGTAGAATTGGCCAGCGTCATGATAGCTTTCTTCAAGGTCTTGAGAACGGGCGTTGAAATGTTCAGGGTTGAACATTTCAACGTGCCCCGCTTCCGTCAGGCGAATCGCCCGTTGTATCGGAAATGCGTAGCTGGTCACCGAAAAGGCGTACTGGCTACCGGTTTTTTCAAGGATATCCAAGCCACGACACAAATCTTCCGGGCTAACGAACGGTGCGGTTGCATACAAACAGCATACTTGGCGGACATCAAACCCATCAGCCCTACACCATTCGATGGCCTGCTGAATCACCGGTATGGTCCCGGTGTAATCATCAGACAATTCCGCAGGACGCATGAACGGAACACTGGCCCCGTATTCGCGGGCTACTTCAGCAATTTCCTGATCGTCGGTAGAGACAATGACTTGATCAAAGCATCCACTTTGCAACGCAGCTTCGATTGACCAAGCAATCATCGGCTTACCGCAAAACGCCTTGATGTTTTTTCGCGGTATTCGCTTGCTGCCTCCCCGGGCAGGAATGACGGCCAGTTTCATCGTTGCAGAGCCTTGGTGATGGCGCTAACTACTTGGTCCTGCTGTTCATTGCTCATCGTCTGGAACATCGGGATGCTAATTGCCTCGCGGTAGTAAGCTTGCGACATCGGAAAATCCTCAGGCTTGAAGCCCATCTGCGCGTAGTAAGGCTGGGTGTGAACCGGAATGTAATGCAGGTTCACGCCAATCCCTTGCTCACGTAGCGATTCAAACACCTGGCGATGAGTCTTGCTGATTTTATCCAGTTGCAAACGAATCACATAAAGATGTAAGCCTGAGTAGCTGTCGGCGTGTTGCCAAGGGACAGTGACAGGTAAAGTCGCCAATAGGTCGTTGTAACGCGCAGCCAACTGATGACGGCGAGCGACGTATTGATCCAGACGCTCCATCTGACTAACGCCCAAGGCAGCTTGCAGTTCAGTCATTCGGTAGTTGAAGCCCAGATCAATCTGCTGGTAATACCAGGGACCATCCGACTCATGAGTCATCTGTTGCGCATCCCGGGTAATGCCGTGGCTACGCAGCAGAGCCATTTTATTGGCTAGCTCGACGTCGTTGGTCAAAGCCATGCCGCCTTCAGCGGTGGTAATGATCTTTACCGGGTGGAAACTGAGTACCGTAATGTCACTGTACTTTCCGTTCCCGATAAATTCGCCTTGGTATTTGCCGCCGATGGCGTGGGAGGCATCCTCTATGACTTTGAACCCGTAGCGCTGGGCTAACCCGTGGATCGCTTGCATGTCGCAGGGCTGACCGCAGAGATGGACCACCACGACCACTTTGGGCAACGCATTTGCTCGTTCGGCCTGCTCCAACTTGCGCTCCAGCGCCAGGGGGCAAAGATTGTAGGTACGTGGATCTATATCCACGAAATCAACCTGCGCTCCGCAGTACAATCCGCAGTTGGCAGAAGCCACAAAGGTAATGGGGCTTGTCCACAAACGGTCACCTGGGCCGAGACCCAGTGCAAGACAAGCGATATGCAGCGCAGACGTTGCGCTGTTCACCGCCAGCGCATGGCTGGCACCCACATGCTGAGCAACTTGCTGTTCGAAGCGGGGCACCATAGGGCCCTGGGTGAGGAAGTCGGATTGCAACACCCCAATCACCGCATCAATGTCAGCTTGGGTTATGTCCTGGCGACCGTAGGGGATCATGTATCAGATACTCCCGATCTTGGCTTCGTTGAGGGTAATCCAGCTTTTCAGATCTTCGTCGCTCATCCACTCAGTGTTGTTGTCACTAGCGTAAACGAAGCCTTCAGGAACCTTCTTGCCGTCTTTAATGCGTTTTGGGCAGGTTGCCCATTCGTTGATAACCGGCAGAATTTTAAAGTGCTCAGGGTATTCGTACGTGTAGTAGGAATCTTCGGCGCTGATCATCTGCTCATGCAATTTTTCGCCAGGACGAATGCCGACGATCTTTTGAGTGGCCTCTGGTGCAACAACGCGAGCAAGGTCTGTCACTTTCATCGACGGAATTTTCTTCACATAGATCTCACCGCCTTCCATATCTTCGAAGGCATGCCAGACCAGTTCGACGCCCTCTTCCAGGGAGATCATGAAACGAGTCATGCGTTCATCGGTGATCGGTAATTCACCTTTGTCCTTGATCGACATGAAGAAGGGGATGACTGAACCGCGCGACCCCATCACGTTGCCATAACGTACTACTGCCATGCGGGTTTCGTGACCGCCGGCGTAGGAGTTACCGGCAACAAACAGCTTATCGGACGCCAACTTGGTGGCACCGTACAGGTTGATCGGGCTGCTGGCCTTGTCGGTGGACAATGCGACAACGCGCTTGATGCCTTTGTCGATGCAGGCATCGATCAGGTTCATCGCGCCGTTGATGTTGGTCTTGATGCACTCGAAGGGGTTGTATTCCGCGGTTGGCACGATTTTGGTCGCCGCTGCGTGAACCACATAATCAACACCGTCCAATGCCCGGTACAAGCGCTCCTTGTCGCGGACGTCGCCGATGAAGAATCGAACGCGAGAATCACCCTCGAATTTTTTCGCCATGTCCCATTGCTTCATTTCATCTCGGGAAAAGATGATGATCTTTTTCGGGTTGTATTTGGCCAGGGTCATTGGCACAAACGTGTTACCAAAAGAGCCGGTACCACCGGTGATGAGAATGGTTTTATTGGTGAACATTGACGCGTCCCTTGGTTGCTTCCTGCACGATGTCAGGATTGAAATAAACGGTAAGGTGCTGGCGTGAGGCGATAGAAACTCCACGATTTCCAACACAAAACGACAAAGAAACTGGCGCACAGCCCTAACGGTACCGCTAGGTGAGGACAGGTTTGCGCAAAACTCCAGGTCGCCAGAATAAAAATAATCAAACCGGCTACGTGACTACGAATGATCGGTCGATCACGACCTTGGGCATATAATCCATAGTGGGGAATCATTCCCAGAGCGTAGAGCACCGTAGCCAAAAGGATCCAGACGAAAAGTCCCTGCTGCTCACTGTAAAGCGGCTTGCCTAGCCAAGCCAGCAATGGGCCTATCATAACCAGCGCGACTACCGAAAAAGCGCTGCAAAGACCAACGGTCTGCAGCAATAAATTACGTATGCCTTGATGAAAACCGACTGGATCGCGCCGCTGGTAGGCGCTGATCAGCCCTGGATAAATAAATGCAAATACCCCCGCATCCAGAAATGACATCAACGCCATACTGACGCCCATGAACAAGACATAGGCACCTAGTACGTCCAATCCCGCCAAATCCTGGAACCAATAACGGTCCAAGGTGAAAACCCCCCGAATGGCCAAGGTCGCAATCAGCAATGCGGAGGCTACCCTTAATCCCTTGATGATCCAGGTCCAGTCAACATTTTGTCGCCAACCAGATAGCCCCATGCGCTTGACGCGGTATACACCCAGAAAAAGCGCTATCGCCGATCCCAGCGTCCAAGCTCCAAACACCATGTCTAGATTTCGCATATCAGGTTCAACGAACATCAGCCCCGTGATCAAGACGGCCCAGACCCCCGAACGAAAAAACAGTACCAAGCTCGCGAAGAGTTGATCCGAAATCGCAATCAGCAAGCGCCCCAACTCCTGAGTCAGATGCTCAAGTATCAGTAAAACGAAGAACCAACCAATGACCTTCATTGGAAGCAAGCCTTTGATAAAAATCAGGCTAAGCAATGGTAAAAAAATGACGTAGAGCAACAGGGTTAAAGCCCCTTGCGCCTTGAGTAATCCACCCCACTCGTGACGCTCGCGTTTAAGCAATTCACGAGTGCTATAGGTATAAAAATCGAACCCAAGAAAATACAGCGAATAGCCCACTGTCGCGGCCAACAGGCCATAGACGCCTAGCTCGGCCGGATCAAGAAAACGGGCAAGAAAAAAAATCAGCAAAAATTTGCTGACAAGCGTCAAACCACGAATTGCAATATTGGAAAGCTGTAAAAAATTTCGAGCAAGCATTAAATTGGTCTATTCACGTTCGTACCTGATAGCACCTGCATAAAAGCACTTTTAACCTTGTGTTTGATCCTTGACACGCTATCGCTCCAAAATCTCACCTTCGTCTTCCTGAGATCGTAATCATCTATGCCAACGCTCGCTGATTTGCTGTTGGCGATTGAGCATATTTTGACCAGCAACAGGACTCGTTCATACCCCTCCAAGGCCAGAAGCACAGCGTCTATCTCCGCATGATCGCAGTGAAGGACGCGGATGCTTTCTCCAAACGAAAGGGTGTTTCCACATCGAATTTCGATCTTTGTAACAATTGAAAAACCAGCTCATCAGCGACGTGAACTGGCTGCCCACCAAACGCGACTTTTCGAGCGACGCCAAGGCGCAGGCTCTAATTTTTGCCCAGTGGACAATCGTCAGGTTGCCACCCTACTCGATGCGATGACCGAATTGGTCCTTAAGCCAGTAATCAGTCTGAGGAGGCACGATCAGCCTGCGAGTATTATGCCTGCTCTCGAGCAAAATGGCTTTAAGGACCACCCACGTACGTGCGTCAGTGTCCAACCAGGCAATAGGCAGAATATCCGGAGCCCGCTTTCGCCGGGCAGTCTATCTTTTTAGCCACCGAAGCGACCACACACACCGAACTCGAATCCCATCAGAAGACATCAAGTGAGCAGTGCGTGACGTACAAAGCTATCACCTAGTAGCATAAAGCCATCAAGCGCTGACTCTAGCGCGTAGCGTTTTTCTTACATCAAAAAGCCTGCCTGCCCCGGAAAAACACCTAACGCAGACAGGCTTATAAAGCCAAACAGAGATCATTTACTCTTCATGAATTACGACTATCAAATATAACTCATGCCGGATAGATGGCATTCAGCCATGACTGGTTTAGCCACCTCGCTAATCTTCCGAATTGCGACTCAACACAACACGGGCCAAGGCGATGAACCCGCCCAATAACAACCCAGCCACGAACCCCACTATTAGGATCAAGCCCTTCTTAGGCTTTATCGAACTCTCCGGCACCTCAACACTACCATCCTGCCGGTACACTGCAATACTCTCAGGATCGATGTTCAACTTATGATAAAAACTGTACCTCATTTGCAACGACCGTAAATCTTTAATAAAAGCATCATCAGAAGACCTAGACTCCAACGCTTTGATCTCCGCAGCCAACGCCTTGCTCCCCCGCTGGTAATCCATTTTATTACCAGTTTCTACAGTGATATCTACTGCAGCGGTAGAGTTGATAGCCGGTGAGTTTAAACCAATGGACTCAGCAATCTTCAATGCTTCCCGTAGCTGCTGAATCCGATCCTCGCGTACGCGCTGTGCGTTCTCGCGCAAGCTGACAATTTTCTGCTCCAAATTGCGAGCCCTAACCGAAGCTTCAGTCGTGACGTTCTTGATCAACTCCGACTCAGCAGCTTCGCTAGCACGCTGGACATAATCTTTTGCCCATTTCGTGACCTGTATAGGATCTATACCTTGAACGGTAATAGAAAAGCGATCAGGCGTACCTTTACCAAGCCCCTTTATCACCAACTCTCGGGAAAAACGCTCATATAAACGATCAAGCGCACCCTTTCGCTCAACCTCACTAAGTGAAGGAAGATAGACCTCATTAAAAAATTTCTGGCGAAGATATTCACCCTGAAGATTCCGAGCAAATACATCGTAAACATAATTAATGGAATAAATATCCAGCTCCGTACTTTTTCCACGACCATAATTCAGCTCAGCAATATCATTCTGAGTAGGTGGCACGATAAAAAGTTTGGATTCGTAAACAGGCTTACTAAGAAACGCATAGAGGCCTGCACCAACAGTAACCAAAAGAGTGACACTTAGGATCAGCCATTTTTGAGCCCAAAGCCCCTGAGCAAGCTCAACCAGATCAATCTCCTCTGCGTCACGCGCATCAATGCGATCATTTCGCATAAGAAGCCTCGCTTTGCATCAAGCCCGTAGACACATCGAACGTATTCAAAGGCAAGACGGGCAAGGCCGTGTCGGATATAGCGGCAAACTGAGCTAGATTAAATACGAACAAAACGCACCCAAAGTCAGAAAAATTGCAGATAGTGATCCTTACCAAGACTTCCGGGCCACACATCCATTTATTTAAAGCGCCTACGCACCCCTAAAAACCACGCAAGCGACGGCCCGACTATCATACCAGCGAGAAGCGCCAGGATCACGAAAACCGAGACAGGAAGCTGCGGAGCTGACCAACCCAGAAACAGCAATGCCACTGGCTGGTTGTTTTCAAGCACGAACAGGACGATAGCTGAGGCCACGAGCAGCGCAAGTACGACAAGGGTCAAGCGTTTAAAGTTCCGCATATGAACTCCTCTGTTTTAGGGCTCCGTCAGAGCTCATCCCCCTCCTCCTCATTCACACGATCCCTAAGCTCTTTGCCTGGTTTGAAATGAGGAACGAATTTTCCATCAAGGCTGACGGACTGGCCCGTTTTGGGGTTGCGCCCAACCCGCGGAGCGCGGTAGTGCAGGGAGAAGCTGCCGAAACCGCGGATCTCGATGCGATCCCCCGTAGCCAGGCACTGGGACATTTGTTCAAGCATGGTCTTGATGGCTAGCTCCACATCCTTGGATGAGAGTAGCCCTTGATGGGTGACAATTCGTTCGATCAACTCCGACTTCGTCATATTTTTCCCTTCTTTTTCAAGCAGCTAGGAAAATCGCTTGAAAAGGTTTTAGCATGACCGGAGGGATTTGAACAGCCCAAGTATTGACATTCTTCTTGACTCCCCTACCGCCTCTTTGTGCGCAAGCAGGGAGATGCTATCGACAGATGACCAGCATCGTACGAGTCAGATAGCCAGCCGGATTAAAACCAAAGGGGTACTGATCTTCATCCTTCGCGTCGTCGGATCGGGTAATCACCTTGTAGCCAGCCCCCTTACACTCTCTTGCGGCCCTCTTGTGGCACTTCTCCCAACCGGAACCCAACCCCGAGCAGTCGACCTCGATACCACTGACACCACGCACTGCGTGGGTCTTGGCGCTTGTAGAGCAAGCGGCCAGCACCAAGACACTCAACACCAGAAAGAGCTTGTTCATTCAGTTCCTTTAGACAGAGGTCCGGATCGATCATTTATACAAGTCGGAGCCACGCCCTGAATAGATTATTGATCCGCTTCATAAAAGAGACAGCTGGGTTAATGAGTTGGTTTCGCAGCGCCCCGAATGAACGCCATTATCGGCAGGGCTCGGGCAGAGAATCTTGAAATTTCGCAGGCACAAAAAAGGGCGACCGAAGTCGCCCTTTTTCTATGGTCTGACAGAACTCAGTTCTGTTTTTCCATTTGTGCACGCAACAGGTCGCCCAGAGTGGTAGGACCAGCAGCAATGTCAGAGGTAGCTGGCTTGTCGCGCAGGCTCTGGATTGCTTCTTTCTCTTCAGCATCGTCTTTCGACTTGATGGAGAGCTGGATTACGCGGCTCTTGCGGTCAACGCTGATGATCTTGGCTTCTACTTCTTCGCCTTCTTTCAGAACGTTGCGCGCGTCTTCAACGCGGTCACGGCTGATTTCGGAGGCTTTCAGAGTCGCTTCGATATCGTCGGCCAAAGTGATGATGGCGCCTTTGGCGTCAACTTCTTTCACGATGCCCTTAACGATTGCGCCTTTGTCGTTCTCTTGAACGTACTCGGAGAACGGATCGCTTTCCAGTTGCTTGATACCCAGGGAGATACGCTCGCGCTCTGGGTCAACCGACAGGATAACGGTGTCCAGCTCGTCGCCCTTCTTGAAACGACGCACGGCTTCTTCGCCCACTTCGTTCCAGGAGATGTCGGACAGGTGAACCAGGCCGTCGATGCCGCCGTCCAGACCAATGAAGATACCGAAATCGGTGATCGACTTGATGGTGCCGGAGATTTTATCGCCCTTGTTGAACTGGCCAGAGAAGTCTTCCCATGGGTTGGACTTGCACTGCTTGATGCCGAGGGAGATACGACGACGCTCTTCGTCGATGTCCAGAACCATGACTTCCACTTCGTCGCCGACTTGTACGACTTTCGAAGGGTGGATGTTCTTGTTGGTCCAGTCCATTTCGGAAACGTGTACCAGGCCTTCAACGCCTTCTTCCAGCTCAGCGAAGCAGCCGTAGTCGGTCAGGTTGGTAACACGAGCGGTGACGCGGGTGCTTTCTGGGTAACGGGCTTTGATAGCGACCCATGGATCTTCACCCAGTTGCTTGAGGCCCAGGGAAACACGATTGCGCTCGCGATCGTACTTCAGAACCTTGACATCGATCTCGTCGCCAACGTTGACGATTTCCGAAGGATGCTTGATACGCTTCCAGGCCATGTCGGTGATGTGCAGCAGGCCATCGACGCCACCCAGATCGACGAATGCGCCGTAATCGGTGAGGTTCTTGACAATACCCTTGACCTGCTGGCCTTCCTGCAGCGATTCCAGCAGAGCTTCACGCTCGGCGGAGTTCTCGGCTTCCAGGACACTGCGACGGGAAACGACAACGTTGTTGCGCTTCTGGTCCAGCTTGATGACCTTGAATTCCAGCTCTTTGCCTTCCAGGTGCGTGGTATCGCGCACTGGACGGACGTCAACCAGGGAACCTGGCAGGAACGCACGGATGCCGTTAACGTCGACAGTGAAGCCGCCTTTAACCTTACCGTTGATAACGCCCTTGACCACTTCCTCAGCTGCGAAGGCCGCTTCCAGAACGATCCAGCATTCAGCGCGCTTGGCTTTTTCACGGGACAGCTTGGTTTCACCGAAACCATCTTCAACCGAGTCCAGCGCAACGTGAACTTCGTCACCGACGTTGATGTTCAGTTCGCCAGCGTCGTTGTAGAACTGCTCAAGCGGGATCAGCGCTTCAGACTTCAGACCAGCGTGAACGGTTACCCAGCGAGCTTGGTAATCGATATCAACGATAACGCCGGTGATGATGGAGCCTGCCTGAAGGTTCAGGGTTTTCAAGCTTTCTTCAAAGAGTTCCGCAAAGCTTTCGCTCATTTTAATTCCTGTTGATTAGGGCGAAGTAAACGCCCATCTCCACACCCCAGACGATGTGGGTTAGTTTCATATAAAAGAAGCGCCGCAGGACTATGACTGGTCCCCTGCGGAGCTTCCTGTCACCCGGCGATATCGCGAATGGCGATCTCGCTCATGATGCGTTGCAGCACCTGATCGATGGACAACTCCGTGGAATCCAGCTGTATCGCGTCGGCCGCCGGCTTGAGCGGGGCTACTGCGCGCTGGGTGTCACGCTCATCGCGTGCACGGATCTCATCTAGCAGACTCGACAGACTAACATCCTCGCCTTTGCCCTTCAACTGCAAATATCGGCGACGCGCCCTCTCCTCTGCACTGGCGGTGAGGAAAATCTTCAGCGGCGCGTCAGGAAAGACCACCGTGCCCATGTCACGACCATCGGCCACCAGCCCCGGCGGCTCCTGGAAGGCACGCTGGCGTTGCAGCAAGGCTTCGCGTACCACCGGCAGCGCGGCGACCTGGGAGGCCCCGGCCCCCACGCTTTCGGTACGAATGACGTCGCTGACTTCGTCACCTTCCAGAATGATGCGCTGGAGCTGACCGTCGGTCGCGGCAATGAATTGCACGTCCAGATGAGCCGCCAGCGCCTTGAGCAACTCTTCGTTGGTCAGGTCGACGCCATGGTTCGCGGCAGCGAACGCCAATAGACGATACAGGGCACCCGAATCGAGCAGGTTCCAGCCCAACTGCCTGGCCAGGATCCCGGCGACGGTGCCCTTGCCCGAACCGCTTGGGCCATCGATGGTGATGACCGGTGCCTTGATGTTCACGACTGCGCCTCTTGTGCTACTCGGATACCGACCTGCGCGCACAGCGCCAGGAAGTTCGGGAACGACGTCGCGACGTTGGCGCAATCATGGATGCGAATCGGCGCGCTGGCGCGCAAAGACGCAACACTGAAGGCCATGGCGATACGATGGTCACCGTGACCATGGACTTCGCCGCCGCCGATCTGGCCGCCGTCGATGATGATGCCGTCCGGCGTTGGCTGGCACTTGACGCCCAGGGCGAGCAAGCCATCAGCCATCACCTGGATGCGATCCGACTCCTTGACCCGCAGCTCTTCGGCACCCGTCAATACGGTGCGCCCTTCGGCACAGGCAGCCGCCACGAACAGCACCGGGAACTCGTCGATGGCCAGCGGAACCAGCGCCTCCGGAATCTCGATACCCTTGAGTTTAGCTGCTCGTACGCGCAGGTCCGCCACCGGCTCGCCGCCGACTTCACGCTGGTTTTCCAGGGTGATGTCAGCGCCCATCAGGCGCAGGATGTCGATCACGCCGGTGCGGGTCGGGTTGATGCCGACATGCTCGAGCACCAGGTCGGAACCTTCGGCAATCGAAGCGGCCACCAGGAAGAATGCCGACGAGGAGATGTCACCCGGCACTTCGATGTGGGTAGCGGTCAGCTTGCTGCCAGACTCGACGGACGCCGTGGCGCCATCGACCGTGACCGGGTAGCCGAAGCCGCGCAGCATGCGCTCGGTATGGTCGCGGGTCGGGGCCGGTTCGGTGACGGTGGTCTTGCCTTCGGCGTAGAGACCCGCCAGCAGCAGGCAGGATTTTACCTGCGCGCTGGCCATCGGCATGGTGTAGGTCAGGCCCTTGAGCTTGTTGCCACCACGAATGATCATCGGCGGACGACCGTCGGCGGCCGTCTCGATGACCGCGCCCATTTCCCGCAACGGATTGGCGACGCGATTCATCGGGCGCTTGGACAGCGAGGCGTCACCGGTCAGGGTGCTGTCGAAGTCTTGCGCGGCCAGCAGGCCGGACAACAGGCGCATAGAGGTCCCGGAGTTACCCAGGTAGATGGGCCCCGGAGCAGGTTTGAGGCCGTGCAGGCCGACACCATGGATGGTCACGCGACCGTGGTGCGGACCTTCGATGACCACCCCCATGTCGCGAAACGCTTGCAGCGTTGCCAGGGCGTCTTCACCCTCGAGGAAGCCTTCCACCTCGGTCACGCCTTCGGCCAGGGAGCCGAGCATGATCGAACGGTGGGAAATCGATTTATCGCCCGGTACACGAATACGCCCGCTCAGGGAGCCACCAGGTTGTGCCAGGAAAATCAGATCGTTGGAGTTCATAGCGTCCACATAGGCCCGACGGGCCAGGATTTTACTGAAATGCTCGCGGGCCACCCTGGCGCGTGTGAAAACGCCCAGCAATTGGTGCCCGTCCCCTGCATCGACCGCGTCGCGCAAGGCGTCGAGGTCGCTGCGAAATGTATCGAGTGTGCGCAAGACAGCTTCGCGGTTGGCGAGGAAGATGTCGTGCCACATGACCGGGTCGCTTCCAGCGATTCTCGTGAAATCGCGGAAACCGCCGGCAGCGTAACGGAAGATCTCAAGATTTTCATTGCGTTTGGCCAACGAATCCACCAGGCCGAACGCCAACAGGTGCGGCAAATGGCTGGTGGCCGCCAACACTTCATCGTGACGCTCGACCTGCATGTGCTCGACATCGGCGCCCAGTTCGCGCCACAAACGGTCCACCACCGCCAGCGCGGCTGGATCCGTCTGGTCCAGCGGCGTGAGGATCACTTTGTGGCGACGAAACAGTTCGGCGTTGGAGGCTTCCACCCCGCTCTGCTCGGAACCGGCAATCGGATGGCCGGGCACGAAGCGCGCCGGCATCCCGCCGAAGGCCTCGGTGGCCGCACGCACGACGTTGCCCTTGGCGCTGCCGACGTCGGTCAGGATCGCTTGCCCCAGGCTCATGGTCGCCAGACGCGCCAGCAGTTTTTCCATGGCCAGGATCGGCACCGCCAATTGGATCACGTCCGCGCCCTGACAAGCGATCGCCAGGTCATCCTCGCAGCGATCGACCACCCCCAGCTCCACGGCCAGCTTGCGCGACTGCGGATCCAGGTCGACACCGACCACCTCGCGGCACAGACCGCTTTCACGCAAGCCCTTGGCAAACGAACCGCCAATCAACCCCAGGCCGACCACCACCAGGCGACCGATCATAGGGGCAGCAGGTTGCAGCGAAGTGACATCAACCACGAGCCAGAACCTTGCTCAACGCCTCAAGGAAACGGTTGTTTTCCGCCGGTAGGCCGATGGTGACGCGCAGGTGGTTCGGCATGCCGTAGTTAGCCACCGGACGCACGATCACGCCTTCGCGCAGCAGCCCCTGGTACACCGGCGCAGCGACACGCCCCAGGTCGACGCAGATGAAGTTGCCTTTGGATGGAATCCAGCTCAAGCCCAGCTCACGGAACCCCGCTTCCAACTGCTGCATACCGGCCGCGTTCAGGCGACGGCTTTCGGCCAGGTAGGCCTCATCCTGCAAGGCGGCACAGGCTGCTGCCAGGGCGAAGCTGTTGACGTTGAATGGCTGGCGCACGCGGTTCAGCACGTCGGCCACCACGGCGGTGGACAAGCCGTAGCCAACCCGCAGCGAGGCCAGGCCGTAGGCTTTCGAGAACGTGCGCGAAACCAGCAGGTTCGGGTAGGCCGCGAGGAAATCCAGGCCATCGGGCAAATCGCTGCCTTCGGCGTATTCGATGTAGGCCTCGTCCAACACCACGAGCACGTGCGCGGGCACGTCTTGCAGGAAGTCGTCCAAGGCCTGGGCGTCGAACCAGGTGCCGGTCGGGTTGTTCGGGTTGGCAATGAAGACCACCCGCGTGTTGGCATCGATGGCGGCCAGCATGGCCGGCAGATCGTGCCCCCAGTCCTTGGCCGGAACCACATGGGCATCCGCGCCCACGGCCTGGGTCGCGATCGGGTAGACCGCAAACGCGTGCTCGCTGAACACAGCGTTGAGACCCGGTGCCAGGTACGCACGGGCGACCAACTCAAGAATGTCGTTGGAGCCATTGCCCAGCGTCACCTGGTTCAGCTCGACGTCACAGCGCTCGGCCAGCAGGCTTTTCAACGCAAACCCATTGCCATCGGGGTAACGGGTCAGCTCGGCCAGTTCGTCGCGGATCGCCGCCAGTGCCTTGGGGCTCGCGCCCAACGGATTTTCGTTGCTCGCCAACTTGACGATGCTGGCCGGATCCAGGTCCAGCTCGCGGGCCAGTTCGTCGACGGGCTTGCCCGGAACGTAAGGCGAGAGTTGTTGCACGCCTGGCTGAGCCAGAGCGAGGAAGTTGCCACTCATTTGCTATCCGCCCTTAAAGAACTGCCTTGGGGTAGGAACCCAGCACCTTGAGTGCCACTGCTTCCTGACTGATTTTCTCCAGCACACCTTTTACCAGCGGATCGCGGTGGTGGCCGACGAAATCGATGAAGAACACGTAGGTCCATTTACCACTGCGCGACGGACGGGTCTCGATCCGCGTCAGGTCGATACCGTTGTCGTGGAACGGCACCAGCAGTTCATGGAGCGCACCGGGCTTGTTGCTCATGGAGACGATGATCGAGGTCTTGTCGTCGCCGGTCGGCGGTACTTCCTGGCTGCCGATCATCAGGAACCGCGTGGAGTTGTCCGGGCGATCCTCGATTTTCTCGGCCAGGCGCGTCAGCCCGTAGAGGCCGGCCGCCATATCACCAGCGATCGCCGCCGAGTTCCACTCACCCTTGACCCGCTTGGCCGCTTCGGCGTTGCTCGATACCGCTACGCGCTCGACGTTCGGGTAATGGGCGTCCAGCCACTTGCGGCACTGGGCCAACGATTGGGCGTGGGAATAGATCCGGCTGATGCTGTCGGTCTTGGTGTTCTCGCCGACCAACAGGTGATGGTGGATACGCAGCTCGACTTCACCGCAGATCACCATGTCATGCTCGAGGAAGCTGTCCAGCGTGTGGTTGACCGCGCCCTCGGTGGAGTTTTCCACCGGCACCACGCCAAAATTCACCGCGCCGGCCGCCACTTCGCGGAAGACTTCGTCGATGGCCGCCATTGGCTTGCTGATCACGGCGTGACCAAAGTGCTTCATGGCGGCGGCCTGGGTGAAGGTCCCTTCCGGCCCCAGGTAGGCGACTTTCAGCGGCTGCTCAAGCGCCAGGCACGAGGACATGATTTCACGGAACAACCGCGCCATCTCTTCGTTGCCCAGCGGCCCCTTGTTGCGCTCCATGACACGCTTGAGCACCTGGGCTTCACGCTCAGGACGATAGAACACCGGCACTTCGCCTTCGGCCAGGGAGGCCATCTTCACCCGGGCGACTTCCTGGGCGCAGCGCGCACGCTCGCTGATCAGCTCCAGGACCTTTTCGTCCAGGGCATCGATGCGCAGGCGCAGCGCCTTGAGTTCTTGCTCAGACATCAGCCATGTTCCTTCTCGAACTCTGCCATGTAGGCGATCAACGCATTGACGGCGTTGATGTCGACGGCGTTGTAGATGGAGGCACGCATGCCACCGACCGAACGGTGGCCCTTGAGGTTCAGCAGTCCACGCTCGTCGGCACCGGCCAGGAACGGCTTGTCCAGACGGTCGTCGGCCAGGCGGAACGGCACGTTCATCCACGAACGATCGGTCTTGTTGATCGGGTTGCTGTAGAGGCCGCTGGCGTCGATGAAGTCATACAGCGTGCGCTGCTTGACTTCGTTGAGCTTGCCGATGGCCTCGACACCGCCCTGCTCCTTCAGCCATTCGAATACCAGGCCAGAGAGGTACCAGGCCAGGGTCGGCGGGGTGTTGTACATCGAGCCGTTGTCGGCCGCGACCTTGTAGTTGAGCATGGTCGGGCACAGGGAGCGGGCACGCCCCAGCAGGTCTTCACGAATGATGCTGACCAGGATGCCGCTAGGGCCGATGTTTTTCTGGGCGCCGGCGTAGATCATGCCGAAACGGGAGATATCCACAGGGCGCGAGAGAATGTCCGAGGACATGTCGGCCACCAATGGCACGTCGCCAGTTTCCGGGATCCAGTTGAATTCCAGGCCACCGATGGTTTCGTTCGGCGCGTAGTGAACGTAGGCCGCGTCCTTGGACAGGTTCCATTCGTTCTGGCCGGGAATCGCGAAATAGTCGTAGGGCTTGGCGGTGGCAGCCACGTTGACGTGACCGTAGCGCGAAGCTTCTTCGATGGCTTTCTGCGACCAGATACCGGTGTCGATGTAGTCGGCCTTGCCACTTTCCGGCAGCAGGTTCAACGGGATCTGGGCGAACTGCTGGCTGGCGCCGCCCTGCAGGAACAGCACCTTGTAGTTGGACGGGATGTTCAGCAGATCACGCAGGTCCTGCTCGGCCTTGGTGGCAATGGACACGAACTCATCGCTGCGATGGCTCATTTCCATGACCGACAGGCCCTTGCCGTGCCAGTCGAGAAGTTCACCCTGGGCACGCTTCAGGACCGCTTCAGGCAACGCCGCCGGGCCGGCACAGAAGTTATAGGCTCTCTTGCTCACATCCAATCTCGCTCTGATCTGGTGGTCACTTAAATCTTCATTCACCCATCACCCGATGGTAGCTACCGCTCATGTAAGGATTGCCCTGAACCTGTGGCGAGGGAGCTTGCTCCCGCTGGGCTGCGCAGCAGACCCATTCTATGGGCGCTTCGCACCCAAGCGGGAGCAAGCTCCCTCGCCACAATGAATCAAACAAACCTTAAGTGAGCAGCATCAGCCCCACAGGAGAATGTGCAGTGTCGCAAATTTTCAAACGGGACAAACAACAAGGGGGCGAATCTTCATCCGCCCCCCGCGTGTCCGCTTAGTCCTGCGGTTCTTCTTCGTCTGCGGCAGCGTCGAGCGGTTGGTCACCGGTCATGTCGTCGACATCGGCACCCAGGGTGCCGTCGAACGCCACGCCTTCCTCGCCTTCCAGCTCCTCGCCTTCGACTTCCGATGGCTCCTGCACCCGCTCAAGCCCTACCAGCGTTTCGTCGCTGGCCAGCTTGATCAGCGTCACGCCCTGGGTGTTACGACCCAGGCTCGAGACTTCGGCGACCCGCGTACGCACCAGGGTACCCTGGTCGGAGATCAACATGATCTCCTCGCCATCGAGCACCTGGACAGCGCCAACCAGACGGCCGTTACGCTCGTTGCTGACCATGGCGATCACGCCCTGGCCGCCACGCTTGTACTCAGGGAACTCGCTGATGGCCGTGCGCTTGCCATAACCACGCGCCGAAGCGGTGAGGATCTGGCTGCCCTCTTCTGGGATCAGCATGGAAATCAGCTTCTGGCCTTCCGGCAGGCGCATGCCGCGCACACCGCGGGCGGTACGGCCCATGGCGCGAACGTCGGATTCCTTGAAGCGAGTGACCTTGCCGCCGTCGGAGAACAGCATGACTTCACGCTCGCCGTCGGTGATGGCGGCGGAAATCAGCACGTCGCCTTCGTCCAGCTCCAGGGCAATCAGGCCGACGCTACGCTGGCGACTGAAGGATTCCAGCGGGGTCTTCTTCACGGTGCCGTTGGCGGTCGCCATGAAGATGTAGTGACCTTCGGTGTATTCCTCCACCGGCAGCATGGTGGTGATGTATTCACCGTCGTCCAGCGGCAGCAGATTGACCAGCGGACGACCACGGGCTGCGCGGGACGCTTCGGGGATTTCGTAGGTCTTGAGCCAGTACACCTTGCCCTTGCTGGAGAACAGCAACAGCGTGGTGTGGCTGTTGGCGACCAGCAGGTGAGCGATGTAGTCCTCGTCCTTGACGCCGGTCGCCGACTTGCCTTTGCCGCCGCGACGCTGGGCCTGGTAGGCGGCCAACGGCTGGGTCTTGGCGTAGCCGCCGTGGGAAATGGTCACCACGCGCTCTTCTTCCGGGATCATGTCGCCCAGGGTCAGGTCGAGGCGCGCATCGAGAATCTCGGTGCGACGCACGTCGCCGTACTCGGCGCGGATCACTTCCAGCTCTTCGCGGATCACTTCCATCAGGCGCGTGGCGCTGTTGAGGATGCGGATCAGTTCGCCGATCTGGTTGAGGATCTCCTGGTACTCGGCCAGCAGCTTCTCGTGTTCCAGGCCGGTCAGGCGGTGCAGGCGCAGTTCCAGGATGGCTTGCGCCTGTTCCGGGGACAGGAAGTACTTGCCTTCGCGCAGGCCGTATTGCGGGTCGAGGTTCTCCGGACGGCACGAATCGGCACCGGCACGCTCCACCATCGCCACCACCGCGCTGGACTCCCAAGGCGTGCTGATCAGCGCTTCCTTGGCTTCCGACGGCGTTGGCGAGGCCTTGATCAGGGCGATCACCGGGTCGATGTTCGACAGGGCAACGGCCTGGCCTTCAAGAATGTGGCCACGCTCGCGAGCCTTGCGCAGTTCAAACACGGTGCGGCGGGTAACCACTTCGCGACGGTGACGTACGAAAGCTTCCAGCAGGTCCTTGAGGTTCAGGATCCGCGGACGGCCGTCGATCAGCGCAACGATGTTGATGCCGAACACACTTTGCAGTTGGGTCTGAGCGTAGAGGTTATTGAGGATCACCTCAGGCACTTCACCACGACGCAACTCGATCACGACGCGCATGCCGTCCTTGTCGGACTCGTCACGCAGCTCGGTGATGCCTTCGAGCTTCTTCTCTTTCACCAGCTCGGCGATCTTCTCGATCAGGCGAGCCTTGTTCAGTTGGTACGGCAGCTCGGTGATGACGATCTGCTGGCGGCCGCCAACCTTGTCGATGTCTTCGACGGTGGAACGGGCGCGCATGTAAATACGGCCACGGCCGGTGCGGTAGGCTTCGATGATGCCGGCGCGACCGTTGATGATCGCGGCGGTCGGGAAGTCCGGACCCGGGATGTATTGCATCAGCTCATCGACAGTCAGCTCGGGATTGTCGATGAGGGCCAGGCAACCGTCGATGACTTCACCGAGGTTGTGCGGCGGGATGTTGGTCGCCATGCCCACGGCGATACCGCTGGAGCCGTTGACGAGCAGGTTCGGGATACGGGTCGGCATGACCGCCGGGATCATTTCGGTGCCGTCGTAGTTCGGCACCCAGTCCACGGTTTCCTTGTGCAGGTCGGCCAGCAGTTCGTGGGCCAGCTTGGTCATGCGCACTTCGGTGTATCGCATGGCCGCGGCGTTGTCGCCGTCCACGGAACCGAAGTTGCCCTGGCCGTCTACCAGCAGGTAGCGCAAGGAGAATGGCTGCGCCATACGAACGATGGTGTCGTACACGGCAGTGTCGCCGTGGGGGTGATACTTACCGATCACGTCGCCGACGACACGGGCAGATTTCTTGTACGGCTTGTTGAAGTCGTTGCCCAGTTCGCTCATCGCGAACAGCACGCGCCGGTGCACGGGCTTCAAGCCATCGCGCGCATCCGGCAGCGCCCGCCCGACGATTACGCTCATTGCGTAGTCGAGGTAGGACTGTTTCAGCTCGTCTTCGATATTGACCGGGAGGATTTCTTTGGCCAGTTCGCCCATGAGAAGCCTGATTCCTTTTTCTGGTGAAACCTCGTCACATCCAGATGGGACGAACGAAGCTCGCCGCTGCAGAACAAGTGCCGTGCAGCGACTTACGACAAATCAACGAGTTATGCCATGGATCTGCGCAGTAAAGGCCACCTCGCGAGGCAGCCTTGGAAACCGCCGGATGTTATCACAAGAGCCGCCACGCACCTATCCCCCAGATGCGCATGGTGCGTAGTTAGTTGACCGGTGACAGGCTGATATGGGACCAGAGGGGCTTAGAAGCGCTGCGGATGGAGAATCAGGGCGAAAATGCAAGGCATTTGTTGCCTTTGAGGACCTCATCGCGAGCAAGCTCGCTCCCACAAGGACTCTTATGTCAGAAATTTCAGACATGCCCTATCCACTGTGGGAGCGAGCTTGCCCGCGATGGCGGCAGATCACCCTCTGGAAATCTTCAGTGCAACCGCTTGCGGCACATCAACTGCGCCAACTTGGCGGTGTCCGGACGCTCGATGATGCCCTTCTCCGTGACGATGACGTCGATCAAATCCGCCGGGGTGATATCGAACGTCGGGTTGAAGGCGTCCACCTCCGCACCGAGCCTCTTGCCGCCGATTTCCAGCAGTTCACGTCCATCGCGCTCCTCGACCGGAACGTCATCACCGCAGGCCAGGCTCATATCGATGGTCGAACTCGGCGCCACCACCATGAAACGCACGCCATGGTGCATGGCACAGACCGCCAGTTGATAGGTACCGATCTTGTTCGCCACATCGCCATTGGCGGTGATGCAGTCGGCACCGACAATCACCCAGGTCACACCTTTCGTCTTCATGATGTGGGCGGCGGCGGAATCGGCGTTGAGGGTCACCGGGATGCTCTCACGGGCCAGCTCCCACGCCGTCAGGCGCGAGCCTTGCAGCGATGGACGGGTTTCGTCGGCATAGACGCGCTCCACCATGCCTTCGATATACGCGCCACGGATGACACCCAAGGCCGTGCCGAAGCCACCGCTCGCCAGGGCGCCGGTGTTGCCGTGGGTGAGGATGGCCTGGGCGTTGCCCTGGTGCTTGCGGATCAGGTCGACACCGAGCTGGGTCATGGTCAGGTTGGCTTCGCGGTCACTTTCGTGGATCGCGATGGCTTCAGCCTCAAGTACCGCCAGCGGCTCGGCGTGCTCTTTCAAGCGCCCCAACCGGTCGCGCATCCGATCCAGCGCCCAGAAGAGGTTCGCCGCTGTCGGCCGGGCCTCGGCCAGCAAGGCAAAATCAGCCTCCAGGGCCGATTGCCAGTCACCGCCCTCGGCCACCCTGGTCCGCGCCGCCAGCACGACACCATAAGCCGCGCTGATGCCGATGGCCTGCGCGCCGCGCACCACCAGCGAGCCAATGGCCTCGGCCACATCGGCGGCACAGGTGCAGGCGATCCAGTTTTCCTCGAACGGCAAGACACGCAGGTCCAACAGGTACAGGACGCCATCACGCCAATCGATGGCCTTCACCTTCTCCGCAGCCAATAGTCGATCGCGCATCCTTCACCCCGTACTCATGAACAAAAGCCGCCGATTATAGCGATCCCTCCGCGAAGACGCTCGGGTATACTTCGCCATCCTTTATACCCCATGGAACCGTTCCACGATGCCCAAGCCTGCCGTTGCGCTCGACTTATTATTGCTGCCGACCTGGTTGGTGCCTGTCGAACCCGCCGGTGTAGTGCTCAAGGATCATGGCCTGGGCATTCGCGACGGCTGCATCGCGTTCATCGGTCCACGGGCAGAAGCCCTCCGGTGTGACGCCGCCCAAGTCCGTGAGCTGCCCGGCATGCTGCTCAGCCCCGGCCTGATCAATGCCCATGGCCACGCAGCCATGACCCTGTTCCGCGGCCTGGCCGACGACCTGCCCTTGATGACCTGGCTCGAACAGCACATCTGGCCGGCGGAAGCCAAATGGGTCGATGAGCATTTCGTACGCGACGGCACCGACCTGGCCATCGCCGAGCAGATCAAGGGCGGCATCACCTGCTTCTCCGACATGTATTTCTACCCCAAGATCGCCAGCGAGTGTGTCCACGACAGCGGTATTCGTGCGCAAATCGCGATTCCAATCCTCGATTTCCCGATTCCCGGTGCCGCCAGCGCCGACGAAGCCATTCGTCAGGGCATCGAATTGTTTGGCGACCTCAAGCACCACCCACGGATCAAAGTCGCATTCGGCCCGCACGCCCCCTACACCGTGGGCGACGAGAACCTGGAGAAAATCCGCGTGATCGCCGAGGAACTGGACGCGGCCATTCATATGCACGTTCACGAAACCGCCTTCGAAGTGCAGCAGGCTGTGGATAACACCGCGGAGCGACCGCTGGCGCGCCTGGGACGACTTGGCCTGCTGGGGCCACGCTTTCAGGCCGTGCACATGACTCAAATCAGCGACGAAGACCAGGCCTTGCTGGTAGAAAGCAATTGCAGCGTGATCCACTGCCCGGAATCGAACCTGAAGCTGGCCAGCGGTTTCTGCCCAGTGGAGCGCCTGTGGCAGGCCGGCGTCAATGTGGCGCTCGGCACCGACGGTGCGGCGAGCAACAACGACCTGGATCTGCTGGGCGAAACCCGCACCGCGGCCCTGCTGGCCAAGGCCGTCGCCGGCTCGGCCACGGCCCTGGATGCCCACCGGGCGCTGCGCATGGCCACGCTCAATGGCGCCCGGGCGCTGGGCATCGAGGCGATTGTCGGCTCGCTGGAAGTGGGCAAGGCCGCCGACCTGGTGGCCTTCGATCTGTCGGGCCTGGCCCAGCAGCCGATCTACGACCCGGTGTCGCAGTTGATCTATGCCACCGGTCGCGATTGCGTAAAACACCTGTGGGTGGGCGGCAAGCCGTTATTGGACGATGGCCGACTGACCCGCATGGACGAATCAAGACTGATCGCCACGGCCCAGGCCTGGGGTCGGCGCATCAGCGGCCACAACGAATAACCACGCCCCTTGAGCCACGGCTCGGGGCACCTGATTTTTCAAGCTTTTCGAGGATCTGCACATGAGCAACGTCGACCACGCCGAAATCGCCAAGTTCGAAGCCCTGGCCCATCGCTGGTGGGACCGTGAAAGCGAATTCAAACCGCTGCACGACATCAACCCGCTGCGGGTCAACTGGATTGACGAACGGGTCAACCTGGCTGGCAAGAAGGTGCTCGACGTCGGTTGTGGCGGCGGCATCCTCAGCGAAGCCATGGCCCAGCGCGGGGCGACGGTGATGGGCATCGACATGGGCGAAGCGCCACTGGCCGTGGCGCAACTGCATCAATTGGAGTCGGGCGTCAGCGTGGAATACCGGCAGATCACCGCCGAAGCCCTGGCCGAAGAAATGCCCGGCCAATTCGACGTGGTCACCTGCCTGGAAATGCTCGAGCACGTGCCGGATCCGTCGTCGGTCATCCGCGCCTGCTTCCGTATGGTCAAGCCCGGCGGCCAGGTGTTCTTCTCCACCATCAACCGCAACCCGAAGGCCTACCTGTTCGCCATCATCGGCGCCGAATACATCATGAAGCTGCTGCCGCGCGGCACTCACGACTTCAAGAAATTCATCCGCCCTTCCGAACTGGGCGCCTGGAGCCGCGCGGCCGGGCTGACCGTCAAGGACATCATCGGCCTGACCTACAATCCGCTGACCAAGCACTACAAGCTGGCCGCCGACGTTGACGTCAACTACATGATCCAGACCCTGCGCGAGGAGTAAGTCGATGCGTCTCAAAGCGGTTCTCTTCGACATGGACGGCACGCTGCTCGACACCGCGCCGGACTTCATCGCCATCTGCCAGGCCATGCGCGCCGACCGTGGCTTGCCACCGATGAACACGCAGCACATTCGCGACGAGATTTCCGGCGGTGCCCGGGCGATGGTCGCGGTGACCTTTTCCATGGACCCGGAATCACCAGGGTTCGAGGAACTGCGCCAGGAGTTCCTCGACCGCTACCTCAAGGGATGCGCGGTCCACAGTCATTTGTTCGACGGCATGGCCGAGGTGCTGGCCGATATCGAAGCGGCCAACCTGATCTGGGGCGTCGTCACCAACAAGCCGGTGCGTTTCGCCGAGCCGATCATGCAGCAACTGGGCCTGGCCGAGCGCTCGAAAGTGCTGATCTGCCCTGATCACGTGAAGAACAGCAAGCCAGACCCGGAACCGCTGACCCTGGCCTGCAAGATGCTCGACCTGGATCCGGCCAGCGTGCTGTTCGTGGGCGATGACCTGCGGGACATCGAGTCCGGACGCAGCGCCGGTACCAAGACCTGCGCGGTGACCTACGGCTACATCCACCCGGACGACAACCCGAAGCACTGGGGTGCGGACGTCGTGATCGACCACCCTTCGGCGCTGCGTGAAGTGCTGGATAACGCGTTGTGCAGTTGCTGAACTGAGCCCTTGTGGCGAGGGAGCTTGCTCCCGCTGGAGCGCGAAGCGGTCCCCTTGACGACGGCTGCGCCGCCGAGCGGGAGCAAGCTCCCTCGCCACAAAAGCCTCTTTGCCACAAAAGCTTCCTCGTCACCGGTACTGTGCTGCTCTAATTGTTGAGGTTTTTTATGTTTGATTATTCCGCCCGCCCCGACCTGCTCAATGGCCGGGTGATTCTGGTCACCGGCGCCGGTCGCGGTATCGGTGCCGCAGCGGCGAAAGCCTATGCCGCCCATGGCGCCACCGTGCTGCTGCTGGGCAAGACCGAAGCCAACCTGACCCAGGTCTACGATGAAATCGAGGCGGCCGGTCATCCGCAGCCAGCGGTGATCCCGTTCAACCTCGAAACCGCACTGCCTCATCAGTACGATGAACTGGCGGCCATGATCGAAACCGAGTTCGGTCATCTGGACGGCCTGCTGCACAACGCCTCGATCATCGGCCCGCGTACACCGCTGGAACAGTTGTCCGGTGAGAATTTCATGCGGGTGATGCACGTTAACGTCAACGCGATGTTCATGCTTACCAGCACCTTGCTGCCCCTGCTCAAGCTGTCCCAGGATGCGTCCGTGGTGTTCACCTCCAGCAGCGTCGGGCGCAAGGGCCGGGCGTACTGGGGCGCCTATGGCGTGTCCAAGTTCGCCACCGAGGGGCTGATGCAGACCCTGGCCGACGAAGTCGACACCGTTGCCGCCGTGCGCGCCAACAGCATCAACCCCGGTGCCACCCGCACCAGCATGCGAGCCCAGGCCTACCCGGGGGAGAACCCGCTCAACAATCCGACGCCCGAGGAGATCATGCCGGTCTACCTGTACCTCATGGGCCCGGACAGCACCGGCGTCAATGGCCAGGCGTTCAACGCCCAATAATGGCCACGGCCTGCATCGCGACGACTTACCGTCGCGATGCAGGCTCCATTCGATGCCCAACCAAGCGAACCGCCAAACCCACGTCGCTGGAAATATCGCTATTCGCCGCCAATAAATTGATTCCTAAGCGGTTTTTATTGAAGTGAACCGAATGGCACGACTTTCGCTCTAAACTTCCTCAAACATGCCATGTTCGGCAAGTAGTGGACGTTGAGACGAGACTTATGCCTGCCAGGGAAAGCAGACTAAACTCAAATCAGTGTCCTACGGGACTGAAGGACCAGTACGACGCGCAGCCCAAAGCCGCCACACCCAACCTGCCAGGACAGATTTAGCTTAGGGGCTAACGCCATATGAAAACGCCCACCCAGATCAACGCGATTGACTTCGACAGCGCCAAATTGCAGCGTCTGGGTCTTGGCCAGCCATCGCCGCTCGCGGCACGCTCCGTCAGTCTTGCGCAATTGCGCCAGCAACTGAGCCAACAGCTGCAGACCAGCCTGGAGCCACAGCGAATCCTCGGCCTGTTTTTCCGGGAAATCCAGCGGCTGGTGCCCCTGGATGCGCTGGCTTACCAGCACAAAGCCAGTGATTTGCGCCTGGAGTTCGGGCAACGCGGGCATCACACCCTCAGCTATAACCTCAGCCATGAAGGCGAACACCTGGGCGAACTGGTGTTCCGTCGCAACCAGCGCTTCACCGAAGCCGAACAAAGCGACCTTGAATCCAGCATGTCGACGCTGCTGTATCCACTGCGCAACGCATTGCTCTATCGGGCCGCCACCCAGAGCGCCCTGCGCGATCCGCTGACAGGTACCGGCAACCGCATTGCCATGGACCAGACGCTGATGCGTGAAATCGACATGGCCAAGCGTCATTCGCAACCCTTGTCGGTGCTGATGCTCGACATCGACCATTTCAAGCGCATCAACGATAGCCATGGTCACGGCGTTGGCGACGAAGTGCTCAAGGCCGTGGCCGAGTCGATCAAGGGCCAACTGCGCAACGTGGACATGGTGTTCAGGTTCGGCGGTGAAGAGTTTCTGATCCTGCTGGCCAATACCAGCCGGGATGCTGCGGCCATGGTCGGGGAACGACTGCGCTACGCCGCCCAGGCCCAGGATTATTTCGCCGCGAGCACAAGGATCGAGCTGACGGTCAGCCTGGGTTGCGCCACCCTGCTACCGGGGGAATCATCGGAAAGCCTGCTGCGCAGGGCTGACAGCGCACTGTACGTGGCCAAGCGCGAAGGCCGTAATCGACTGGCGATGGCTGGCTGAAAACCTCTGTGCAAGCGAGATTGTGTGGGAGCGAGCCTGCTCGCGATAGCGGTCTTGCAGTCAACCTCCCCGTCGACTGTCCAGACCTCTTCGCGAGCAGGCTCGCTCCCACAGGTTGTGGCTATCTGTAGCGGTAGTAATCAGCTCCCGGCCAGTGCCAGGCGCTCACGGGTGGATGAGGACTTGCTCACCGTCTCCGACTGCTCCAGTTGCATGCAACGCTCCAGGAACAGGTACATGTAGTCATAGCTCTTGCAGACGGCCTGGCGCAGTTCCGTTTGCAGGGCTTTGCTTGGGTTCATCCCCGCCAGCGTACAGATGATTTCCAGGGCTTCCCAAGGATGGGCATCGTCGTACTGGGCATGCATCTTCAGCCATTTCATCGCCCGCTTGCGGTCTTCCTCGGCGAAAGCGGCCGCGTAGACACCGCTGGAACACACGAGCGCCGACCACTCACCCGTGGCCCCCTCAATGGCATAGTTGGTCGCGGCGATGGCCACGATCAGCGAATCCGAGGAACTGGTGTGCCAGCACCAGTGGCTCAAGGCATGCAGCTCAGGCGGCACATGCTGGGCTTGCAGGTCTTCCAGGGTCACGCCGTGGGCGGCGCTCCAGTTGACCCAGTAGTCGGCATGGTTGAGTTCGACACGAATGTTGCGCATCAGCCAGCGACGCGCCATGTCCTCACCGGGGTGGCGGGCAAAGCGGGTCTTGGTGAGGTTCTGTGCCATGTATAAAGCGAACTGTTCGACGACCGGCCAACCACCAATGAGGTAGTGGCGCATGGTCCTGGCGCTGAGCTTGTTGTCGCGCATGCGCTGGTACAGTTCGTGTTCGACAACCCGGCGCTTGCTCTCGCTGCAATCGGTAATGAGCTGCTGTGCCCATTTCGGATAGCTCGTGGCGTCCATGAGCGGGCCTGTTCGGTTGAATGTGTCGATCACTGTCGGGCTCCTTTTGATTGTGATTTTCCAGATCAGCAAGAGTTTCAGCGGAACGTGCCGGGGGCCTTGAATAACAACGGCTGCGGCCGGGCCGGCCGACATTGCAACGTGTCACAGGTAAACAATTGCGGGCGTTCGATCACATACCCCTGAGCGTAATCCACCCCTATCTCCAGCAATGCCTGCTCGATCTGGGCGGTCTCAACAAACTCGGCAATCGTGCGCTTACCCATGACGTGGCCGATGTGATTGATCACTTCGACCATTGCTCGGTTAATCGGGTCGTCCAGCATATCCTTTACGAAACTCCCGTCGATCTTCAGGAAGTCTACAGGTAAATGTTTCAGGTAGGCGAATGAAGACATTCCGGCGCAAAAGTCATCCAGCGAGAAGTAACATCCCAAGCTCTTGAGTTCATTGATAAAGCGGATCGCACTGCCCAAATTCGAAATAGCGCTGGTTTCTGTAATTTCAAAACAAATCATTTCCGGCGGAATCGAGTAGGCCACGAACTGTTTACGCAGGAAATCGAGGAACGCCTGGTCTCCAATCGTTGTGCCTGACAGATTGATCGCACACATCGCCACAGGCCCCTGTCGCGAATCATTCAGGCACTGGCGGATGATCTTGAAGACATTCTCCACCACCCAACGGTCCAGGGAGGTCATCAGGCCGTAGCGTTCCGCCGCGGGAATGAAGCTGTCCGGCAGGATCATCCGCCCGGCTTCGTCATGCAGGCGCAACAGGATCTCAATATGCCCGCCGCCATGGTCACCCGGGCCCAACGCGGCGATTTCCTGGGCGTAGAGGCAGAAGCGATTTTCCTCCAGGGCCATGTGCAAGCGCTGGACCCAGGCCATTTCGCCAAAACGCAGGGACAGCTCCGAGTCGTCGGCATGGTAGACCTGGACCCGGTTGCGGCCCTTTTCCTTGGCCATGTAGCAGGCCATGTCGGCAGCCCGCAGGGACGCCTCGAGGGTCGTCGGTGTCTGGGCGATATGCACCAGGCCGATGCTCACGGTGGTCACGAACGGCCGGCCCTTCCAGACAAAGTGCAGGTTCTGCACGGTCTGGCGCAGCCCTTCGGCAATTTTTTCCGCCGCTTCCGGCGAACAGTTCTCCAGCAAGATCCCGAACTCATCCCCGCCCAGCCGGGCCAGGGTGTCGTTTTCCCGTAGCCCCGATTGCAGCAAGGCGCAGATATGGCGCAACAATTCGTCACCCGCTGCATGGCCGCAGGTGTCGTTGACCAGCTTGAACTGATCCAGGTCGAGAAACATCAAGGCATGACGCCCGACCTGGCGAGTGAGGTTGTGCAAGGCCTGCTCGAGGCGATACTCGAATTCCCGGCGGTTCGCCAGGCCAGTCAGGGCATCATGAGTAGCCTGCCACGACAGGTTGGCGATGTATTGGCGCTCCTGGGTCATGTCATGCAACACCAGCACGGCGCCGCTGACCTTGCCCGCATGACGGATTGGCGCGCCCACCAGGGTGACCGACACGGTACTGCCATCCAGGCGCTGGATCAGCTTGGAATGTTCGCTGGCACCGCTGAGCCGACCGCTGAGGATGTGCTCGATCAGGGTCAGCCCCTCGGTCTGGGCATTGTCATCGAGCAAATTGAACAACGCGGCCAAGGGCAAGCCCGTCGCATGTTCAGCCTTCCAATGGGTCATCGCTTCGGCAGCGGGGTTCATGTAGGCGATGGCACCTTCGACGTCGGTGGTGATGACCCCGTCGCCAATGGATTGCAGGGTGATCTGCGCCCGCTCTTTCTCCATCTGCAGCGCGTTGGCGAACACCTGCCGCTGGGCGAGCAATTTATGGGTCCGCAACAACGCCAGGACGATCAGTCCCAGGGCGGTGGCGAAATTGGTCACCAACAAAAGCTGCAGGATGAAACGCGAGCCCTCGCCCAATGCGTCGCTGAAGGCCTTGGCAGCCGGGGTAACGGAATCGTTGATCGCAAAGATCTGGGCCTTCCAGCCGCGGATATCCACCTCCGACGCCTGGCCTGCGGTAATGCTGTTGTGCATCTGCCGGGCGACGTTATCCAACTCGATCAAGTAGCCGTCGCCCACCGTCCAGAGATCGATGGCTTCTTCCAGGTAACTGAAGTGGCGAAAATTGAGGTACAACCAGATCAAGCTGGAAACGTCATCCGGATGATTGCCACCTTGGAGAATCCCGGCCCGTGCAGCTTCGAGATCCGGCGGTTCGCGATCCAGCGCCACGCGCAGTTCATGGCCGCCCTCGGGGACGGCGATGGCTTGCTGGTATTTGCGGAAAATCGCCTCGTCGCGGCTGTCGGCGTAGAGGTTGAGATAATAGATGGCGTCTTTCTGGCCCTTGGACCAGAGACTCTCCCCCGCCACATAGCCGCGAACGGCAGACAGCACGTAAAGGCTGACGCCGCCAAGCAATGCCTGAAATAGCACGACGGCAATAAAGGGCCAGACGATGCCTAGCAGCCGTGGTGTTCCGAGAGTCTGCTTTTGCTTCATGAGGTCCCTTGCACAGGTATTGCCAGACGAACACCCGCCAGAATTCCGCTCCTGACTCAATAGCCTAGGCTAGTTTTCAACCTTTCGAATGAATGGATGAACAGATCGACAGACTTTGCGTGGAATTCAGAAAAATCGGCGTGTTTGCCTGCTTTTTTTCCGATACTAAGCGCAGAAAAGCGCTAGAAACTCAAGGCTGCTGAATCTGTTGCAAATGACCATAGAGTCGCGCGTACAGGCCACCTTCGGCAATCAGCTGCAAATGGTCGCCGTCTTCGGCGATTTGCCCACCGTCGAACACCAATACCCGATCGGCCTGCTTCACCGCCGAGAGCCGGTGGGCGATGATCAGCGTGGTGCGTGCGCTCAAAAAACGCGCCAGTGCCTGATGAAGGTTGTACTCGGTCGCCGCGTCCAGTGCCGAGGTGGCTTCGTCGAGAATCACCACCCGTGGGTCGGCCAATACCATGCGAGCGATGGCCAGCCGTTGACGCTGTCCGCCCGACAGCCGCACCCCGGAACGCCCAACGACGCTCTCCAGGCCCTGGGGCAGCGCCCGTACGGTGGCATCGAGCTGGGCGATTTCCAGAGCACGCCAGCAGTCGTCGTCACTGCACTCACGGCCCATGGCGAGGTTGGCCCGCACCGTATCGTTGAACAGCGCCGGATGTTGCAACACCACTGCAACATTCTCCCGGATGGTCTCCAGGCCGATCTCCTGTTGCGTGGCGCCGCCGAAACGAATGCTGCCTGATTGTGGCGTGTACAGCCCCAGTAACAACTGCACCAGGGTGCTCTTGCCACCGCCGCTGGCCCCGACGATGGCGACTTTCTCGCCCGGCGAGATGGACAGGTTCAACTGGTTGAGCACCAGTTCCTCGCCGTAGCCGAAACTCAACCCCTGGATCTCGATGCCCACCGTGTCACGGCCCTTGAACGGATCGACGACGCCCGTGTACTGGGGCTCGTCGGCCCGGGCCAGCAGTTCATTGATCCGGTTCAAGGCACCGCCGGCGGCGTAATAGGCGTACTGCAGGTTCAACAGTTGCTCGACCGGACCGATCATGAACCAGAGATAGCTGAACACCGCCAGCATCTGGCCGATGGACAGGTCGGAAAACACCACGGTGAGCATGGCCGCCGCGCGAAAAATATCGATGCCGAACTGGAACAGCAAACCACTGGCGCGGTTCGAGGCATCGGTTTTCCACTGCGAACTCACGGCGTAATCGCGGACCTCCTTGGCGCGCATCCCCAAGCGGCCAAGAAAATACCCCTGGCGGTTACCGGCGCGCACTTCCTGGATGGCATCCAGGGTTTCGGTCAAGGCCTGGGTGAAGCGCGAGGTGCTGTCGTTCTCCAGCTTCTTGAGGTGCTTGACCCGCTTGCCCAACTGCACCGTGGCGTAGATCACCAACGGATTGAACAGCAGGATCAGCAGCGCCAGCTCCCAGTGCATCCACACCAGGATCCCGGCGGTGCCCACCAGGGTCAGCATCGCCACCAGGAAACGACTGAGGGTTTCGCCGATGAATTTGTCCAGGGTGTCCAGGTCGGTGACCAGATGGGCCGCCACGGTACCGCTGCCCAGGCTTTCGTATTCGCCCAGGGAAATTCGCTTGAGACGTTCGATCAAGCGGATGCGAATGCGATAGACGATGTCCTTGGCCAAGCGGGCGAACAAGCGCGCCTGCAGCACGTTGAACAACAATGCGCCACAGCGCAGGGCCAGGGTTACCAGCAACATCAGTCCAATGTAGCCGGCCGCGCGCTGCCAGCCCATGGGCAACGCCTGGTTCATGACTTTCAGGGCCGTATCGCCATGCCCCAGCAGGACTTCATCCACCAGCAACGGCAATAGCAACGGGATCGGTACGCTGCACAGCGTCGCCAGCACGGCCACGCCGTTGGCGATCCACAGGGCTTTTTTATGCTTGAGGGCCAGGCGACGGATTTCCGCCCAACTCAACCGGTCGATGCGCTGCGAGGCCGATGTATCTGGTGGCCGGTCAGGCACAGGTCGCGCGCTCCAGCCAGCGGCCAAGCAAAGGCGACAGTTGGCTGAGGGGCTGGTAACCGTTGGTCAGCAAGGCCAACTGGCCATCGCGCTCGGCCAACAGTGTGGGGAACCCGGCAATGCCCAGGTCCTGTACCCAGGTGAAATCCGCAGCCGTGGCCGCATGTTGATCGGCGCGATCGAAGGCCGCGGCGAATTCGATGCGTGGCAGCCCGGCCTGTTCGGCCAGCTCCACCAGCACGCTGGCGTGGGTCACGTCGCGGCCTTGCACATAAAAAGCCTGCTGGATCAGCTTCACCAACTTCCAGGCCAGGTCCGGAGCCAGGCTGCGGGCCGTGACCAGTGCCCGGCAGGCAGGCTCGGTGTCGTAGACGAAACCATCCGGCAACGCGCCTTCAAGCTTGAAGGGCTGGCCGGTGGCCTGGGTAACGGCCTGCCAGTGTTCAAGAATGTAGCGCCGGGTGGTCGGCTCCAGCGCCGAACCGCTGCCGGTGCGCAAACCACCCACCACCAGGTGCAACTCCACCCCCGCGGCCTGCGCCTGCTCTACCAGCGCCTCGGCCACCGGCGCAAAACCCCAGCACCAGGAACACATCGGGTCCATCACATAGAGCAGGCGTGACGCCATGGTTCAAGCCTCGGAAGATGATTGCTTGTAGTTGTAGCCGATCGGGTGCGGCATGTTGCGAGCCTTGGCCAACTCGATCTGCTTCTGCCGGTCGATGGCGCTGCGACGGGTCTTCTCGCTCAGTTTGTCCCAGCAGTGCGGGCAACTGATGCCAGGCACGTAGTGCTCTGAGGCGCGGTCTTCTACGCTTACCGGAGTACGACAAGCGTGACATTGATCGTAGTCCCCTTCGCTGAGGTCGTGGCGGACGGTTACGCGGTTGTCGAACACGAAGCAGTCGCCGCGCCACTTGGTTTCTTCCTGGGGGACCTCTTCGAGGTATTTCAGGATGCCACCCTTGAGGTGATAGACCTCGTCGAAACCCTGGCCAAGCATGTAGCTGGAGGCTTTTTCACAACGAATGCCGCCGGTGCAGAACATCGCGACTTTCTTGTGCCTGGCCGGGTCGAAGTTGGCCTTGATGTATTCAGGGAATTCGCGAAAGCTGGTGGTCTTGGGGTCGATGGCGCCCTCGAAGGTGCCAATGGACACTTCGTAATCGTTACGGGTGTCGATCAACAACACTTCCGGATCGCTGATCAGCGCGTTCCAGTCCTGTGGTTCGACATAGGTGCCGACCTGCTTGTTAGGATCCACGCCTTCGACGCCGAGGGTGACGATTTCTTTTTTGAGCTTGACCTTGGTGCGGTAGAACGGCTGTTCATCGCAGTACGACTCTTTATGGTCGATGTCGATCATGCGCGGATCATTCTTGAGCCAGGCCAGCAGGCCATCGATGCCTTCGCGAGTGCCGGAAACCGTGCCGTTGATGCCTTCTTCGGCGATCAGCAACGTGCCTTTGATGCCGTTGTCGAGCATGGCCTTGAGCAAGGGCTCACGCAGCTCGACGTAATCTTCAAGGGTGACGAACTTATACAGTGCCGCCACGACAATGGGTTGTGCCATGGGTGTTTCTCCAGGTGGCTACCCTCGTAAAGGGTGAACCGGATGCGAAAAAAAACGCGCCCGGGAAGGCGCGTTGCGGATTCTAACAAAAACATTTGGATTACAGGACTGCAATTCCATGGCTTGCCCATGTCTTGTGGCGAGGGGATTTATCCCCGTTGGGCTGCGAAGCGGCCCCGATAAACCTTGCAACCCCGGTGTATCAGATTGAACACAGGGGGACGCTTCGCGTCCCAGCGGGGATAAATCCCCTCGCCACAGAAGCTCTCCACCTCAAGAATCAGTGCTTGCTGCCGCCGGCACAGGTTGGCGAAGCCGGGGCCGCGTCGATCTGGGCCCATTCTTCAGGGGTGTAGGTGTGCAGCGCCAACGCATGGAATTCGCCCATCAGCTCGCCCAGCGTGCCGTAGACCTTCTGGTGACGCTTGACACGATTGAGCCCTTCGAACTGCTGGCTGACCACCACGGCCTTGAAGTGGGTCTGCAGGCCACGGCTGTGCATGTGGCTTTCATCCAGCACTTGCAAGTGCTCGGGCTGCAAGAGCCCGAGTGTCGATTCGATGCGTTGTTGCATGCTCATACCAGGCTCCGCTTACGGCTTTTTCTTGGCAGGGGCGGCTTTGGGCTCGAGCTCGGCCGTCATGTCCGCCAGCAGCTTGTTGACCACCGGCACCGCGCTTTCAAGCTTGGCCTGGGTCAGTTGGGCTGATTGCTGGGTCAGTTGCGGCATTTTTTCCAGGACTTTCTTGCCCAGTGGCGATTGATAGAAAGCGACCAGGTCCTTGAGCTCCGATTCGCTGAAGTTGCTGGTGTAGAGCTTGACCATGTCCGGCTTGAGCTTGTTCCAGCCGATAGCTTGGTCCAACGCGGCATTGGCCTTGGCCTGGTAGGTTTCCAGGGTGGCTTTTTTCGACTCAGGGGCCTTGGTCTGTTCAAAGCGCTGGGCAAACATCTGCTGCACTTGCATGTATACCGGAGTGCCCAGTTTGTCAGCGTGCGCCAGGGTCAGGAACGCTTCGGCGCTGGCGTTGTGGCTGGCGGTATCGGCGAAAACAGGGCCGCTGGCACACACCAGAGCAACTGCGGTACAGATGGCACGAAGACGGGTCATCGAGTTTCCTTTCATTACAGGCGAGGTAGAACCCCAAGGGCGACCATTCTGCGCCTAAAAAACGCTGGGCCTCAACCCCGATGCTTGCCGGGTCCGATTGACGGGCCGAACCCACCGCTCCTGGATTGAAGGATGATTGAGGGAACCGGTGCCGCCCATCTGGGCCTAAACTGCGCATTCAGCCCTTAAGGAGTTTGACCCGATGAGCCGTATCGAAACCGACAGCCTTGGCCAGGTTGAAGTCCCGGACGACGCCTACTGGGGCGCCCAGACGCAGCGTTCCATGATCAACTTCGCCATTGGCAACGAACGCATGCCACTGTCGGTGTTGCACGCCTTGGCACTGATCAAGAAAGCCGCCGCACGGGTCAATGATCGCAATGGCGACCTCCCCGCCGACATCGCCCGCCTGATCGAACAGGCCGCCGACGAAGTGCTGGCCGGCCAGCATGACGACCAGTTCCCGCTGGTGGTCTGGCAGACCGGCAGCGGCACCCAGAGCAACATGAACGTCAACGAGGTGATCGCCGGGCGCGCCAACGAACTGGCCGGCAACCCCCGCGGTGGCAAGAGCCCCGTGCACCCCAACGATCACGTCAACCGCTCGCAGAGCTCCAACGACTGCTTCCCCACCGCGATGCACATTGCCGCTGCCCAGGCCGTCCACCAGCAATTGTTCCCGGCCATCAGTGAGCTGTCCGGCGGCCTGGCGGAACTGGCGGCGCGCCACATGAAACTGGTCAAGACTGGCCGTACCCACATGATGGATGCCACGCCAATCACCTTTGGCCAGGAACTGTCGGCGTTCATTGCTCAACTCGATTACGCCGAACGAGCGATCCGCGCCGCGCTACCGGCGGTCTGCGAACTGGCCCAAGGCGGCACGGCGGTCGGCACCGGGCTCAATTCGCCCCATGGTTTCGGCGAAGCGATTGCCGCTGAACTGGCGGCGCTGTCGGGCCTGCCGTTCGTCACCGCGCCGAACAAGTTTGCCGCGCTGGCCGGCCATGAACCCTTGACCGCCTTGTCCGGCGCCCTGAAAACCCTCGCCGTGACCCTGATGAAAATCGCCAACGACCTGCGCCTGCTGGGTTCCGGGCCGCGGGCGGGGTTTGCCGAAGTGAAATTGCCGGCCAACGAACCGGGCAGTTCCATCATGCCCGGCAAGGTCAACCCGACCCAGTGCGAAGCCTTGTCGATGCTGGCCTGCCAGGTCATGGGCAACGACGTGACCATCGGCTTTGCCGCCAGTCAGGGGCATTTGCAGTTGAACGTGTTCAAACCGGTGATCATCCACAACCTGCTGCAATCGATCCGGCTGCTGGCCGATGGCTGCAGCAACTTTCAGCAGCACTGCATCGCCGGGCTCGAGCCGGATGCCGAGCAGATGGCCGCGCACCTGGAACGCGGGTTGATGCTGGTGACCGCGCTGAACCCGCACATCGGCTACGACAAATCCGCGGAAATCGCCAAGAAAGCCTACGGCGAAGGGCTGACCTTGCGTGAAGCGGCACTGCAACTGGGGTACCTGACCGATAAAGAGTTCGATGCCTGGGTGCGACCGGAGAATATGCTGGAGGCCGGTAGCCAGGGCTGAAGATTTGCGGTGACCGATAACCTGTCTTCGCGAACAAGCCTGCTCCCACAATGGATTGGGGTCGGATACACAACCTGTGTCCGATGAGATCGAATGTGGGAGCGGGCTTGCTCGCGAAGAACGATAACGCGGTCTATCGCTCTACAACCATCCGCTGCCGCCGGGCCTTGAGCCCGGCGATCAGCGAGGGCCCCAGGGCGACCAACGCCGAACCCAGCACCACCAGCACCGCCCCGCCATACCCCAGCAGATTGATCTGCTCGGCATGGACATAATCAGGCCACCACCAGGCCGCCATCGCCACCGCGGCGAACGTCACCAGCGGCGTGATCGCCAGGGTCGCACTGACCCGCGACGCCTCCCAATGGGCCAAGGCTTCGGCAAACGCGCCATAGGCAATCAGCGTGTTGAGGCAGCAAGCGAGCAACAACCAGCCTTGCAACGAACTCAATTGCAGCGCCTCCAACGGGTGCACCCAGGGGGTGAGCAGCAACGCGCAGAACAGGTAGATCACCATCATCACCTGCAACGAATTCCACACCGTCAACAGTTGCTTCTGGCCCAAGGCATAGAAGGTCCAGACCGTCGACGCCAGCAACACCATCAGCACCCCGGCGGTGTAGTCGCTCAGGGACGTCAGCAACTCACCCAGGCGCTGGTTGAAAAACAGCGTAAAACCGATCAGCAACACCAGCAGGCCGATGCCCTGCCCCACACTGAAGCGCTCCTTGAACACGAACAGGCTGGCGACCAGCAACATGATCGGCCCCATCTGCACCACCAGTTGCGCGGTGCCGGGGCTCAAGCGATTCAGGCCCATCAGGTACAACACGTAGTTGCCCACCAGCCCGAGCACCGCCATCGCCACCAGCCAGCCTCCGCGCGGGCCAAGGACCTTGTGACTGGGCAGGCGCCGGGTGGCCGCCAAATAGATGAACAGCAAACCGCCGGACACCAGCAAGCGAAACCAGGTCACGGTGACCGGGTCCATCACTTGCAGCACTTGCTTGAGCTTGATCGGCAGGATTCCCCAGAGCAGGGCAGTCAGCAGGGCGAGGAACAGGCCGTAGACCCAGCGACCGGACGATATGTGCATGCAACCCTCGAAGCCCAAGACAAAGGACGTCCATTCTAGGCGTCTATTGCGTCACGACACAGGGACAGTTGGGCAGAGGCCGCCCACGGGATTGTATGGGTCGTAGCCGTCGATCGGCTGGGCAGGCGGGAATCAGGGACAACACATATGCTCATTTGAAACAGACCTTGCTGCACTCTGGAGACCCGACATGCTTGGAAAACGCGCCTTGGATCCCGCCCCTACGACTATTTTTCGCAGTGACCGGATCTGCCGGGTCAACGGCGAGTTTTATTTCAATACACGTGAGGGCACCCAGGAGGGTCCGTTCGCCACCCGCGAGGCGGCGGAGCGGGAGATAGAGGCGTATATCGGCCGGATGCTACAACTGACGCAGGTTGCCAGCTAGGCAGGATGTGGCGAGGGAGCTTGCTCCCGCTGGGCCGCGAAGCGGCCCCTGTTCAATCAGCACGGTACTGATAAGCCGGCGACTGCTTCGCAGCCGAGCGGGAGCAAGCTCCCTCGCCACAGATTGCCCCCCAACCTCTTCGGCAAACGGTTAACGAACCACCTCAAACAACCCCGTAGCCCCCATCCCACCGCCCACGCACATGGTCACGACGCCGTAGCGCAGGTTGCGTCGCTGCAGCTCGCGCACCAGGTGCCCCACTTGCCGCGAGCCGGTCATGCCGAATGGATGGCCGATGGAGATCGAGCCGCCGTTGACGTTGTATTTCCCGGGATCGATTTCCAGTCGGTTGCGGCTGTACAGGCACTGGGAAGCAAAGGCTTCGTTGAGTTCCCACAGGTCGATATCGGCGATCTGCAAGCCCTTGGCCTTGAGCAGCTTGGGCACTGAAAACACCGGGCCGATGCCCATCTCGTCCGGCTCGCAACCGGCCACGGCGAAGCCGCGAAAAAACGCCTTGGGCTTGAGCCCCAGCGCCAGGGCTTTTTCCAGGCTCATCACCAAGGTCATCGAAGCCCCGTCGGACAACTGCGACGAGTTGCCCGCCGTCACCGAACCGTCTTCGGCGAACACCGGTTTCAGGCCTGCCAGGCTTTCGTAGGTGGTGTCCGGGCGATTGCAATCGTCGCGATCGACCACACCGTCGAGGACCTGCACAGCGCCAGTGTTCTTGTCCTCGACCCGGTACTTGACCGCCATCGGGATGATTTCGTCATCGAACAACCCGGCCGCCTGGGCCTTGGCGGTGCGCTGCTGGCTCTGCAAGGCGTAGCGGTCCTGTTCCTCGCGGCTGACCTGGTAACGACGGGCAACGATCTCGGCCGTCTGGCCCATGGGGAAATAGATCCCGGGCACCTGCTCCTTGAGCAGCGGGTTGATCAGGTGGTCGGTGTTGACGCTTTTCATCGTCAGGCTGATGGACTCCACGCCGCCCGCCACGATGATGTCGCTGCAACCGGAAGCGATCTGGTTGGCGGCGATGGCAATGGCTTGCAGGCCCGAGGAACAGAAGCGGTTGAGGGTCATGCCGGCGGTGCCGGTGCCCAATCGCGAGAGCACCGCCACGTTACGCCCGATGTTGTAGCCCTGGGCGCCTTCATTGGACCCGGCCCCGACGATGCAGTCCTCGACACTGGCGGGGTTGATGTCGTTGCGCGCCAGCAAGGCATCGACACAATGGGCCGCCATGTCGTCTGGACGGGTCATGTTGAACTTGCCGCGAAAGGACTTGGCCAGGCCGGTCCGTACGCTGTCGACGATCACCACTTCACGCATGGCTGTACCTCATTGTTGTAGTCGGTTGAGAGTGAATCGAGCATAAATCCACTGCATAACCGACTGCGACAATCATTCACCTCGCGTATGCGCCTCCATCGCCCTAGCCCTTCTTTTTCTTGCGAGCCTGCTTTGCACTCCGCTCGAAAGCCGCTTCCAGCGCCTGGTTGAGGGTGCGCAACACCTTGACCCGCGCCCAGCGCTTGTCGTTGGCTTCCACCAAGGTCCAGGGGGAAATCTCGGTGCTGGTGCGGTCGACCATGTCGCACACCGCGGCCCGGTAAGCGTCCCACTTGTCGCGGTTGCGCCAGTCATCCTCGGTGATCTTGAAGCGCTTGAACGGAATATCCTCGCGCTCCTGGAAACGCTCCAGCTGGGTTTGCTTGTCGATGGCCAGCCAGAACTTGACCACCACCACGCCGGCGTCGGCGAGCTGTTCCTCGAAATCGTTGATTTCCCCGTAGGCCCGCAGCCAGTCGGCCTGGCTGCAAAACCCTTCGACCCGCTCCACCAGCACCCGACCGTACCAGGAGCGGTCGAACATGGTGAACTTGCCGCGTGCGGGAATATGCCGCCAGAAGCGCCACATGTAGGGGTGGGCGCGCTCTTCTTCCGTGGGCGCGGCAATGGGCACGATGCTGTATTGGCGCGGGTCCAGGGCCGCCGTGACCCGCCGGATAGCCCCGCCCTTGCCCGCCGCGTCATTGCCTTCGAACACCGCTACCAGGGCATGCTGGCGCATGCGCTTGTCCCGCAGCAGGCCAGAGAAGCGCGCCTGCTCGGTGATCAATTGTTCTTCGTAGTCGGCTTTGTCCAGGCGCCGGGTCATGTCCAGGCTGTCGAGCAACGTGATCTGGCCATCCAACTCGGGCAGCGGCGCCACGCTGACCTTTTGCGGCCTGATCTTCGGCCGGTCCAGGGCCTGGCGCAAACCGTCGAGCAAGATCCGCCCGACGGTGAGGCTGCGATAACAGCTGTCCATGCCTTCGATCACATGCCACGGCGCGTAATCGCGACTGGTGCGGCGCAGCACACGCTCGCCGTATTTGACGAACTTGTCATAGGTCTGGGATTGCTGCCAGTCCAGCGGGCTGATGCGCCAGCTGTGCAGCGGGTCATCCTTGAGCCCCTTGAGCCGGGCCTTCATCTGCTTCTTGGACAGGTGGAACCAGAACTTGAAGATCAGCGCGCCTTCGTCGCAGAGCATTTTTTCCAGGCGCTCGGCACCGGCAATCGCCTGGTCGAGCCGTGGGTCCTTGAACTCGCCATGGACCCGGCCCTGCAGCATCTGGCTGTACCAGTTGCCGAAGAAAATTCCCATGCGCCCCTTGGCCGGCAGCATTCGCCAATAGCGCCACGCCGGAGGCCGCGCCAGTTCCTCGTCGGTCTGTTGGTCAAAGGTGCGCACTTCGATCAGCCGCGGATCCATCCATTCGTTGAGCAACTTCACCGTCTCGCCCTTGCCCGCGCCTTCGATGCCGTTGATCAACACGATGACCGGAAACCGACCCTGCTGCTGCAACTCGAACTGCGCTTCCAGCAGTGCTTCCCGCAGGGCCGGCACCTCGGCTTCAAAGGTTTCTTTATCGATGACGTGACCGATTTCAGCGGATTCGAACATGGACAGCTCCTTCCAGGGATTGGGGCAAGACTAGCGGATTGGATGCGGCCCTGTGCAGCAGATTCCATCAAGAACAACGCTGTGTTGCGATGGGTCAAGCAAGCCGATACCGATCGGCTAGAATGGCCGCTCAGTTTCGACCGAGCCAGCCATGACGCCCATCCAGCAACACGCCCAACTCGACTGGGACGACCAGGGTCGCCCGCGTTCGCGGGTGTTCGACGATGTATATTTTTCCGACCAGTCGGGGCTGGAAGAAACCCGTTATGTGTTCCTTGAGCAGAACAACCTGGCCGAGCGTTTCGCGGCCCTGGCCGATGACGGGCGACTGGTGATCGGTGAAACCGGATTTGGCACCGGTTTGAATTTCCTTTGCGCCTGGCAACTGTTCGAGCAGTGCGCACCGGCAGGCGCCCGACTGCATTTTGTCAGTGTCGAGAAGTACCCCCTGAGCCCCGAGGACCTGCGCCGGGCCCTGGCCTTGTGGCCGCAACTGAGCCTTCAGGCGGAGCAATTGCTTGAGCAGTACGTGGCCATCCACCAGGGTTTCCAGCGCCTGGTCCTGGCGGGCGGACGGGTGACGCTGACCCTGTTGATTGGCGATGCCCTGGAGCAGTTGCCGCAGCTGGACGGACAGATCGACGCCTGGTTCCTCGACGGCTTCGCGCCGGCCAGGAATCCCGAGATGTGGACCGCCGAGCTGTTCGCCGAACTGGCCCGGCTGTCCGCACCCGACGCCACCCTCAGCACCTTCACCAGCACCGGTTGGGTCAGGCGATTGCTGAACGCGGCGGGCTTCAAGATGAAGCGCACGCCGGGCATCGGCCATAAGTGGGAAATCCTGCGCGGTGTGTTTCTTGGCTGGCCGGAGCAGACACCGGCGCCGGCCTCGGCAAAACCCTGGTATGCCCGCCCCTTGCCGCCCATCGGCGAGCGCCGGGCCCTGGTGATCGGCGGCGGCCTGGCCGGTTGTGCCAGCGCCGCCAGCCTCGCCGCGCGTGGCTGGCAGGTGACGCTGCTGGAGCGTCATGCCGGCTTGGCCGAGGAAGCCTCCGGCAACCCCCAGGGCGTGCTGTATCTCAAGCTATCGGCCCACGGCACGGCGTTGTCGCAGATGATCCTCAGCGGTTTCGGCTACACCCGGCGCGTGTTGGAGCAACTGCAACGCGGCATTGACTGGGACGCCTGCGGAGTCTTGCAACTGGCCTTCAACAGCAAGGAAGCCGAGCGTCAGGCACAACTGGCCGAGGCGTTCCCAAGGGATTTGCTGCACCCCCTCGATCAATCCGCGGCGCAAGTGCGGTCCGGCATCGGCCTGGCCTGTGGTGGTCTGTTTTATCCCGAGGGCGGCTGGGTGCATCCACCGGCCTTGTGTCGCTGGCAAGCCTCAGGCACGGCGATCGACGTGCAGCCCCATCATGAAGTGCTGCAATTGCGCCGCGTGGAAGGCCAGTGGCAGGCATGGGACGGCGAACGATGCCTGGCCAGCGCACCCGTGGCGATCCTCGCCAGCGCCGCCGAAATCAAACGTTTCGAACCGGCCGCCGACTTGCCGCTCAAGCGTATTCGCGGGCAAATCACCCGGTTGCCGCAAACCACCCGCAGCCAGAGCCTGGCGACCGTGGTTTGCGCCGAAGGCTATGTGGCCCCGCCGCGGCTGGGCGAGCACACCCTGGGCGCCAGTTTCGATTTCAACAGCGACGACCTGACGCCCACCGCCGCCGAGCACGCCGGCAACCTGCAGATGCTCGAAGAAATCTCCCAAGACCTGGTGGATCGCCTGAACGCCGGCAGCCTGGACCCGGAACGCCTCGAAGGCCGTGCGGCATTCCGTTGCACCAGCCCGGATTACTTGCCGATTGTCGGACCGTTGGCGGATAGGCAGGCGTTCAGCGAGGCCTATTCGGCCCTGGGCAAAGACGCCCGCCAAGTGCCAGACACCCCCTGCCCGTGGTCCGAGGGTTTGTACATCAACAGCGGCCATGGCTCCCGTGGCCTGATCACTGCACCGCTGTCGGGCGAACTGATCGCCGCCTGGCTGGACAACGAGCCTTTGCCGCTGCCCCGCAGCGTGGCCGAGGCCTGCCATCCGAACCGATTTGCGTTGCGGGCATTGATTCGGGGCAAGGCCTGACACCCTTTAATGGTGTGCCCCAATCCCTTGTGGGAACGAGCTTGCTCGCGATGGCGGTGGATCAGTTGGCATCTGAGTTGACTGCCCCACTGCTATCGTGAGCAAGCTCGCTCCCACAGGCTCCTCTTATCCCGTGAGGCATGGGGCACCCCCTACCCGCCGGCTTATAACGCATCGATCTAAAACTCACAGCAATCCCTCCGGTCAGTTTCAGGGTACCCGCCCTTTTGGTGGGTGCGGCTTGACCCCTCCCCAACGGAAAAACCGGTAAGGACTTATGTGCGGATTAGCTGGAGAGTTACGTTTCGATCAACAACCTGCGGACCTTGCGGCCGTAGAGCGAATCACCCATCACCTGGCCCCTCGCGGCCCCGACGCCTGGGGTTTTCATAGCCAGGGACCGATTGCCCTTGGGCATCGGCGCCTGAAAATCATGGACCTGTCGGACGGCTCGGCCCAGCCGATGATCGACAATCAGCTGGGCCTGTCCCTGGCCTTCAACGGCGCGATCTACAACTACCCGGAGCTGCGCAGCGAACTCGAAGGCCTGGGCTACAGCTTCTATTCCGGTGGCGACACCGAAGTGCTGCTCAAGGGCTATCACGCCTGGGGCGAAGCGCTGCTGCCCAAGCTCAACGGCATGTTCGCCTTCGCCATCTGGGAACGCGATGCCAAGCGCCTGTTCATCGCCCGCGACCGCCTCGGCGTGAAGCCGCTGTACCTGTCGCGCACCGGCCAACGGCTACGTTTCGCCTCGGCATTGCCGGCGCTGCTCAAGGGCGGCGATATCAACCCGATGCTCGACCCGGTGGCCCTCAACCATTACCTGAATTTCCACGCGGTGGTCCCGGCGCCCCGCACCTTGCTGGCGGGTGTTGAAAAACTGCCGCCCGCGACCTGGATGCGCATCGAAGCCGACGGCAGCACCGAGCAGAAAACCTGGTGGACCCTGCCCTACGGACCACGGGCCGACGAACTGCACCTGAACCTGGAAGACTGGATCGAGCGCGTGCTCGACAGCACCCGTGAAGCGGTCGCCACTCGCCAACGCGCCGCCGTGGATGTCGGCGTACTGCTTTCCGGTGGCGTGGATTCAAGCATGCTCGTGGGCCTGCTGCGGGAAGTCGGCGTAGAGGACCTGTCGACCTTCTCTATCGGTTTCCAGGATGCCGGTGGCGAGCGCGGTGACGAGTTCCAGTATTCGGACCTGATCGCCAAGCACTACGGCACCCGCCACCACCAACTGCGTATCGACGAAAAAGAGATCATCGAGCAACTGCCGGCAGCGTTCCGTGCCATGAGCGAACCGATGGTCAGCCACGACTGCATCGCCTTCTATCTACTGTCGCGGGAAGTGGCCAAGCACTGCAAAGTGGTGCAAAGCGGCCAGGGCGCCGACGAGCTGTTCGCCGGTTACCATTGGTACCCGCAGGTCGATGGTGCCAGCGATCCGTACGCGGCCTATCGCGCCGCGTTCTTCGACCGCAGCCATGAAGAATATGCCGCCACCGTGCAGCCCAAATGGCTGACGGCCAACGACGCCGCCGGCGACTTCGTCAAGGAACATTTCGCCCAGCCCGGGGCCGATGCCGCGGTAGACAAGGCCCTGCGCCTGGACAGCACCGTGATGCTGGTGGACGACCCGGTCAAGCGCGTCGACAACATGACCATGGCCTGGGGCCTGGAAGCGCGCACGCCCTTCCTGGACTACCGCCTGGTGGAACTCTCGGCCAGGGTCCCCGCGAAGTTCAAGCTACCCGATGGCGGCAAACAGGTACTCAAGGAAGCCGCCCGGCGGGTGATCCCCGGCGAGGTAATCGACCGCAAAAAAGGCTATTTCCCGGTACCAGGCCTCAAGCACCTGGAAGGCAACACCCTGGCCTGGGTTCGAGAACTGCTGCTGGATCCGAGCCAGGACCGCGGCCTGTTCAACCCGGCCATGCTCGACCGCCTGCTGACCGACCCCAACGGCCAGCTCACGCCATTGCGCGGCTCACGACTGTGGCAACTGGCGGCGCTGAACCTGTGGCTCAGCGAGCAAGGAATCTGATCGATGAAACCTCATGCAACGGTTCACAGCCAACGCCTCTTGCGCGGCCAGGCGCCCTCCTATGAACGCCTGCAGGCACGCCTGGCCGAAGACGGCAGCGAATTGGGCGCCGACCCGATCGCGGTGCATTGCGGCTGGGGCCGACTTTTGATCGGCCACACCTTCCCGGACCCGGCAAGCCTGGCCCGGGAACTGCTCAACGAACAACCCGGCGAAAGGGACATTGCCTTATACGTGGCCGCGCCCCAGCAAGTGCTGGGGCTGGAACCGGCCCAACTGTTCCTCGATCCGTCCGACACCTTGCGCCTGTGGTTCAGCGACTATCGCCAGGCCACGCGGGTGTTTCGCGGCTTTCGGATTCGCCGGGCCCAAGGCGAGACCGACTGGCAGGCCATCAACCAGCTCTACCAAGCCCGGGGCATGTTGCCCATCGACCCACTGCGCCTGACCCCGCGCCATGAGGGTGGCCCGGTCTACTGGCTGGCCGAAGATGACGACACCGGTGCGGTGATCGGCAGCGTCATGGGCCTGAATCACCAGAAGGCCTTCAACGACCCGGAAAACGGCAGCAGCCTCTGGTGCCTGGCCGTGGACCCGCAATGTCCGCGGCCCGGTGTTGGCGAAGTGCTGGTGCGTCACCTCATCGAGCATTTCATGAGCCGTGGCTTGAGTTACCTCGACCTGTCGGTGTTGCACGACAATCGCCTGGCGAAAAACCTCTACGCCAAACTCGGTTTTCGCAATCTCTCGACCTTCGCCATTAAACGCAAGAACGGCATCAACCAGCCGTTGTTCCTGGGGCCAGGCCCCGAAGCGCAGTTCAATCCTTATGCGCGCATCATTGTCGAAGAAGCTCACCGCCGAGGCATCGACGTACAGGTAGACGATGCCGAGGCCGGCTTGTTCACCCTGGTCCATGGCAGCCGCCGGGTCCGATGCCGCGAATCCTTGAGCGACCTGACCAGCGCCATCAGCATGACGCTGTGCCAGAACAAAAGCCTGACCCACAAAGTGCTGAAAAGCGCCGGCCTGAACCTGCCGGCCCAACAGTTGGCGGGCAATGCCGATGACAACCTGGCGTTTCTCGACGAGCACGAACGGGTGGTGGTCAAGCCGCTGGACGGCGAACAGGGCCAAGGCGTGGCGGTGGATTTGCGCACCATCGAGGAGGTGCAGAGCGCCATCGAAGCGGCCCGGCAATTCGATAGCCAGGTCTTGCTGGAAAGTTTCCACGAGGGTCTGGACCTGCGCATCCTGGTGATCGGTTTTGAAGTGGTGGCGGCGGCGATCCGGCGCCCGGCGGAGGTGATCGGCGATGGCCGGCACACCATCGGCGCGTTGATCGAAGCCCAGAGCCGCCGACGCCAAGCGGCCACGGGCGGCGAAAGTAAAATCCCGATGGATGGCGAGACCTTGCGCACACTCAACGCGGCGGGGTTCGACTACGACAGCGTGCTGCCCGCTGGGGAGCACCTGTTCGTACGGCGTACGGCGAACCTGCATACCGGCGGCGTGCTGGAGGATGTCACCGGGATCCTGCATCCGACCCTGGTCGATGCGGCGGTGCGCGCCGCACGGGCGCTGGACATCCCCATGGTCGGCCTCGACCTGCTGGTACCGGCGGCCGATCAACCCGAGTATGTGTTCATCGAAGCCAACGAACGCGCAGGCTTGGCCAACCACGAACCACAACCCACCGCCGAGCGCTTTGTGGATCTGTTGTTTCCTCATAGCCAGGCGGTGGCCTAGCCCTTCTTCTGTGGCTAGGGAGCTTGCTCCCGCGGGGCTGCGAAGCGGTCCTTCTCCGTTGCCCTCCGGGTCTGTGCATTGACCTGGAGCTCAAAGGGGACCGCTCGCGGTCCAGCGGGAGCAAGCTCCCTCGCCACAAGGTTCCCCTATTCAACTTAATGTTCCGTGAGGAGTTTCCATGATCAGCAAAATTCCAGAACCGGATCTCGAATACCTGCAGAAAGTCCTGCTGGAAATGCTCGCCATTCCCAGCCCTACCGGCTTTACCGACACCATCGTGCGTTATGTCGCCGAGCGGCTCGAAGAGCTGGGGATCGCTTTTGAAATGACCCGCCGTGGCACAATCCGCGCCACGCTCAAGGGGCGCAAGAGCAGCCCCGACCGGGCCGTGTCGGCGCACTTGGATACCATCGGTGCCTCAGTGCGGGCCATCAAGGACAACGGCCGCCTGACCCTGGCCCCGGTGGGTTGCTGGTCCAGCCGATTTGCCGAAGGCAGCCGGGTCAGCCTGTTTACCGACACCGGCGTGATCCGTGGCAGCGTGCTGCCGTTGATGGCGTCCGGGCACGCGTTCAATACCGCCGTGGACGAACTGCCCATCAGTTGGGACCACATCGAGCTGCGCCTGGACGCCTACTGCGCCACGCGTGCCGATTGCGAAACCCTGGGGGTGGGCATCGGTGATTACGTCGCCTTCGATCCCCTGCCGGAATTTACCGAAAGCGGCCACATCAGTGCCCGGCACCTGGACGACAAAGCCGGGGTCGCAGCCCTGTTGGCGGCGCTCAAGGCGATTGTCGACAGCGGCGAAGAACTGCTGATCGATTGTCACCCACTGTTCACCATCACCGAGGAAACCGGCAGCGGTGCAGCGGCAGCATTGCCCTGGGATGTCAGCGAATTTGTCGGCATCGACATCGCGCCCGTCGCCCCTGGCCAGCACTCGAGCGAACATTCGGTCAGCGTGGCGATGCAGGACTCCGGAGGCCCCTACGACTATCATCTGTCGCGGCACTTGCTGAAACTGGCCAAGGAGAACGAGGTACCGGCACGCCGCGACCTGTTCCGCTACTACTTCAGCGACGCTCATTCGGCCATCACCGCCGGCCACGACATCCGTACCGCCCTGCTCGCCTTCGGCTGCGACGCCACCCATGGCTACGAACGCACCCACATCGACAGCCTGGCCGCCCTCAGTCGCCTGCTCGGCGCCTACATCCTCAGCCCGCCGGTGTTCGCCAGCGACGCGCAACCAGCCCAAGGCTCACTGGACCGCTTCAGTCATCAGATCGAACACGATACCCAGATGGAAAGCGATACCCGGGTGCCATCGGTGGATAGCCTGGTGGGGCAGCGCTCCGATAGCTGATCCAACATTCACTGTCTGGGCTATTACCATCGCGAACAAGCTCGCTCCCACACTTGAAATGCATTCCTGTGGTAGCGAGCTTGCTCACGATGAGGCCAGAACGGCCCCACAAACCCAAGGCTAGCCGCAAAAGCCCATTGGCCGTAGCATCGTCCCATTGTCTAGCCGAGGTACCCCATGCTCATCCCCCACGACCAACTCGAAGTCGACACGCTCACCCGCCTGATCGAGGATTTCGTGACCCGCGACGGCACCGACAATGGTGACGACACCCCCCTGGAAACGCGGGTTCTGCGGGTCAGGCAAGCCCTGACCAAAGGCCAGGCGTTGATCGTCTTCGACCCCGAAAGTGAACAGTGTCAACTGATGCTCAAGCACGACGTGCCAAAACACCTATTCGACTGAACAGGCCTTGCGAGTGGCCTGGGCCTTTTTCTTCTGGATCTTGTCGTAGATTTCGGAGCGATGGACATCGACGTGCCGTGGCGCTTCCACGCCGAAACGCACCGTGCCGCCGCTGACCGACAGCACACGGACGGAAATATCGTCACCAATGGAAATCAACTCACCTACAGCGCGGCTTAATACAAGCATGGTTCTTGTCCTTAAGAATGTCTGGACCCTGACCATGCCCGGCCTGTTCCCCGTTCTCAAGACACCCGCGAGAATTCAGTAAGGCCCTACAAGCAAAGTTCTTGTGACTGACGGAAACTTCCTGCAAAACCCTGTCGGACCGCCGGTTATTTCAGGGGGCCGAGAACCGCGGGCCGAATAGAATCACACTCGCCCCCAAGACGCAGAGTGCCACGCCAATCCAGTCGGACCCCAGTGGCCGCACCCGCTCAACCACCGCCAGCCAGCCGATCGATGCAATGATATAGAGGCCGCCATAAGCGGCGTAGGCGCGCCCGGCGTACGTCGCTTCGACGCGGGTCAACAACAGGGCGAACAACGTGAGACTGAGCAACGCCGGGGCGATCCACCAGGCACTCTTGCCCTGGCGCAACCACATCCAGAAGGCGTAGCAGCCTGCGATCTCAAACAGGGCGGCGAGAAAAAACCACAGGTAATTGAGCATGCAGATGTCCATCAGGAAGGCCGAATGGCGCCATCCTGAGGACATCGGGCACCCAGGTCAATTGAGGTTTTGCCGGGCCTTGGCGCGCATCTTGTCAGCCATGACGGTCATTTCGTCGTACAGCAACTGTGGGTTCTTCTGCTTGAGGGCCCAAGCCATGCGTCCCTGTTCGTGGGGCAGGATCATGAACTGGCCCTGGGCGACCTGCTGATAGATGTAGTCGGCAATATCCGTGGCGCTGATCGGTGAGCTTTCCAGCAACTTGCCGACCTGGGCTTTCATGGCCGGGGTCGGGCCACGGAAGGAGTCCAACAGATTGGTCTGGAAGAACGACGGACACACTACGTGTACACCCACTTCCTGCTGCGCCAGCTCCACCAGCAGGCTTTCCGACAGCGCCACGACACCCGCCTTGGCCACGTTGTAGTTGCTCATGGCCGGGCCCTGCATCAGGGCTGCCATGGAGGCGATGTTGATGATCTTGCCACGGCTTTTTTCCAGCAGCGGCAAGAACGCCTTGCAGCCCTTGACCACACCCATGAGGTTGATCGCGATCTGCCAGTCCCAATCCTCCAGGGAAAGCTCGCTGAAGAAGCCGCCCGAGGCCACGCCGGCATTGTTGACGATGATATCGATACCGCCGAATTTCTCTTCGCAGGCCTGGGCGAACGCAGTCAATTGGCTGTAGTCGCGCACATCGCAGCGCTGGATGAAGCCGTCGCCACCGGCACCACGCACTAGCTTGAGGGTTTCCACGAGGCCCGGTTCGCTGACATCCGATAAGGCCAGGCGCCATCCTTCGCGGGCCCAGCGCAGCGCGATTTCGCGACCCAGGCCAGAGCCGGCACCAGTGATCATCATGCGATTTTGCATAGCAGACAGCCTTGTTGTTCCGGGAGAGATAGGCCGAGTGTAGCGAAGGCGTTCAACGGACCCACGCTCCATCAGAGTGCTGAATGGCGAGGGCAAACCGTAGGCGCTACAAAAACTTTGAATTTTCTACAAGGCGCAACGGTCGGACTTATTAAGCCGCCCGGATTTAACGCATGCGCGCTGGTAGTTGGAAGTTGTATCACTCCAGAACTGACCAATAAGGAAATCTACAATGGGCACAATACTTATCATTATCCTGATCCTCCTGCTGATCGGTGGCCTCCCCGTCTTCCCGCACTCAAGAAGTTGGGGTTATGGCCCGTCCGGTATCATCGGTGTGGTGTTGGTAGTGCTGTTGATCCTGCTACTACTGGGCAAGATATAAACCACTCAGTAAGCGATCGAGTAGGAGGCGGATTTGCATCCGCCGTCCTCTCACACCACCGTACGTACGGTTCCGTATACGGCGGTTCAGGTTATGCAGATAAGCCGTTGATCGTGTCCAGTATCGAGACCAGTCCGAGTTGGTTCCACAGTTTCTTCGGCAGCGCCTGATTCATATGCGACGCCCCCGAGTTCCACCATGGGCCGCGGCCATTCGACGTTGACTTGCAGGCACGAGCTTCGCCAAGCCCCAAGCGCATTAAGTTGCGCGCCCTCGTCGAGGGCTGCTTCCATTGGCGCCAGATGGCACACCGAAGCTTACGTCGTACCCATCCGTCCAACTCCTCAAGTGGCTTCTTGCTCTG